>JAEWJO010000162.1 GCA_023386455.1 Pseudomonadota bacterium | reverse complement strand
GTCTCGCACCGGCCGCGGCCGACGCGGTGACGGCGCTGCTCGCCGGCGGCTGGCGCCACGTCATCAGCCACCCGATGCCGATGCTCGGCGAGGAGCTGCTCGCGACGGCGCAGAAGCTGATCCGCGGCGACGTCTTCGGGATCGAGAAGTACCTGGTGTGGGGCGCCGAGGTCCGCGGCCACGAGCTCGCCGATGCGCGCGACCGCGACACGACCGTCGCCGAGCTCGCGAAGGAGGTCGTCTCCGTCGGCCTGCCGGAACGGGTGGGCTCGCTCGTCAGCGTGATCGCCGACGAGCTGATCTCGAACGCGATCTACGCGGCACCGGTCGACGCAGCGGGCGCCCGCATCCGCGCCGACGAGCGCCGCGATACCCCGCGACCGCTCGCGGACCGCGACACCGTCACCGTGCGCTGGGCGACCGACGCGCGCTTCCTCGCGATCGAGGTCCGCGATCGCTGGGGTAGTGCGGACCTCGCGGCGATGGCGAAGCGTCTCTCGGTCGGCGGCAAGCAGACGGGCGAGGGAGGCATGGGGATGCAGCTCGCCTACGCCTGCTGCAACCAGTTCATCGTCGGCTGCGCGCCGGGTGCGCTGACCGAGGTCATCGCCCTGCTCGACATTCGCTACAAGCCGACCGAGCTAGGTCGGGCTGCGTCGTTCCACGCATTCACCGGCGTCGCCCCGTAACGAAGGCCACGGGCGGGCCGATGTAGGTTCGCATCGGATCTCGCGGCCCCCTCGGCACCCTCCAACGCGGGGCGCAGGGGTGCTAGGGTGCGCCCGTGCAGCCGGACGTCCTCGCTCCATCGGATACTTTCGCACGCCGCCACATCGGACCTCAGAAGTCCGAGACCGCCGAGATGCTCGCCGCGCTCGGCTACAAGTCGCTCGAGGAGCTCGCTGCCGCGACGGTGCCGGCATCGATCCGTCTGAAGAAGCCGCTCGCACTCGGCGAGCCGCTCGGCGAGCACGAGCTGATCGAGGAGATGAAGAACCTCGCCGCGGACAACCACGTCATGCGGTCGTTCATCGGCCAGGGCTACTACGACTGCATCACGCCGGCGGTGATCCTGCGCAACGTGCTCGAGAATCCCGGCTGGTACACGCAGTACACGCCGTATCAGCCCGAGATCTCGCAGGGCCGCCTCGAGGCGCTGATCAACTTCCAGACGATGATCGAGGATCTGACCGCGCTGCCGATGGCGAACGCGTCGCTCCTCGACGAGGCGACCGCCGCCGCCGAGGCGATGCACATGTGCTTCGGCCAGGCCGAGGGCAAGCGCAACGCGTTCTGGGTCCACGACGCGACGCACCCGCAGACGATCGCGGTGATGCGCACGCGCGCCGAGCCGCTCGGCATCGAGCTGAAGATCGGAACGCTGCCGCAGATCCTCGCCGGGCTCGACGCCACGGTCGCGGGCGTCCTGCTGTCGTATCCGACGACGGACGGCCAGGTGATCGATCTGCGCGACGCGATCGCGAAGATCCACGCGGCCGGCGCGTCGGTCGCGACGGCGACCGATCTGCTCGCGCTGACGCTGCTCACGCCGCCCGGCGAGCTCGGCGCCGACATCGCGATCGGCACCGCGCAGCGCTTCGGCGTACCGATGGGCTTCGGTGGCCCGCACGCGGCGTTCCTGTCGTCGAAGGACGAGTTCCGTCGCCAGATGCCGGGCCGCATCATCGGCGTCTCGCGCGACGCCAAGGGCAAGGTCGCGTATCGCCTCGCGCTGCAGACGCGCGAGCAACACATCCGCCGCGAGAAGGCGACGAGTAACATCTGCACGGCGCAGGTGCTGCTCGCCGTGATGGCGTCGATGTACGCCGTCTATCACGGGCCCGAAGGCCTCACGCACATCGCGCGCCGCGTGCGCGCGTTCACGGCGGTCGTCGCCGCGGGTCTGACGAAGCTCGGCTTCGCGCCGCGCGCCGGCATGTACTTCGACACGCTCCGCATCGATCTCGACGCGCACCAGCAGGCGACCGTCCTCGCGCGCGCGCTCGAGCGCGGCATCAACCTCCGCCGCTACGACGATGGCGTCGGCATCTCGTGCGACGAGACGACGAGCCACGCCGACGTCCACGACCTGCTCGAGGCGTTCGCGACGGGCGATCTGCCGTTCGATATCGCCGACCTCGTCAAGGCGACCGAGGTCCCGGCGCTGCCCGCCGGCGTCGCGCGCACGTCGCCGTTCCTCACGCACCCGACGTTCGAGCGCTACCAGGCCGAGCACGAGCTGCTCCGCTACCTGAACCGCCTGACGACGAAGGACCTGTCGCTGACGACGTCGATGATCCCGCTCGGCTCGTGCACGATGAAGCTGAACGCGACCACCGAGATGATTCCGGTGACGTGGCCCGAGTTCGGCCGCATGCACCCGTTCGCGCCGGCGGAGCAGTGGGGCGGCTACAAGGCGATGTTCGAGCAGCTGGAGTCATGGCTCGCCGAGATCACGGGCTTTGCCGCCGTGTCGCTACAGCCGAACTCCGGCGCGCAGGGCGAGTACGCGGGTCTGCTCGCGATCCGCGGCTACCACCGCGCGCGCAACGAGGCGCACCGCACCGTGTGCCTCATCCCGCAGAGCGCGCACGGCACGAACCCGGCATCGGCCGTGATGGCCGGCATGCAGGTCGTCGTCGTCGCCACCGCGCCGGACGGCACGATCGACATGGCCGACCTCGAGGCGAAGGCCGAGAAGCACGCGGCGAACCTGTCGTGCGTGATGGTCACGTACCCGTCGACGCACGGCGTGTTCGAGGAGGGCATCCAGGAGCTCTGCTCGATCGTCCACGCGAACGGCGGCCAGGTGTACATGGACGGCGCGAACATGAACGCGCAGGTCGGCCTGACGCGGCCGGCGGAGTGCGGCGCCGATGTCTGTCACCTGAACCTCCACAAGACGTTCTGTATCCCGCACGGCGGCGGCGGTCCGGGCATGGGCCCGATCGCGGTCGCCAAGCACCTCGCGCCGTACCTGCCGGGTCACCCGCTCGCCGCCAGCGGCAGCCAGCCTGTCGGTCCGGTCAGCGCGGCGCCGTGGGGCTCGGCGTCGATCCTGCCGATCTCGTTCGCGTACATCGCGATGATGGGCGAGCCGGGGCTGCGCCGCGCGACCGAGATCGCGATCCTCGGCGCGAACTACATCGCCAAGCGCCTCGGCTCGCACTACCCGGTGCTCTACACGGGCCGCAACGGCACCGTCGCGCACGAGCTGATCCTCGACTGCCGCGGCTTCAAGAAGTCCGCGGGCATCGAGGCCGAGGACATCGCGAAGCGCCTCATGGACTACGGCTTCCACGCGCCGACGATGTCGTTCCCGGTGCCGGGCACGCTGATGGTCGAGCCGACGGAGAGCGAGAGCAAGGCCGAGCTCGATCGGTTCTGCGACGCGATGATCTCGATCCGGACCGAGATCGCCGCGATCGAGGCCGGCCAGATGGATCGCGCGAACAACCCGCTGAAGAACGCGCCGCACACCGCGGCCGCGGTCAGCGGCACCGAGTGGGATCGCCCGTACACGCGCGAGCAGGCGGCCTTCCCGGCGCCGTGGCTGCGCGTCCACAAGTACTGGCCGCCGATCGCGCGCGTCGATAACGCGTACGGCGACCGCAACCTCGTATGTTCGTGTCCGCCGATCGAGGCCTTTGCAGGTCCGAGCTGAGCCATGGACTTCGTCGGGCTGATCGCGGTCATGGGAGCGTTCGGCATCCCGCTGTATGCGCTCAAGACGCGTCACGAGGCGCGCAAGCTCGAGCTCGAGGCCATGACCGGCCGCAAGGGCATCGAGCCGGCAAAGGAGACCAAGCTCCTGCTCGAGGAGAACAAGCTCCTGCGCGAGCGCGTCGAGAACCTCGAGTCGATCGTGTGCTCGGTCGACTTCGAGCTGAACCAGAAGCTCGCGAAGATCGTCGACGAGCATCGCTCGCTCGTGCTCGCGCCGCCCGGCGCCGGTCCCCTGCAGGTCGCGGTCGGCGCACCCGCCGGCGCGACCGAGCCCAAGCCGGACCCTGCCAGGCCAGGCGAGCCGGCGAAGAAGGCGGAGGCTGCCGCGCTCGACCGGACGGCGACCGCACACGGTGCGAAGCCGCCGAGCTTCACGACGACGCTCGAGCCCGGTCAGGTGCTCGCGCAGCGCTACCGGATCCAGCGCCTGCTCGGCAAGGGCGGCATGGGCGCGGTGTACCTCGCCGACGACGAGGTGCTCGGCGAGCTCGTCGCACTCAAGGTCATCTCGAGCGCGTTCGCCGCGGACGAGCAGGCGATGATCGTCCGCTTCCGCCGCGAGGCCGCTGCCGCGCGCAAGGTGAGCTGCGCGCAGGTCATCCGCATCCACGATCTCGGCGAGGCGCGTCCCGGTCTGCTCTACCTGTCGATGGAGTACTTCGCCGGGCGCACGCTCGCCGAGGTGATCGCCCAGCGCGGCATCGTCCCGCTGAAGGACGTGCAGGACATCCTGCAGCAGATCGGCACCGGTCTCGAGGCCGCGCACAACGCCGGCGTCATCCACCGCGACCTCAAGCCGAGCAACGTGCTCGTCGGCGAGCGCGGGGCGGTGAAGATCATCGACTTCGGCCTCGCGACGACGACGATGGCCGAGGGCCTCACCGCGACCGGTGCGATCCTCGGCACGCCGCACTACATGGCGCCCGAGCAGGTTCGCGGCCGGCCGGTCGACGTGCGCTCGGACATCTACTCGTTTGGCGCGCTCGCCTATCACCTCGTCACCGGGCGTCCACCGTTCTCCGGCGACAACGCGATCGCGATCGGCTTCGCGCACCTCTCGGAGGCGCCGGTCGCGCCGCGCCAGCTCCGCAAGGACTGCACGGAGAAGCTCGAGCTGGCGATCCTGGCCGCGCTCGCGAAGACCTCCGACGAGCGCCCGCCGACCGCGAAGGCATTCATCGACCGAGCCTTTGCATGAGGACGAGCGCGCTCGCCGCGTTCGCCCTCGCGGGCTGCTACACCGGTTCGTCGCCTGGCTCGTCGACCGCCTCGCTCGCGAGCTCGGAGAAGGCCCAGCCGCTCGCGATCTCGGCGCGGGCTCGGTCCGATCACCGAGACGACGCGCGCGACCGAGGCGGAGCTGCGCTCGCTGTTTCCGGACCTCGTCGTCAAGTCGACCGTGCTCGGCGTCGACAGCGGCCTCGTGTTCGAGGTGTTTCGCGGTGCGGAGCAGCTGTTCTACGTCGTGCCCGATGACGCAGCGGCGGATTCCGAGGAGCCCGAGTCCGGCGAGCGGGCCTACGCGTCGACGATCTTCGCGGTGTTCGCGATCAGCCCGAGGGTCGCCGTCGAGGGCCGCGACTGGACGATCGGCGCACCGCTGCGGAGCGCGCACGGTGCGTCCGTCTGCGAGTGCTGGGGCGAGGGCGAGGTGACCGCGTGCTTCGATCAGGGATCCCGACTGCGCGTCATCTTCGAGGACCGCTGCGAGGACGCGAGCGCGAACGGCGGCACGGCGATGATCGGCAAGAAGGTCGCCCGCGTGATGTGGAAGGTGCAGCCCGACCCCGAGCCCTACGAAGATCGCGACTAGCGCGCTTTCTCCCGCGGCGGTGAAGAAGCCGCGACGCCGATCGACCTGGCGCGCGAGCTGCGCTAGTGCCCTGGATCAGAAGTTCGGAAGCAGCGCCTGACTTCCGAGGGTGCGCTCGCAGAAGCGCTTGAGGTTCGCCAAGATTTCATCGGCAGACTTCGTCCAGCAGAAGGTCCGAGGGTCTTCG
>JAEWJO010000462.1 GCA_023386455.1 Pseudomonadota bacterium | reverse complement strand
GTGGATCCTCGTCGCGCACGTCCTCGGTGCGATCGCGATCGGTCTGCTCGAGTGCGTCCGGCTCGGCTCGCTCCAGCTCGGACTCGCGGTCGTCCCGGTGTTCGCGGCGACCGGTCTTGTCGCCGGGCTCGTCGTCGCCGGCGTCGAGCGCGCGACCACGGGCCGGCCATGGTGGGTCGTCGCGCTCGCGCTCGCGGTGCCGGCGCTCGTCGTCTACGTGCCGGTGTCGCGATCGCTGTTCCTCGGCGCGTACGCGCAGACCCTGCCGCTCGCAGGAGCCGCGCCGTATCTGCTGCCGCTCGTGCTCGTCGTCGCGACCGCGGCCGCGATCGCGCTCGGTCGCCGCATCCTGCGCGACGCCGATCTGACGACGCGTGGCATCGCCGTGCTCGCGGTCGCCAGCACGCTCGGCTCGATCGTGTGGGCCGAGAAGCACATCCTGAAGACGGGCTATCCGGCCGCGCACGCGGGAGCCACGCTCGCGGTGATCGTGCTCGCGGGTGTCGCGCTGCGCTGCACGCGGCGCGGCAACGTGCCGGCGATCCTCGCGGCGGTCCTCGCGGCCGTCGTGATCGCGTCGGCGGTCGTCGCGTCACTCGTCGGCCTGCGCTCGCCGAACGACCGGCGGCTGCTCGCGACGTTCGGCGATCAGAGCAAGGATCTCGTCGGCGTGTGGCGATCGCTCGTCGACTTCGATCGCGACGGCGCGGCGGTGATCCTCGGCGGTGGCGATTGCGATGACTTCGACGGCGACCGGCACCCGGGTGCGGTCGATGTGCCCGGCGATGGCGTCGATCAGGACTGCGACGGCGCCGATGCGGTGCGCGTCACCCCGCGCGTCGACAGCGGACCCAGCTCGGAGATCACGCTCTCGGCATGGCGGCAGACACCCGAGGTCGCCGCGCAGCTCGCGCGCACGAAGGGCATGAACGTCCTCCTCATCACCGTCGATGCGCTGCGCGCCGACCTGCTGGCGCCCGACGCGGCGGATCGCGCGGACTTTCCCACGATCACGAAGCTGCTCGCCGAGAGCGTGTGGTTCACGCGCGCGATCGCGCCGGCGACCGGGACCGATGTCTCGCTCGCGACGCTGCTGACCGGCCGGTTCGATCCGTTCCAGGTCGTCGCGGCGACGCTGCCGGAGACGCTGAAGGGCGCCGGCATGAAGACGTTCGCGGCGATCCCCGCCGAGGTGCTGCGCTACGCGGGCGAGACCCTGATCGGGCGCGGCGTCGACAAGCTCGTGACCGTCCACACCGACTGGGGGCACGCCAACGTCGGCGATCACGTCAGCGCCGGTGCGACGACCGCCGAGGGTCTGAAGGCGCTCGCGGATACGAGCACCGCGCCGCGGTTCGTGTGGCTCCACTACTTCGACGTCCACGAGCACCACCAGATCAAGGTGCCGGCGAAGCTGCGCGACGCCGTCCATCCGGGCGCGTCGCAGAAGGCCCACGGCTACCGCGCGCTGCTCCGCGCGATCGACGACGAGGTCGCGCGCGTGCTCGCAGACCTCGAGGCCAGGGGGCTCGCCGATCGGACGATCATCATCTTCGCGAGCGACCACGGCGAGTCGCTCGGCGAGGATCCGCGCCTGCTCGAGACGCACGGCAAGGTCACGTACAGCCCGCTCGTCCGCGTCCCGCTCGCGTTCCGCATCCCCGGCGTCGCGCCGGGCCAGCGCACCGAGCTGGTGTCGCTCGTCGACGTCGCCCCGACGCTGCTCGACCTCGTCGGTGCGCAGGTCGACCTGCCGCTCGATGGCGCGAACCTCGTGCCGTCATTGCTCGGCGCGCCGCTCTCGCTGCGTCCCCGGGACCGCGCCCTCGCGATCCACGAGGAGGATCAGTGGTCGGTCGTCGAATGGCCGCATCAGCTGATCGTCAACCCGGCGCAGAACCTCGTCGAGCTCTACGACCTCGACGCGGACCCGGCACAGATGTCGGATCTGTCGGCGGCGCAGCCCGAGCTCGTCAGCCGGCTGAAGGCTCGGTTCGCGGAGTTTCCGCCGGTCCTGGTCGATCGAACGCCGCAAGGCCGGTCCGTACGAGAACAGCGAGCCCGACAGCGGCCGCCCCGTGCGCCGTGAACAGCAACAGCGGCGACACGTACGCGGTGTAGTGCGGCACGACCGGTGCGAGCTCCGCACCGAACAGCGGCGCCCAGCCGCCACACGCCGTGATCGCCGCCGCGAGGCACGCGAAGGGCAGGGCGAGCTGCGCGACGAGCACCCGGAGTAGCGTCGTCCTGCCGAGACCGACGAACGTCGCGGCCGCTGCGAGCATCACCGCCGGCTCCCACGCCTGGCTGAGCCGCGTGCCATCGCGCGCGTACACCATCGGCATCGAGAGCGTCGGCTCGCCGTTGACGATGAAGAACGCGACGACCCCGACGACGAACCACGCCGGCGCGAGCCACCACGTGCGAATGCTCCACGCCGATGCCGCGAGGCCGAGCGCGAGCAGGAACAGCGCGATCGCGCCGGTGCCGAGCGCGAGCGGGGGGACTGCCTGATCCCGGTCGAGCGGAGCGGCGCGCGCGACCGACAGCGGCCTGCCACGCGACGCGCGATCGACGGTCACGCCGACCGAGTCGGCGATCGCGTGCGAGACGTCGACGAGGTGGACGAGCCCCGCGCGGCCGGGCGCGACGCCGGGACCGACGATGCAGTGCTCGACCTGCCGGATGCTCTGATCCTCGCCACCGTGGCCGCCCCCGGCGAGGTGACCGTGATCGGAGAGCAGGAACCAGCGCGCGTCGGGTGCACCGGCGACCAGCGTCGCGAGGATCGCGTCGGCCTCGCTCGCCGCGGCGCGATACTCGGTCGAGTCGCGGCCCTTCCTGTGGCCCCAGGTGTCGACGCGCAGGACGTGGACGAACGCGAGGCGCGCGTCGCTCGTCACCGCGT
>JAEWJO010000027.1 GCA_023386455.1 Pseudomonadota bacterium | reverse complement strand
ATGCAGCGGTACGTGCGTGCGATCGCGGAGGCGGACGTCGAGGCGATGATCGCGATCATCCACGACGACATGCACACGACGATGCCGCCGTCGCCGACGTGGATCCGCGGGCTGGCCGACAGCATCGTGTTCTACCGGCGCATGTTCGCGCGATGGTCGGCGGGCCAGGTCACCCTCGTGCCGATCGGCGTCAACGGCGGCCTCGGCTGCGAGTTCCATCGCGACGGCGTGCTGCGGGCGATCGAGGCCCTCGAGGTCCGCGACGGCAAGCTCGCCCGGATGCATCACTTCATGCAGCCGGGCGTGGTTTCGCTATTCGCCACCGCTACAGCGGGATAGCGGGGTACGATGGGAGGGTGAATGCGGGCACGCTGATCTCGGCCCGGTTCCGCATCCTGCGCTGTATCGGCAGCGGTTCCACCGGGGACGTCTACGAGGCGGTCGATCGCGATCGTGGTGGCAAGACCGCGATCAAGGCGCTGCGTCTGGAGCACCCGCAGGCGATCAGCCACTTCAAGCGCGAGTTCCGCGTGCTCCAGGACGTCGAGCACCCGAACCTCGTCTCGCTCGGCGAGCTGTTCGAGGAGAATGGCCGGCTCTACTACACGATGGAGCTCGTCGACGGCGTCGACTTCCTCAGCTACGTGCGGCCGGCCGACGAGACGGGCTTCGACGAGACGAGGCTGCGCCACGGGTTCGCCGAGCTCGGGCGCGCGCTCGAGGCGCTGCACGCGCGCGGGCTCGTACACCGCGACGTCAAGCCGTCGAACGTGCTCGTCACCGCCGACGATCGCGTCGTCATCCTCGACTTCGGGCTCGCCGCGTCGTTCGAGGAGCGCTCGGCGACGTGGTCGGGGCCGAGCATCGTCGGCACGCCTCACTACATGTCACCCGAGCAGGCGGCCGGGCAGCCGGCGGGACCGCCGTCGGACTGGTACTCGGCCGGCGTCATCCTCTACGAGGCGCTGACCGGCCGGCCTCCGCACGACGGGCCGGTGATGAAGATCCTGTCCGACAAGCAGCAGATCGAGCCGACGCCGCCGGACGAGCTCTCCGCGAACGTGCCCGCGGATCTCGCGGCACTGTGCTCGTCGCTGCTGCGCTTCGATCCGGCGGCGAGACCGACGGGCGCGACCGCGATCCGCCGGCTGCGGCGCTCGGCCGCGACGCCGGTCGCGGGGCTGCGGACCGACCGTGCGAAGCGCGCGGCGGGCACGATCTCGCAGGGACCGCCGTTTGTCGGCCGCGATGCCGAGCTGGACAGGCTGCGCGAGATCCTCGACACCGACGTGCTCGGCGAGGGCACGCCCGCGACCGTGCTGATCCGCGGCGACTCGGGCCTCGGCAAGACGACGCTCGTCCGCGAGTTCCTGCAGTCGATCGAGCAGGACGCGCTCGTCGTCCGCGGGCGCTGCTTCGAGCGCGAGTCGACGCCCTACAAGGCATTCGACGGGATCGTCGAGGGGCTGACCCGCGCGCTCGCGAAGATGGAGCCCGCCGCGGCGGCCGCGATGTTGCCGCTGCACGCCGCGCCGCTCGCCGACGTGTTCCCCGATCTCAAGCGGGTGAAGGCATTCGCCGACGCGCCCGCCGGCATGGCCCTCGGCCAGCGCGAGCTGCGCGACCGGATGTTCGGCGCGCTTCGCGAGCTCCTCGTGCGTCTCGCGCGGCGCCACACCGTCGTGCTCGCGATCGACGACCTGCAGTGGGCCGACGACGACAGCCTCGCGTTGCTCGCGGAGATCGTGCGGCCACCCGAGGCACCGCCGCTGCTCCTGCTCGCGACGATCCGGCCGCCGACCGGCACCGCGCACGTCGAGCAACAGATCCGCGTGGCGTGCCCGCAGATCCAGACGATCGATCTCGGCCCGCTCGACTCCGACGCGTGCCAGGAGCTCGCCGAGCGGCTGTGTGCGATCCACGACGTCCGCGATCCGATCGACATCGGCGAGGTCTCCGCGGAGGCGGCCGGGCACCCGCTGTTCCTCGACGAGCTCGTGCGTCACGCCGCCGGCGGCCGGCGCGGTGGCACGTTCCGCCTCGACGATGCGCTGTGGACCCGCGTCTCCGCCCTCGATCCGAAGGTGCGAGGCGTGCTCGAGGTGATCGCGCTCGCCGGCGAGCCGGTTCACTTCGACACGCTCGTGCGCGCATCCGATATCGCGCCCGAGCAGCTGGGGCGCACGCTGTCGCTGCTGCGCGTCGCGAACCTCGTGCGCACGACCGGCGCCGGCACCGACAACTCCGTCGAGCCGTATCACGATCGCATCCGCGCCGCGATCGTCACCCACATGGGCGACGTGCGGCGCGTCGAGCTGCATCGCGCGCTCGCCGTCGCACTGGAGGCCTCGCAGCGTCGCGGCCACGACCCGATGCTCGCGTTCCACTGGCAGGGCGCCGGTCGCGCCGACCTCGCCGCGCCGTACGCTGCCGCCGCGGCTCGCGATGCCGTCGACACGCTCGCGTTCGACCGCGCAGCACGCTACTACCGCCTCGCGATCGAGCTCGGCCATCCCGATCGCGGTGACCTCTACGCGCACCTCGGGGAGGCGCTCGGGCTCGGTGGCCGCGGTGCCGAGGCCGCCGATGCGTACCTGGCCGCCGCCGAGGCGACCACCGCCGACGAGGTCGCGCTCGATCGCCGCCGGCTCGCGGCCGAACAGCTGCTCATCTCCGGTCACATCGACCGCGGCGTCGACCTCATCTCGACGGTGCTCGCGACGCTCGGCATGGCGCTGCCGGCGAGCCCGCGCCGCTCGCTCGCATCGCTCGTGTTCCGCCGCGCATTGATCACGACGCGCGGCCTCCGGTTCAAGGAGCGCCAGGCCGGCGAGGTCTCCGCCGCCGAGCTGACGCGGGTCGACCTGTGCTGGTCGGTCGCGGGCGGGCTCGCGATGGTCGACACGATCCGCGGCGCCGACTTCCAGACGCGCCATCTGCTGCTCGCGCTCCGCGCCGGCGAGCCGACCCGTGTCGCGCGCGCACTCGCGATCGAGGGCGGCTTCCACGCGGTCGGCGGCCCTCGCTCGCGCCGCCGTGCCGGCGAGCTATTCGCCGCCGCGCGCGCACTGCTGGCGCGCAGTCCGTCGGAGCACGTCGCGTCGCTGATCTCCGGCGGCGAGTGCATCACCGCCTACCAGGGGGGCGAGTGGAAGCGCTCGCTCGACCTCGCACGCAAGGCCGACAAGGAGATCCGCAACCAGACGGCGACCGCGACGTGGGAGCACGACACGATCGACTTCTTCATCGTCTATTGCCTGTTCTACCTCGGCGACCTCCGCGAGCTCGCCCAGCTCACGCCCACGCTCCACCGTCGCGCGACCGACCGCGGCGACCTCTACGGCGCGACGAACCTGTGCGTCGGGCTGCCGAACGCGGCGTGGCTCGTCGTCGACGATGTCGCCGGTGCGCGCGATCGGCTCGACGAGGCCGCACGGCAGTGGACCTCGCGCTGGTTCCATCTGCAGCACTACCACCACCTCCTCGGCGAGTGTCAGCTGCACCTCTATAGCGGCACGGCGGAGGAGGGGTTGCAGCTCCTGCGCGATCGCTGGTCCGCGCTGAAGAGCTCGCAGATCCTTCGCATCTCGCTGATCGCCGACGAGGTGCTGCACCTCCGCGCGCGTCTGTCGATCCAGGCGGCGCTCGCCGGCAAGGGCGATCGCGAGCGACTGTTGCGC
>JAEWJO010000794.1 GCA_023386455.1 Pseudomonadota bacterium | reverse complement strand
ATCCACGCGCGCGCGGGTAGCGCGGCGAGCTCGGGGTGCGCGAGCGCGAACCCCGCGTCGACGACCGCGATCGCCGTCTCGTCGACCTCGGCTCGCAGCGCGTCGAGATCGGCGACGACCGCGACGGGGCACAGCGTCGCGCCGACCAGCCGCTGGAGCGAGCGCTGCGCCTTGCGCTCGGGATGAGCGACGACGAGCTTGCAGCGAGAAGCCGCCGGCGGGGTCACGGCCGGTCAGTCTCGCGCGGGGCCAGGTCCTAGTAAAGGACTCCGAACGTCAGCGAGCCGCCGATGTAGCGATCGGAGGCGCCGCCGACGTCCTTCGTCATCGGGTTGCCGTCGCGGTTGTTCGACATGTCGCCGTTGCCCGCGAACGCATAGCCCAGCTGCGTCGCCTCGCCCTGGAGGCGCACCGCGATCTTGCCGAACGTCAGGTCGAGCCCGGCCGTGCCCTCGCCGCCGGTGATGCGCGCCTGGCCGTACTGCTCGCCCTTCGAGATCTGGCCGGCATCGGTGACGAGGATCGCCTTGCCGCCGAACACGAGCGCGACCGCCTTCGCGAACGGGATGCGGACCTCGAGGCCCGGATCGAAGCCCTTGTAGTACACGTCCGGCAGGTCGATCACGTTGCCCATCTCGAGCGCAGCGCGGTCGACCTTGAACATGCGGCGCATGATGCCGGCGCCGAGCGTGACCGTCGGGCTCGTCGCCTTGCGACCGAACGCGATGCGGATGCGAAGGCCCACAGACCAGTGCTTCTGGATCACCGGGAACTTCGAGCCCGGCTGGGCGGTGCTCGTCAGCTTGAGACCGACCGTCTGATCGAAGTCGCCGGCGACGCCGAAGCCGGCGAGGAAGCTGTCGGGGTTACTGAACGCGAACGGGAACAGCGCACCGCCGACGCGGCCGCCGGGGACGACCGTGTTCTGGTAGGGCTTCGGCGCCTCCTCGAAGTTGCGCGACGCGAACGAGAGCGTGCGCGACGACGCCGACGGGCCGAAGTCGACGCGGATCGCCGCGCGATTCGCGGTGTGCGGGTTCTGCTTGATCGGCGTGACCTCGACGGCGCCGTCGATCTCCTCGTCATCCTCGCCGCCGCGCGCGGTGCGCTTGCCCCGCTTGCCGCCGTCGGGATCCTCGTCGTCCTTCTCGCCGCGGGTCTCGCGATCGGCCTTGTCGGGCTCGTCGCTGTCGTCGCGGTCGCCCTTCTTGCCACCGCGAACGGGATCGGCGTCGTCGGAGGGCTCGGTCTTCTTCGCGCCGTCGGCGGAGAGCTTCTCGAGGAGCTTCTCCTTCAGGGCCGCGCGCATCTTCTTGGACTTGAGGCTCGCGTACTCGACGTTGAAGCCGCGCGCCTTCTTGCCCTTCCAGGTGACCCTGATGTGCAGCAGCTTGCGGGGGCCCTTGGGCGCCAGCTCGCCGCGGATCACCGCGTCGGCATCGAGCTCGTTCGAGAGCTTCTTGATGTCCTTGTCGGAAAGTGAAGCGGCGTCGAGGCCGAGTTGATCGATCGAGCGACCCGTCTGCTTGGCGCCGGTGACGTTGTAATCGTCCTCGACGAGCTCCGCGACGACGTCGGCGACGTCGTAGTTCGGATCGCCGTCGAACGGGACGATCGCGACGCGGGGCTTGGCGGCTCCGGCCAGGGCCGGGACCACCATCAGGATCACACCGATCGCGATAGCGAGTGCTCGTGTCATCGCGAGCCCCGATTATACACACCGATCTTGGCGGTGCCCGAGCAGCTGTGAGCTGTCAACGCTTGCCATCCGGCCCAAAGGGTTGTCAGCTCACCCCGTGGACCCCGTCGATCGCCGAAACCTGAGAGTCACCGGCAAGCACCGCACCGTCACCGGCTCGCACGTGGCCGTCGAAGGCCCGACCCCGGACGCCGAGGACAGCGCCGTCGTGGTGATCGTCACGCAGGCCTACGGCCCCAAGGGCGACAGCCTGGTCGGCATCGCCGGCGTCGAGTTCGATGGTCACCCGGCGGTCACCGTGAAGGTGCGCGGCGCGGGGACCGAGGGCCTGGTGCACCTCTCGCCGATCCATGGCGACAGCCGCAAGAAGGGCATCGACCTGCCGGCCGGCACCAAGTGCGAGCTTCTCTGTCCGGTCTCCGGCGCGCCGCTCGATCTGGTCGGCGAGGTCGAGGACGGCTCGGGTGCGCGCTACTACGCCATCTACCTGACGCCGCAGCTGTCGCGCGGGTCGATGGTGATGGTCTCCGACGTGTGGGGCCACTACCACTCGCGGATCATCGACGACTTCGAGCTGATCAGCGCGTGGGCCGCCACGCACCCGGACTAACCCCAGGGACCGGCAGAATCGTCTCGATGTTGACCAAGATGATCGGGTAGCCGCTTACGCTTACGCTCGCGCCTACGCCTACGGATCAACCCAGCCGGACCCTGGGCTTAGGCGGACCGAGCTACAGCTCGTACAGGTAGAAGTACGCGCGCAGGTTCGCGTTCGCGAGCGGCTTCTTGATCCGCGGCCGACCGACGACGTTCATGAACACCTCCTCGAGCAGTGGGTTGCCGACGAGGAAGCCCGCGCGCCAGCCGCGGAATCGCCGGCACGTCTCCGCGAGCGCGCGATAGACCTCGACGAGGTCGCGCTCGTCGAGTCGCTCGCCGTACGGCGGATTCGCGATCAGGAGGCCCGACGCCGGTGGCTCGCGGCCGCGCTCGCGCGCGATGTCCGCGACGATCTCCGGCGTCAGCGTCGCGACGTCGGCGCGCTGCCACGTGATCGCCTCGGCGGCGCGGGCCGCCCGCGCGTTGTCGCGAGCCGCGGCGAGCACGTCGAGGTCGATGTCGCAGCCGACGAGCAGCGGCGCGGCGTCCGGATACAGCGGCTGCGGCTCGAGGCTCGTCGCGCCCTCGGCGACGTGCTGGATGCCGAGCGCCTTCAGCGCCTGTGCCTTGCGTGGGGTCGCGCGGGCGAGGTGGTACGCCTCGATCGGAATCGTGCCGGAGCCACACATCGGATCGACGAGCACGTCGTTGCGCGGGTCGAACCGGCACAGCATCAGCAGCACCGCCGCGAGGTGCTCGCGCAGCGGCGCTTCGCCGGCATCCCGCCGCCAGCCTCGCTGCGAGAGCGACCCGCCGCCGAGGTCGATCGAGATCACGAGGTCGCCCTGATCGTCCTGGCGCGCGACCCACCGCGTCGCCGGTCGCTCGGGATCGACGTGCAGCCGCAGGCCGCGGCGCGCGAGCGTGTCGACGATCGCGTTCTTCACGGTGCCGACGATCTGACGCTCGCCCGCGGGAAACGCCTCGACGCGGCGCGCCTCGACGCTGATGCCATCGCCGTCGCGCCACAGCGCACGCGTGTCGTCGCGGATGTTCTCGCACAGCTCGTCGTAGAGCTGCTCGAGCCGCTCGGCGCGCGTCCTGTACACGTCCCAGAGCACGCGCGTCGGCGTCCGCATGTACGTGACCGCGGCCCACGCGAGGTCTCGATCGAACGGGTAGACGAGCTGGCCGAGCCCCTCCTTGCGCGGGTTCGCCGGCCGCTGGCGCACGGCCCGCTGCGCGACACGGATCAGCTCGGCGCTCATGACGACGTTCGTCTGCGTCGAGCCGATGATCCTGAGCTCGTCGACGATCACATCACTCCGTTCAGCGTCGCGAGCAGGCCCGCGTCCGCAAAGAATCGCTTGTGGAGGTACAGGCCGCGCTGGTCGGTGCCCGCGGGCCCCTTCGGCCGGTCGTGGAGATATCGCCGCGCGAGCCGCGCGACCGTCGCGTCCCACTCGAGCAGGTACCACGACACGATCGTCGCGTCGTCGTCCTCGACGTCGGCGCGCGCGAGCCACAGCGTGCGCTGCAGCTTCGCGAGCGCACCATGCTCTGCGAGCATCGCGATCGCCGGATCCTCGACGACACGCCACAGCCCCGATGCCTCGCGCTCGACCGGCACCGTCTTGATCTCGACATCGCCGCGCCAGTCCGGCTCGTCGATGCCGCGCTCGATCACGCCGAGCAGCGTCGCGGCGCGGTTGCCCCACGCGCCCTTGTCGCGCCCTCGCTGCCCGAGCCGCACGCCGATCGCGCGATCCGCGGCGACGAGCAGCTCGTCGATCGAGTCGGGCTCGTCGGCCGGCGGCTCGCCGGGGCGCGCCTCGGGTACCGGTCGCGGCCACACGTCGCACGCCGGATACATCCCGCGCGGTGCGCCCTGGACGACCAGGTGACCACCGAGCACGACGGGCCTCGGCTGGACGCTCGCGGGCAGGTCCGCCCCGGCGCTCTCCAGCTCGGCGCCCCGGCGCCACAGCCGCGCGCGTAGCTCGCCGGCCTTGCCCTCGCGATCGAGCACGAGCCGGCCCGCGACCTCGACCAGCTCGTCGCGCGTCATCGCGTTCAAGAGCCCGCACAGGTCGCCCTCCCAGCGCGCGACGACATGCGCCCTCGCCTCGTCGCCGGTCGCCTCGCTCGGTCGCTCGATCGGTCCCGCGCCCTCCGCCACGAACCGCGCCGCGGGCAGGCTCGCCAGCCGGCGCGCCGCCTCGACGGACGCGAGCTGCGCGAAGTACGCCACGGCGTTCACGGCGCCCAGCCTACCGCGATCGCCGTGCTTCACCTCGCACGCGAGCCGATCTCTTCCGCGTGCTAGCGTCGGCCGGTGCGGGAGTCGCGCGCCCGGGGACGTACGAGGAACGCGGTGCTCGTGCTCGTCCTCGCCGCGTGTGCGCCGGCGATCGACGGCCCGGTCGAGAGGCAACGCACCGCCGACCGCGCCGACGCCGATCGCCTCGCCGGTCAGCTCGCCCAGCTTCCCGGTGCCGTCCGCGCCGAGGTCACGCTGCGCCGACCGACGCTCGACCCGTTGACCGAGGTCGCGACGCCCCCGAGCGCCGCCGTCCTCGTCGTCGTCGACGACCGGGCCGACAAGCGCGCGATCACCCGCGCCGCCGCGGCGCTGCTTCGCGGCACCGCACCCGAGATTCCCGATCCGGAGATCGTCGTCGAGGTCGGCGCGATTCGCCCGGTGATGGCGAAGGTCGGCCCGTTCGCGGTCGACGCGAGGAGCAAGCGCGCACTCGTCGGTGCGCTCGGTCTCGCGTTCGGGCTCGTCGCCGTGCTCGCGCTGTGGATCGCGTGGCGCGAACGCTGGCGTGTCGTGCGTCGCTAGCGCAGGTTGATCGCCGCCGCGTTCGCCGCGTCGAGCGGCTTCTCGATGTTGACCTTGTTCTCCGAGAGGATCCACGCGGTCACCGCCGCGGCCTCGTCGTCGGACAGCGTGCCTTCGGCCTTGAGCGGCATCTTCGTCTTGACGAAGCCGAGCACGTCCGCGGCGGTCTTGAACGGCGCCTTGCGGATCTTCGCGCCCTTGGCCGGCTTCTCCGGCAGCGCCTTCTCGCCGATGACAGGCGGGTTCTTCTTGTTGCCGGCGCCGCTGTCCTCGTGGCACTGCGCGCACTTCTTCTCCGCGTAGACCTTCTTGCCGAGCTCGTACTGCTCGGCGAGTGCGGCCTGCGCGAGCGCACCCTCGTCGGG
>JAEWJO010000790.1 GCA_023386455.1 Pseudomonadota bacterium | reverse complement strand
GCCGGCACAGCCGGCGAAGCCCGGCTTGTCGCCCACCACCGTGATGCTCGATCCGGCGAAGGGTGCGGCCGTCGCGAACGCCGTGCGCGACAATCGGTTCATCCCGGGCGCGGTCAAGCGGCCGGTGCGAGCGCTCGTGCTCAGCGGTGGCGGCGCCAAGGGCGCGTTCGAGGCGGGCGCGATCCAGGAGCTGTGGCGACAGGGCCGCCGGTTCGACATCGTCTGCGGCGTCTCGGTGGGCGCGGTCAACGCGATCAAGGTCGCCGAGAACTACGACGAGGTCGGCAATGACCTCGTCGCGATGTGGCGATCGTTCTCGGCCGACGATGACCGCATCTACCTGAAGAACCTGTACGCGAACCTCATGGAGCGCGCGGCGGGCGCGGTCGGCGGAGCCGCCGGCGACATCGGGATCGCGGCCCTGCTCGGCAAGCTGGCCGCGACGCTGCTCCTGCCGGGCGTGCCGCTCGCCGACGATGGCATCGCGGTCGCGAGCGCGCTCATCGCGACGGAGACGAGCAACCTGAGCGATCAGCTCCGGCGCCTGATCAACCTCGCAACGATGCTCCACGGCCTCCACTCGATGGAGCCGCTGCGCCGGCTGCTGCGCGACACGATCCGACCGCAGCGCATCGCCGAGAACAAGATGAAGCTGCGCCTCGGCATCACGGACGCCAAGACCGGGTGCTACTTCTCCGTCACCGAGCCATTCGCCGATCGCGCGATCGATCGCGACTTCGACACCCTGTCGGCGTTCGGGCTCGTCGAGATCGAGCCCGACATGGCCGAGGGCGGCAACTGGCTCACCCAGCCGCTCTTCGACTGCGACCACTACGCGATGAACCTCGCCGATGCGGTGTACGCGTCGTCGACGATGCCCGTGTACATGGAGCCGCTCGAGGTCCGCCTCGGCCGCACGCGGATTCGCGAGCTGCAGGCGCTCGGCCGGGTCGGCTTTCTCGACGTCGGGTTACCGCCGGGCCTCCCGGAGCTCCTGCGCGTGATCGCGCCCGAGGGCGTGGTCCGCGTCGTTCGAGACCTGATGGCGCAGCCCGACGTGCAGGCGGCGATCGACGGCTACTCCAACGCCCACGGCCTTCCCGGCGATGCCAGCGCACGCGCTGCCGAGCTGCGCAAGCGAGCTCGCCTCGCGCAGGACGGGAAGCGCGGCGCCGGTTCGACCCAGCGCACGCTGTTCGACGGCGGGCTCACCGACTCGCTGCCGATCCGCACGGCGCTGCGGATGGGTGCGACGGAGATCACCGTCATCGGTGTCGATCAGCTCTACGCCGGCGGCGCACAGATCGCCGGCTCGAACCCGATCACGCAGTACTCGTGGTTCGAGAACCTGCTCGGCGGCGCGGGCCTGTTTGGCGGCGTCGACGCGTTGACGTTACCCGCGGTGCAGTACCTGTTCGCGATGCTGAACGGATTCGTCCTCGGTACGACGCGCACCGACCTGCTCTCGGCACTCGGCGTGGTCGACGCACGCCGCATGGGCGGCGCCGCGAGCGAGCAGATGACCGAGGAGCAGCGGGCACGCTGGAAGGCATCGGTCGGCCGGCTCGATCATGCTGCGCAGCGGCGCGCGCTGCTCGGCGGCACGACCGCGCTCGGCGGTACGACGGCAGACGCGTACGGCGAGACGAGCGCGAATGGCGTCGCCATCGACGTGATCTTGCCGGACCGCCCGCTGCTCGACTCGCTCGGCTTCGACGACGCGCCCGGCGTGAACGAGGCGATCGAGCTCGGCCGTCTCTCCGCGAAGAACCCGACCGCGATCTGAGCGCGCGGCCGTCTCGTCCACCGTTGTCCGCTCGGGCCGTGGCATGATCGCGGCGATGGGGCAGTCGGCTTCCGACACGGCGACGCGGCCGAAGCGAGGAGGAGACGCCCACGTGCGTCGCAGAACGCTGCTCGTCATCTCCGGCGACACGATCGAGACCCGGACGCTTCCGCTCGCCGGAAGGGTCACGATCGGGCGCGGGCGTGATGCCGACATCCAGATCGCGGAGCCCTCGCTGTCTCGCGCGCACCTGCAGCTGCAGCTGCGCGCCGACGTCGTGCTCGTCAGCGATCTCGGCAGCGCCAACGGGACGACGCTTCGCGACGTACCGCTGCCGCCGCGCGCACCGGTCCAGATCGTCGCGAACGAGCCCATCGGCGCCGGCGATCTCACGCTCGTGATCCAGGAGATCGGCGTGGTCGCGCCATCGGCGCCCTCGCCGGGAAGACCCTCGCAGCAGCTCGCGAGTAATCCAGCCCAGCCCGTGGTCCTCGAGCCGGCGATGCGCCGGCTCTATGGCCTCGCGACGAGGGTCGCCCGCGGCACGATTCCACTGCTCGTGATCGGCGAGACCGGTACCGGCAAGGAGGTGCTCGCGGAGTTCATCCACGCCACGTCACCGCGTGCCGCCCGACCGCTCGTGCGGATCAACTGCGCCGCCCTCGCCGACTCGCTCGTCGAGAGCGAGCTCTTCGGTCACGAGAAGGCAGCGTTCACCGGCGCGGTCGCCGCGCGCGCGGGCCTCCTCGAGAGCGGCGGTGGCGGCACCGTGTTCCTCGACGAGGTCGGAGAGCTGCCGTCGCGCACGCAGGCCAAGCTGCTCCGCGTGCTCGAGGAAGGCACGGTGCTGCGTGTCGGCGGCACGGAGCCGCGGGCGCTCGACGTCCGCTTCGTCGCCGCGACCAACCGCGACCTCGAGCTCGAGGTGGAGGCCGGACGGTTCCGCCGCGACCTCTACTTCCGGCTCGCAGCAGCGACGCTGATCATCCCGCCGCTGCGCGAGCGCCCCGCCGAGATCGAAGCGCTGGCACAGCGATTCTGTGCCGAGGCCGCGGGCCGCCTCGGCGAGGACGCACCGGCGCTCTCCGATGCCGCGGTGAAGCGGTTGCGCGAGCACGCGTGGCCCGGCAACGTGCGAGAGCTGCGCAACGCGATCGAGCGTGCGGTCCTGCTCGCCGGCTCGACGATCGACGTCGAGCACCTCCCGTTCCCCGACCTCGAGTCGCCGGCACCGGAACCGGCGGCCGCACCGCAACGCGGCGACGAGCCCGCCGCGGCGACGCTCGCGAGCGAGCTCGCCACGCTCGAGCGTGCGCGGATCCTCGACGCGCTCGAGCGCACGGGCGGCAATCAGACGCGCGCCGCCGAGCTACTCGGCATGCCGCGCCGTACGCTGATCAAGCGCCTCGGCGCGTACGGCATCAAGCGGCCGCGCCGTCGCTGATCAAGCGGCCGCGCCGTCGCTGTTCAGATGTCCGCGCCGCACGCGCCGGCGACGGTGCAGTCGCAGCCCTTCGGCGCCGTGCACGTCTGGATGATCTCACCCGTGTCGTAGAAGTGCTTCATCATGTCCGTCGTCGCCTTCTTGTTCCGGATCGACGAGTGGACATTGTTGTCCGGCGGCGACTCGTTGCCCTCCGGAATCGTTCCGCCGACGCCGAAGTCGTAGATGACCATGCCGCTCGACACCGGGCCTGTCGCGGCCTCGAGGCCGTACGGGACGTAGGGCGACGGCGAGATGACCGGCAGCCCCATCGTGCGCGCCGCGTACTCGCTGCCGACGTTCGGCACCTCGTCGTCGGCGATGCCGATCTGGAGGAGCACCTGCTTCGCCGGCGTCTCCGGGAAGCCGGTCGTCGTGATCGTGTCGGCGACCGCCGTCGGATCGGTGCGGTCCCACTCCTGCTGCATCAGGTTGATCATGAGCGCGACGACGAGCGGATCCTCGTACGCGCCGATCAGCGTCGTGCGGTACGTCGGCCAGTCGCGCGAGCGCTCGAGGAGCAGCGAGTAGTTGATGCCCGCGACCTGGACGACGCAGCGCTTGATCACGGGATCGATCGCGCACACCGTCGTGCCGAAGATGCCGCCCTGCGAGATGCCGTAGTAATAGACGCGGCTCGGGTCGGCGACCGACACGCCACCGGGCGTCTTCGTGAACAGCTTCGTCGCCATCGGCCCGCGCGCGATCTGGACGAGCGCGACGTGGTTCATCATGCCCTGGACGAGGACGTCGAAGATGAGGTGGCCGTTGTTGCCGTCGTTGAGCGCGAGCGCGACGTTCGGGACGTCGCCGGTCGACATGCCGCGCATGTCGGTGCCGACGGCGACCGCGCAGATCTCGGCCGACGCCGCGCGCGTGCCGCCGCTCGCGACCTGATCGGAGTCACCGAGGAGGCCGTGGCCGTACAGCATGATCGGCACCGGCGCCGTCGCGTCGAGCGCGCACTGCGGGATGATCGCGGTGAACGGGACGCGATAGAGACCGTTCGCCATCGGGTGGCCCTGGCCATCGCGCAGGAGCACGGTGTTCGGGGCGTAGCCGGTGGCATTGTTGAGGAACAGCGGCGCGTCGAACGTGCCGGTGATCTTCTTCGCGATGCGTGTGTCGCCCGGGGTCTCCTCCGTCGTGACGGTGAAGTCGAGCGCCGAGCCATCGGTACCGGTCAGCGCGAGCGTCGCCTTGCGCGCCTCGAGGAGGTCACGCTGGACGGTCGAGCGCGAGCGCGTCGTGAAGTCCCACGCGACGACGAGGTCGGACTTGTGGACGCCCCTGGCCTCGAGTGCCGCGAAGATGTCGGTGTAGCGACCGCGGACGCGCTCGAGCAGCGGATGGGTGGTCGCCTCGCCGTCGAGGATCGCCTGGAAGCCCTCGGAGATCGGCAGCGGGCCGCCGGTCTTGGCCTTCAGCGTCTTCTTGATCGCGACGGCGTAGCGCGTGCCGCCCTTCAGCATCGCCGCCGGGCGGATGTAGAGGCCCTGGCTCGCCGGGGTATCGACACCGCGGACGTCGAGCTCGGCGAAGTGCGGGACGAGCTCGCCGGTCGACATGTCGACCAGGACGGTCGGGCTCGCGTCGGTGAGCGACGGCCCCATGTCCTTGAACTTGACGAGGTTGCTGCCGTCGATGCCCGTCTCGAACGCGATCATCATCGGCGCCGCGTTCGAGAACCCATCGTGGTCGTTGTAGATGTCGGGGCTGACCTCGATGCCATCGAAGTTCTTGGGCAACGCGCCGGCCGGGATGTCGACCCGGCGCTTCGTGACGGAGCTCTCGTCGTCGATCTCGTACACCGACGAGGGCCACGGCGTGATGCATGCGGATCCGCCGAGCGGATTGCACGCGTCAGGAATGTTGATGTCCTTGTCGCCGCAAGCGACGAGCAGGAGAGAAGCCAGCAGAAGACGACGCATCATCAGTTACCCCGGCCGGACGTTAACCACAGTCGGAGGCCGAATGGTGGCATTTCGACGCGCACCGGCGCGGCCGCGGGCTCCTCCGCACAGATCGCGCGCTCGCCCGGGCGACCGTGCTCGCCAGCGGTCGAGGTCGCGCGTGAAAAAGAAAAGACCGCGCCAGAGGGAAGCGGCGCGGCCTTGGGGTTCGATGACGTGACGGACTTACGTCGGCATGATCGGCGCGAGGTCCGCCTGTGACCGCGCACGCGCCCGGTGCTCGGCGCGCTCCTTCTTGTACGACCGGTAGTCGGTGAGCAGCGAACCGATGATCGAGCCGGCGCCCGCGATGACGTGCATCAGCGCGGTCCGCGGCGAGCTCTTCCAGTAGCCGAGCACGAATGGCAGCGCGATCGCCGACGCGCCCCACGCGTAGTCGAGCGTCTCGTGCGCGCGGATCGGGATGATCTTCGCGAGGCTCAGACGGTAGTCCGTCATCGCCGAGACGCCGATCACCGACGCGCCGAGCGCGAGGCTCGCCCAGCAGGCGGCATCGTCGTCGGCCGTGAAGTAGCCGCCGAGCGTCTGCAGCCCGTTCGCGTAGTCGAGGACCGAGTGAACGTCCTGGGGGACCCAGCGCTTGATCGGAAGGACTCCGAGCAGCGGCTCGGCCGGTTCACCATGGCTCAGCGTGCGATCGTTTTGATCCCAGGTCGCGCCGCGACGCTTCCGCGAGTGCCCGTTCGATCCCGTAACGTTCGTGTTCATCGACGACTCCTCGTGTGTGAGGAGTCGTTCGTGCATCGCGCATGCCCTGCGCAGTGCTGCGGATCTCTCGGAATTCTGCCTACGGCAGCGCGACCGCAACGGCGTTGACGACCGCGGCGATACGTACGCTGTCTTGCACCATTTCCTTCGTGCCGCCGCGCTCGCGAACGACCTTCTCGTGAGAACGGACGCACGTCTCGCAGCCGGTGATCGCCGATGCCGCCAGGCACGCGAGCTCGAAGTCGAGCTTGTCGATGCCCGGGTTACCGATCACCTGCATGCGCAGGCGCGCGGGCATCTGTCCGTACTCGGCCTCGGGCCCCATGAAGTGCTGGAACCGGTAATAGACGTTGTTCATGCCCATGATCGCCGCCGCGGCCTTCGCCGCGTTCAGCGCCTCGGGCGATAGCTGCGGCGAGGCATCCGCCTCGATCGCCGCCACCACGTCCTTGTTACGCGTGGTGACCGCGCACGCGAGCGCGATCGTCCACGCCTGCTGTGCCGACAGGGCCGTCGACGACGTGATCACGCCGAGGTTGATCCGCAGATCACGCGCGTAGTCGGGCAGTCGCTCCTTGAGTTGATCGATGGACATGAACGTTCTCCTTCACGAAGCCGTTGCGGGGGCGGTGCTGAGGGTGTCCTGGCCCTTCTGCCAGTTGCACGGACAGAGCTCGTCGGTCTGCAGGGCGTCGAGCGTGCGCAGCACCTCGGCCGGGTTGCGGCCGACGTTGAGGTCGTTGACCGAGACGAAGCGGATGATCCCCTGCGGGTCGACGATGAACGTCGCGCGCAGCGCCACACCCTCGTTCTTGTCGAGCACGCCGAGTGCAGTCGACAGCTCGCGCTTGATGTCCGCGACCATCGGGAACGGCAGGTCCTTGAGGTCGGGGTGCGCGTTGCGCCATGCGAGGTGCACGTACTCGCTATCGATCGAGACGCCGAGCAGCTGCGCATCGCGGTCGGCGAACTCGCGGTTCAGCTTGCCGAACGCCGCGATCTCCGTCGGACAGACGAACGTGAAGTCCTTCGGCCAGAAGAAGACGACCTTCCACTTGCCGGGGTAGCTCTGCTCGGTGAGCTCGGTGAACTGATGACCCGGCTGGAGGCCGGTCACGGCGGTTGCCTTGAACTGCGGGAACGTATCGTTGATCGTGAGCATGTCTGGGTGACTCCTTTGTTGGAGTCACTTTGAGGCGTCCCTGCTGATTGGTCCAATCGATTAGGCCGATGGGTATGATAGACTGTGGCTATCATGGACCGTCCGTCGATCCGCCAGCTCGAGTGCATCGTCGCCGTCGCCGATCACCATAGCTTCCGCAAGGCGGCGACGGCACTCGGCATCTCGCAGCCGGCACTGTCCGCGCACGTGCAGTCCGCCGAGGAGACGCTCGGCATCCAGGTGTTCGAGCGCGATCGCCGCTCGGTCCTCGTCACGCCCGCCGGCGAGGATGTCGTCGGCCGCGCCCGCCTCGCGCTCGAGGCCGTCGACGCCGTCAGCGATGCCGCCCGCCGCCGCTCCGAGCCGCTCGTCGGCCCGCTCCGCCTCGGCGTCATCCCGACGATCGCGCCCTACTGGCTCCCTGCCCTGCTCCCCACCGTCCGCAAGAAGTTCCCGCGGCTCGAGCTCATCCTGCGCGAGGACCAGACGAACCGCCTGCTCGCCCAGCTCACCGCCGGCCAGATCGACGTCGCGCTCGTCGCGATCCCGGTTCCCGGCGATGTCACGACCGCGGCGATCGCGCGCGAGACGTTCTTGCTCGCTGCACCTCGCGGCGCGCCGATCGTCCACAAGCGCGGCCGCCTCACCGAGCGCGATCTCGAGGACCAGACCGTGCTCCTGCTCGAGGACGGCCACTGCCTGCGCGATCAGGCGCTCGCGGTCTGCGAGCGCGGCGGGGCGATCGAGTCGATGGAGGTGCGCGCGACGAGCCTGCCGACGCTCGTCCAGATGGTCGCCGGAGGCATGGGGGTGACGCTCCTGCCCGAGGCCGCCGCCGATGCGCTCGTCCAGCCGAAGGGTCCCGTCGAGCTCGCCGAGCTCGGCAAGCCGCCGCCCGGCCGCACGATCGGCCTGGCCTGGCGAACGTCGTCGGCGCGCCTGCGCGAGTTCCGCCTCCTCGCCGAGACGATGGCCGAAGCGGCCGAGAAGTTCCTCGGCAAGCTCCGCGCGGCCTGATCAATCGAGCGGCTCGTCCGACAGCGGGTACTTTGCCGCGTCGGGCGCATCGAAGTGCCACCACTCGGTCGGCATCGCCACGAAGCCGGCGGCCTTCATCGCCGCCTCGAGCGTGCGCGCCTCGGCGCCCTTGTCGCCCGCGAGCGCGGTCTTGCGATGTGCAGCCTCGCTGAAGTCGTCGAACGCCGTCGGCAGCACGACGGCCTTGCCGTCCGTGTCGACGAGCCCGACATCGACCGCCGCGCCCCGGCTGTGACGCGAGCCCTGCTTCGGGTTCGCGACGTAGCGCGCGTCGGGCACGAGCTTCCAGAACACCGCCTGGATCGATCGCGGCCGGTAGCAGTCCCACACGAGCAAGCGCCGGTTCTTCGCACGCAGCGTCTTCGCTGCCCTCGCGAGCCGCGTGGCGACAGCGCGCCGGAGCTTGCACGACGCGACCGGATAGACTGCCTTGCCGGTGAAGTTCGCGTCCGTCGCGTACCTGATGTCGAGCACGGCGTCGGGGATCACGGTGGTCACGTCGACGAGGTCGGACGCCGACTCGCGCCTCGGCGAAGCGGCCGCGACGCCGCCGCAAGCGATCACCAGCACGAGCACCGCGCGGCCCACGCCACGAGCGTAGTACAACCGGCTCTTGAATCCAGCGATGTCGACCGACGGCCTCATCAACGCCTTCGTGCTGAACGGCAAGGGTGGCGCGCGCGCCCTCGACTGGGCCGGCGTCGACGCGTGGCAGCCATCGGACGGCGTGCTCTGGATCAACTTCGACTACGCCGCCAGCTCGGTCGCCGGCTGGCTCGGAACGAAGTCGAAGCTGGATCCCGTCGTCGTCTCGGCGCTCACCGATATCGATCCGCGCCCGCGCGCCGTCGCACATGGCGAGAACCTCCTCGTCATCATCCGCGGCATCAACAACAACGCCGGTGCCGCGCCGGAGGACATGATCTCGGTCCGCGCGTGGGCGTCGCGCGATCGCGTCGTGACGCTTCGCCATCGTCCGTCGAGCTCGGTGCGCCAGCTCGTCGCGAGTCTCGAGGCCGGCCTCGGTCCACGCGATGCCGGCGAGCTGATGGTCGGCCTCGTCGACAACATGATCGACCACGTGATCATGCGCGTCGATCGCCTCGGCGATGACGTCGCGGCATGCGAGGACAAGGTGCTCACGGGCGACACGTCCGACCTCCGCGCGACGCTCGCCGAGCATCGGCGCCACGCGATCGCGCTGCGCCGGTTCCTGGCGCCCCAGCGCGAGGCGCTGAGCAAGCTCGCGACGATCAACCTGCCGTGGCTCGATGCCTCGCACCGCGCGCGCGTGCACGAGGTCGCCGATCACCTGATGCGCTCCGTCGAGGAGCTCGATGCCGCGCGCGATCGCGCCGCCGTCACGCAGGAGGAGCTCGGCTCGCGCGTCGCGGAGGCCGCGAACCAGCGGCTCTACATCCTCTCGATCATCACGGCGTTCTTCCTGCCGCTCGGCTTCGTGTGCTCGCTGCTCGGCGTCAACGTCGGCGGCGTGCCGCTGCAGAAGGACGACTGGGCGTTCTGGGCGCTGTGCGGCCTGTTCGGGATCTACGTCGGCGCGCAGCTCTGGTTCTTCCGGCGCCGCCGCTGGCTCTAGGCCGGCAAGCGGCACGAGGAGGGTCCCGAAGCGCTTCGCGCTTCATCCTGACTAGAAGAACGCGCAGCCGATCGCGCGCGTCGAGACGCCGGTCGCGCCGACGTTGCCGTTCGACGGACCGCCGGTGCCGCCGGTACCGCCGGTCAGCGTCGTCTGCGGGATGTTGATGTTCGCGGTGCCGACGCACACGACGGCCGCCGACGGACCACCGCCACCGCCGCCACCGTGGCCGCCGGAACCGCCGGCGCCGCCGAAGCCGCCGTAGCCGCCCATGCCGCCGTCGTCCTGCTCGCCAC
>JAEWJO010000781.1 GCA_023386455.1 Pseudomonadota bacterium | reverse complement strand
ACCGGCCTGCGCTTCTTCGATGCGGATGCTCGAGCCGGTCATCTCGAGGATCACGGAGTGGTGGACCAGGCGATCGATCGCGGCGGCGGTCGTCATCGGGTCCTTGAAGATGCGGTCCCACTCGCTGCCGAAGAACCCGACCGGAGTCAGTTCGTCGATCAGCACTCGCGCGTCGCTCGCACGACCACGTCGCGCTGCATTCGGCGATTGCGGTGTCGCCTACTGCGATGGCAGGTGACCACGCCGCGACGGCGCGTGCGGAGACTGCACACGCTGACCGCGACAGGCGCCGCGGACTGTTCTCAGGTCGTTCAGTTGGATTCCGGAGATGGCTTCACGTGCACCCTCGCAAACCGACGAAGCCAGTAGGTTCCGTATGGAAATTGGACGTCAAATCCGGCGAGCCACAGCAGACGCGCACTGCGATACGCGGCTTGCCATTCCTGGTTGCGGCGGAGCGTGGCAATCCGGTCGAGCTTGTCTCGTGACGAGACGCGTGGACGCAGGTTGCGGCGAGGTTCGCGACTGGTCGGCGTGTCACGCCAGGACTGGCGCAGGATGCAGCGGCGGCCCATGACGCTGCGACCGCATTGCATGCGTTGACGCGCGCACTGCTCCTCCGCCTCCGCGATACGACGCTCGAGCTCGGCGAGGAATGCGTCCTTCTCCGGGAAATCATCCGGTAGCCCGAGCTGGAGCTCCAGTTCCTCGGGCATCGGTCCATCTTCGCGAAAGAAGTGGCGAGGACGCTTCGCCTTGATCGGTCGACCAGATAGCAGCGCCTGGACGAACTTCGGGCCCGGCCAATGGTGCACCTTGTCGACAAGGTCATCCTTAACCGGATTGGTGGCGATGTAGACGAGCTGATTGAGAAGATCCTCGGCCGCTACCGTTTCGACGATGCATGGCTCCTCGGTCGACCAGAGGTTCTCCCACCGACCGCGCAGCGCGTTCTGCGACTTGGCCATCAGCTTATGGAAGTGCTCGCGGAACTCGACGTGGTTGCCGTACCGATCGTACGCAGCCGTGTGGTGATGGTTGGACATCATCTGCGGCAGGATGATGTCGATACCGAAGCGTTGCGACGCCTCGGCCAGCAGGTACGTGAACGCGTTGTTGGTCTCGTCGTCCGGTCGCAGCAAGAACTGTCGCTGCGTGCATCGACGCTGGATGATCAGGAATTGACCGGGGAACACGGGACGTGGCGCAGTCATGGCCACGAGAGGAGAGCATGCTGCATGCCAGGGCATAACTACGCCACGACGCTGACGGTCGCTGGCATTAGTCCGCATCGCGGACAAGAACGTCCGGATTTCGGATGTCCATCGGACAAGGATCGGACAGTCGCCGCAAGCGCGAAATCAACTCCGGTCCGGGCTCAGCAGGCAGGGCTCAGGGCTCAGGGCTCAGCCCAGCCCAGGACCTGAACGCATGCCGCATGCCATGTGGCAAGTCCGCAAACTACGCTTGGCGACGCCCGTCTGTTGTCCCATGGCAGTCCCGTGCGGACGAGCGGCGTGACCGCGATTTTTCATGGAACCGATCGCCACCCCGGCGCGTGCAACGTAGAGATGGGACGATCTGCGTCAGCGAGCGCCATGCCGGCATCCCGAGCCGAGCTGGATCCGCTCACCCTGCGCAGAGCACAGCAAGGGGAGCACGCGGCGCTCGACGCGCTCGTCCAGCGATATCACGGGACGGTCCACGCGCTCGTCTGGCGCATGGCGTGCGCGCAGGGCGAGAGCCGCGTCGCCGACCTCGTGCAGGACTCGCTGGTCCGTGTGCTTCAGAACATCGCGCGGTTCGATCCGTCGGGGCCGGCGCGCCTCTCCACGTGGATCCTGACGATCACCACGCGCGTCGTCCTCGACGATCGCCGGCGCGACGCCTCCCGCCGCCCCACGCTCGAGCCTGCGAGCTACGCCGATCCAGCGACGCAGGCTGCGGACCTCGAGCTCGCCGCAGCGATCGCGAAGGCCGTCGTGGAGCTGCCGGAGCCGCAACGCATCGCCTTGGTCCTGCGCGAGTACCACGACCTCGACTACAGCGAGATTGCGAGCGTGTTGGACATCGACGTCGGCACGGTGAAGTCTCGCCTGTCTCGCGCGCGAGCTGCCGTCCGCGACAAGCTCGTGCGCGCCCACCCCGATCTCTTCCGAGGTGACCGATGACGAACAACCAGGATGACGCGGGCGAGGACGCACTCGCCGGGATCGATCTGCGCACGTGGCGCGTGCCTCCGCCCTCCCCCATCGATCGTGCATCGCTCGTCGCTCGCGCCGCATCACCGCCGGAAACGCGAGCGCGGCGCGGACGCACGGTCGGACTGCTCGCAGCCGTCGTCCTGAGCGCGGCGGCCGTGACCATGCTCGTCCTCGCAGGCCGCACACCAAGCGAGCCGACCGCGTCGGTCCAGCCGACGAGCAGCGGCACCACCACGGAGGCCGAGCATCGCGGGCCCCCGCAACAGCTCGAGCGCGCAGCCGGAGGCGCGACGAAGGATGCGTGTGTGCGCCCGGACCTGTTGCCTTCGGCCTTGCCGCTGATGCCATGTCCCGAGCGCGCAGCGCCAGCCGCTTGCACGGCGGGCTGCGGGCCGAACGACCAGCACGTCAACCTCTTCTATCGTGGTGAGCCGAAGGCGCTCGCGTCTGCGTGGCGAGCCGCGCTTGCAGCCGACGGCTGGAAGGCCAGCGTGCGCGAGTCGTCGCTCGATCCGGACCGAGCCGGAGAGCCACGACGAAAGATCTCGATCGTCGAAGCCACGAAGGGTGGCGCTCGTGTGCTGACCGCCGTGATGACCGCACCGCCACCGGCAGCGAAGGGCGAGACGCTGCTCGCGCTGACGTTCACACCAAGCACCAATCGCCCGACGAGTGGAGCGTGCACGCGGCCGAAGTTGCTACCTGCGGCGCTGCCGCTCATGGACTGCCCCCTACGCGCGGCCCCGGGGGAATGCACCGGGCCATGCAACGACGCCCAGCGGGTCATCCTGTCCTACCGTGGCGATCCAGAGGTGCTCGCCTCCGCGTGGCGCGAGACGCTCGACGCTGACGGCTGGAAAACGAAGGTGCGCACGTCGGCAGCGCGAAGCGTCGTGATCGACGCCAGCAAGAGCGGCGCTCGCGTTCAGACGGTCGTGGCGAAGGCTTCACCGGCGGGCGACACGACAACGCTCGAGATCATGTTCACTCCTCGCCCCGTCGTACCCGGCTCGTGGTCATCGCCCGTTGCTGGTGTCGCGGGTCGGCTATGGCTCGAAGTCGATCACGGAGTGGGCGGCTGCCGCTTCGCTGCACGCGTCGAGCTCCGCAGCGAACGCACCGACGCCGTCCGCATCCTCGATCAGGCGCACGCCACCGCGACGCTCGTCACGAGCACGGGGGAGCCGGTGTCCACGTACGAGATGATGGTGGCAAGCGGACCTCAACCGGTTCCGCGGTGGGTGGCGTTGCCGGCGAAGGGAACCCTGCCCGTTCGCATCGATTGGCAGACGATCGGGCTCCCACCCAAGGGGGCGGGAACGATCCTGCTCGCGGTCGGAGCCACGTGGACGCTCGCACCCGGCGACTACAGCCTGACGACGACGGTCTCGTTCAACCCGAAGCGTGTCTCGACAGGTGCCGGCTTGCCGGTCTCGCCCCCGGAGGGCGCGACAGCAGCCCTCTCGACCTGGACACAGACCCTCACGCTTCCGCCCGTTCGCGTCACGGTCACCCCGGACACCGTGCGGCAGTGCGAACCATCCACTCCTTCGCAGGCGGCCCGTCCGGCCATCGCGGGATCAGGCGCCGTCTGCCACCCGATCGTGTCTCGATGTGGCTGTGCCCATCAGTGCGCGACCGGCCTCGCGCAGACCAGCAACGGGCCGTGGTCCGTCTGGCACGACTCGCTCGACAGCGCGTCCGTGCAGGCCTCGCTCGAACGTTGGTGCTTCGACGACGCGGGAAACGGATCCCCGGCGAGCGTCGCGCCGAGCCGAGCGAAGCGCTGTCTCGACGTCTTCGTCGAGAAACAGGAATGCAGCGGGGGGTGTGGCCCCACGACCGCGTACCTGAGCTGCCACGCCGAAGGCGATCGCTGCACGAAGTGATGGGGCGGAGTGCCTTTCGAAAAGGACATCGATCGCATCGCCCCCGCATGGGGGATGCTCCACGGCCGTATATAGTCCCGCCAGGAACTCGTGCACGGCCCAGGCTCGCGCAACAAGCTGTCTCCATCGCATGCGCGCCATTATCCAGGTGACGGCCTCCTCGATACACTCGGGCGCGCCATCTGCGCCGTCGACTGCCTGCCACGCAAGGAGCTGCACGAGGCCTGGGAGATGGCCACGCGCATCCGTACATGGCTCGCGTCCACGCCGACGGGGCGCGTGGTCGACCTCTGCGCCGGTTACGGCCTGCTCGCCCAGGTACTCCTGCTGCTCGACGCCGACGCGCGCTCGACGGCGCTCGCGGTCGACATCCGCCTGCCGAAGAACCACCTGCTCGTCCACGACGCCGTCATCGCCACGTTTCCGGACCTCGCGGGCCGTGTGACGTTCCAGCGGGCGCGCCTCGAGGATGTCGCACTCGGCGTCGGCGACGTGATCGTCTCGGCGCATGCCTGCGGGGCGCTCTCCGATGCCGTCCTGCGTCGCGCCGCCGCCGCGGGCGCACGCGTCGCCCTGCTGCCGTGCTGTCACCTGACGAGGTGGCGTCCCGATCTCGTCGACCGCGCCGATCCTGCTGCACGCATCGACGAAGAGCGCGCCACGTGGCTCGTCGAGCGCGGCTACGACGTGATCGTCGATGCGATCCCAGCAAACGTCAGCGCGAAGAATCGCCTGCTGCTCGGGCGACCGCGCGCGGCGACGGCGCAGCACGCGTGAGGTTTGCCGACGGCGTCCGGACGTGGACCGCCGGAGCGCGTCAGCCCTACTCACCAGACGGTGCGTTGATGGCCGCGGCGAGGTGTTCTATCCATGCCTCGGAGGTGACTCTTGGGAAAAGTACACGTGCACGAGTTCATGAGCTTCGATGGTGTGATCGACGCACCGACGTGGACTGCCGACCTCGGCTTCACGCCCGAGATGGGAACTGCCATCGGCGCGATCACGAGCCAATGCCGAGGCATCCTGCTCGGGCGCACCACGTACAAGATGTTCGAGCCGGCCTGGTCGCCGCGCACCGCGACGGAAGACCCGGGCGCGCCGTTCTTCAACGACACGACCAAGTATGTCGTCTCCGCCACACTCAGCACCGAGACGGCCTCCTGGAGGAACTCGAAGGTCATCGGGCCCTACAGTCCCGAGGCGATCCGGAAGCTCAAAGCAGAGGTCGGCGATCTCTACGTCTCCGGCAGCGGGACGTTGACCCGCGCGATGCTCGCGGACGGCCTCGTCGACGAGTTGCATCTGTTTGTCTATCCGCTCACTCGCGGCGCCGGTCCGCGACTGTTCCCCGAGAGCGCGCCTCCAAGCAGACTTTCACTGGCAGCTTGCGAGTCGTACAAGAACGGCGTGGTCTACATGACCTATCGCCCCGCCTGACGGGGCGGAGGATCTGGAGCTTCGACCGCGGCTGGCTCGATGACTGCGCCGACCTCGTTCGCGATCTGTTCGGCCCATGCGTGGAGTGCCTGCAGTGCGGGCGCCAGCGACAATGCGCGCTCCGTGAGCTGATACGACGAAGGGGCTCCACGACCACCGCGCTTGTGCCGGACCACCAACCCCAGCTCCGAGAGATCGTTCAGCCGCTGGGTGAGGACCTTGTCGCTGAGCGCGGGAATGCGGGCGCGTAGCTCGGCGTACCGAAGTGCGCCCCCCGCGAGCTTGGCGAGGATGACGGGCTTCCACTTGCCACCGAGGATCTCGAGCGCGAGCTCGACTCCGCAGCCGAACGTGCGATGAGCAATGGCCATGATGCTTCCAGATGCAGCCGCGACGTCAACTCACCGACCAGTGCGTTGTCGCGACAGGCCGAGATCCATAGCTTGACGTGATGACCGCCGACGACATCCGCAGCCAAGCTCCGCACGGCTCGCTTCTCGACGCATCTCGAACGACGGAGTGCGGACGCACGGGGCACCGGGTGCGGCCGTGAAGCTGCCGAAGCGCGCAGCCGGCGTCGTCTCCGCGTTCTACATGGCTGCGATCATGGCCTTCCTGATGTGCGTCGTGATCTCGCTCATCAACGGCGGAGCGGGTGCTGGGCTCTGGCGCCGCGTGCTGCACTCCTACGCGCTGGCTGGACCCGTCGCGTTCGTGAGCGTGCTCGTCGTGAGGCCGCTGGTGGCGATGCTGGTGACGCTGACGGTCCGGCGCTAGTGCCCTGGACCAGAAGTAATGATCCAGCGGGATCGACATGGTCAGACCGCTGTGATCCCCTTCGTTGATGGGTAACCAGCACACCGCACCGACGATTGAGCTGACAGCCGAGGAGCGGGAGGT
>JAEWJO010000774.1 GCA_023386455.1 Pseudomonadota bacterium | reverse complement strand
ACCCAGCGATGCGTGGCGACGCCGCTGCCCGCGGGCAATGCCGCGCGCATCACCTCGCCCGGCGGCGCCTCGTAGTAGTCCGCGATCCACAAGCAGAGGTCGACCAGCTCCGGCGACAGCGCCGGCTCGTCGTCGAGCAGCTCGCTCAGCTCGACGAGCTTCACGCCGACCGGCGGCTTCGTCACCGGCGGCACCACGACACCGGTCACCTTCTGGTTGCCGAAGCGCACGAGCACGCGCGACCCGACGCGCGCTCGTCCGGCCATCGAGGCCGGCACGAGATAGTGGTAGCGGCCCGGCACCGGCAGCGTGACCGCGACCTCGGCGATCGCTGCCGTCACGGCCGCTCCATGCGTGCGACGACTCGGCCACGCGTTCGTTGCCGTACGCGGCGCGCGCAGCCTCGGCAACACGGCGCGCTTCGACGTCCCACGTGGGACACGCCCGGATCGACCCGCGAGACGTTCGCATGTCCCGCGTGGGACGCGATCGCATCGGCGCGCCAGCCGCGTCGTCGTCCCGCGTGGGACACGCCCGCATCTGCACCATCGGCTGTACCCACGTGGGTACAGATCCCGTCGCATGCGATGTCTGCAGACGCCATGGCGCGGCCACCTTACCATCGCCATCGGACATGGCCGACCGACGCCCATTCCCACCGTCGCCGCGGCGGCTCGCGCTCGCGCGACAGGCCGGCCTGACCGCCGCGAGCCCGTTTCTCGTCGGTGCACTCGCCACTGGCGCCGCGATCGTGGCCGCCGTCCTGGTCGCGCGTGGTGCCGGCGCGCGCATCGGCGCGTGGATCGCCGGCGCCTGCCGTGGCTCGGCAACGCTCGCACTCGCCGATCTCCCGCTCGCCATCCTCGACCTCGCGGCTCCTCTCCTCGCAGCTGCCGCGACGCTCGCGGTCGTCGCCCACGTCGTCCAGACCCGCGCGCTCTGGGTGCCGCGCCGCCGCATCCCGGGCGCCCCCACCATCGACGACGGCGTCGGCCCGCGCACCGCACGCAGCGCATTCGAGCTCGCGGCCGCCGCTGTGATCGGTGTCGTCGCGTTCGCGTGGCTGTGGACCACCGCGCCTCGGCTCGCTGTGCTCGTCGCGCTCGATCCGTCGTCGCTCGTGTCGAGCGTCGCCGCCGCGCTCGCGAGTCTCCTCGTCGCGCTCGCAATTGCCTGGCTCGCGCTCGCCGTGCTCGATGCCCTCCTCCGCCGCGCGCCGCTCCAGCGCGCTCTCGCGATGACGCCCGCCGAGAAGCGCGAGGACGATCGCCTCGCCGCCGCCGACCCTCGCTGGAAGGCGCACCGCGCCGCGCTCGCGAAAGGCCCCGCCGTCACCGATGCCGTCGCACGCGCAGCCGTCGTGATCCTCGGTGACGACGTCACCGTCGCGATCGCGTGGGATCCGACGCGTCAGCCGGTCCCGCTCCGTACCGCGACCGGTCGCCACGCTCGCGCCACCCAGATCCTCGCGCTTGCACGTCGCCATCGCATCGCGATCCATCGCGACGCTCGGCTCGCGATGGCGCTCGTCGATGGTGACGGGCCGGTGCCAGACGCCCACTGGCGTCGCCTCGCCGATGTCATCGCCGCAGTCAGCCCCCGCCGCGCGGCCTGAACCGCGTCGGGTCTCGCAGACGATTGCTGCGGAAATCAAACTGTGCGCGCGCGCCGCCGAGTAGCGGCCGCGACGGGCTGTGATCGTGCGGCGAGCGTCATGAGGGCCGCGCGCCGCGACCCTGCGACTCAGAGCGCGCCGCGCATCAGCGCCGCCATCGCGACCGCGAGCGTCGCGACGAGACTCGCCGTCATCATGACGAGCGCTGCCGGCACCGCGGCCGCCGCAGGTGCAAACGCACTCGCACGCCCGGCGACCCGCATGCCGACACCGAGCGCGATCTGCACGACTGCAGCCGTCACCAGCCATGGCACCGCCAGCTTCACCGCCGCCGGCACGAGGCCCGCGAGCGCTGCGAGCACCGTCGACTGCGCCGTCCCGATGGCCGGCATCGACGCGTGACTGTCGACGATCGCTCGCATCACCGCGACGTGCCCGTCGATGCCGACGAACACCGCCGCCGCGAGGATGCCGAACAGCAGCGAGTACGAGCCCTGCGCCTTGCCGGTCGCGGCGAGGTCGACGAGCCGCCCCGCCGCGGCCGCCGCGAGTAGCGGCAGCGCGCCGAGCACGCCGAGCGCGGCTCCGATCGCGACCTCGCTCGTGGCGACGACCCACGACGCCTCCACACCCACGTTGGCGGGCGTGATCATCACCGCGGACCAGAGCCCGAGTGTCACGGCGATCGCCGCCGCGGCGATGCGCGGAATGCCGCCGACGAGCGTCGTCAGGACGACGATCGCGACGACGCCGCGCAGCGAGAGCACGACGAGCGTCATCGCGTCTCGTGTCCCACGTGGGTCATCGGGTCGCGTCGACCGTGGAAGCTCGACTCGATGCTCGATTCAGCCGCGTCACGCCTCGCGACGGCTGGCTTCGCGGGGCTCATCCCGGACTCACCCGGAGCCGCCCGACGTGATCAGCGGCCACAGCCGGTGCGCGAACGTCACGAGCTGCGCACCGATCGCGGGTGCGAACAGCACGATCGCCGCCCCGACGGCAGCGACTCGCGGCACGAGCCCCACCGCCGGATCCTGGATCTGCGTGAATGCCGCCAGGAGCCCCGTGAGGACACCCGCGATCAGTGCAGCGACGAGGATCGGCGCGGCGAGCAGGAGCGCGAGCAGGAAGCCCTCGCGCAGCAGTGCGACGAGGCTCGCGGTCATGCGTACCCTCGCAGCAGCGCGTCGAGCAACAGGCGCCAGCCATCGACCGCGACGAACAGCACGAGCTTGAGCGGCAGCGCGATCGTCTGCGGCGACGTCGTCTGCAGCCCGAGCGACGCGAGCCCCAGCGCGACGACGAGATCGATCACGAGGAATGGCACGAAGATCAGGATCGCGATCGCGAATGCCTCGCGAAGCTCGGTCGTGATGAACGCCGGCGCGAGCACCCACATCTCGTCGCCGCGCGTCTGGTTGCCCATCTTCTTCGCGAGATCCTGAAACGTCTGCCGATCCGCATCGCGCGTGTTGCGCGCCAGGAACTCGCGCAGCGGTCCGAGCCCGCGCTCGATCGCGTCGAGCTGCGGCCGGTACTGCGCGGGCACGAGCGTCCGCAGCGCCTCGTCGACGCTCATCGTCGGCGTCCCGGTCGCGTTCGTTGTCGTCGCGTTCGTTCCCGTCGCGGTCGTTCCCGTCGCGATCGTTCCCGTCGACGTATCGGTCGCGCCGCCTGTCCCCCCTCCCGTAGGAGCCGGGCCTGGCGCAGGCGTCTGCTGCGTCGGCACGGGCCGCGCTGGCCCCGGCGCGGGCTGCGTTGGCACGGGCCGGCTCGCAGCCTCCTGTGCCATGCGCACCGCGACGGGCGCCATCACGAAGAACGTCAGCACGAGCGACAGTCCGGTGATCACCAGCCCCGACGGCGCGTCCGGCGCACCGATCGCGTTGCGCAGGAGCGACAGCACGACCGACAGCTTCACGAAGCTCGTCAGCGTCAGGATGACGAGCGGGACGATCGCGACGAGCGCGAGCAGCGCCGCGTTCTCGATCCCGTTCATGACTCCCTGCTCGGCGCGGTCTCGTCGGCGGACGGCGTCACCGTACCCACGTGGGTATCGGTTGCGATCGCACTCCCCCGCCGCCGCTTCTGCCACGCCTGGCGAACGAGCTCGCCGAACGTCGGCCTCGCCTCGACCCGCGAGCGAACCTCGTTGCCGTCGAGCTCCGAGAGCACCGACAAGCCCATCTCGCTCGTCCCCACGAGTAGCGTCTTGCCGGCGACCTCGACGACGTACAGGCTGCGCCGGGGCTCGAGCGGCACCCGCGCGACGACGTCCATCAGGTGCGTGCCCCTCGCCCGCCCCGTGGACAGCAGCCGGCCGAACAGTCGAACCGCGACGAACGCGGCGATGCACACGGCGCCGAGCACGAGCAGTGACGTCACGAGCAGGTCGCCATAGCTCGCGCCCGCCGCTGCACCATTCCCGGACATGGTCAGGGTTCTAACAACCCCGTATGACAGGGCCGCTAGTGCGCCTGCTTCGTCTCGACGATCACGCGCGCCGTATCGAACGCGATCGGGCCGGACCAGCCCTTCACTTTGAACGAGCTGTCGTCGACCGACTCGACAACTCCCGAGGTCCAGCGAGAGGTCGTCAGGGTGTCGAAGTCATTCTCGACCCACCTGCGGCGCGGGTCCTCCTGGACGAGCCACACGATCGTCTGTCCGACCACGACCTCGCTCGGCTTCTCGACGACCTTCGTCTTGAACAGGAACTGGTAGTCGGCCGGTCGCCCGTACCAGGTCCACCACTGGCTATCGAGCTCGAACGCCGGCGTCGCCCGAAACTGCCGGCCGGCCATGACGCCGGACACCGCGAACCACACGCCCGGGCGCATGCAGTGATCGATCTTGTCGGTGCAAGGCTCTCCCTTGCCGCGGTTCATCGGTCCGCCGGGTCCTTGCGGCACGTTCGCCTCGTCGCGAAATGCAGGCGCACCGTTGCCGCCCCACTTCTTGGCACCGCCGGTGGGCCTCGGCGGCGGCGGTGGTGGCGGCGATGAAGTGCTCGGAACGGTGAAGAACGATTCCGGCATCGGCTCGGGCTTCGGCTCGGGCTTCGCTGCAGTCACCGACGCCTCGGCAGATGCGCGCGTCGGTTCAGTGCGGGCAACCTCGGTCGTTGGTTCTGGCGTGTGCCGCGGCGTCGGATCGGGACCCACGTAAAGAATCTTGCCGTCGTTGAGTCCGATGCGGTCGAGCGGATCCGGATACTGCCGACATACGAGGCGCGGCCGGCATCCGCCCTCGTCGGCGTCCACGACCGACACGCGCTCGTCGCGCTCGAAGCCGGCCTTGCGCATCTCGGCGCGCGCTTGATCGACCGTCATGCCGACGACCTCGGGCATGAGGCGCCATTCGTTGTGCGTACCGATGTTGCCGCGCCGCGGATCCTCCGTCTGCACGGTGATCGAGACCACGAGGCGCGACCCCTGAGTACGTCCTGCGGGCGGGTGCTGGTAGCAGACCTCGCCCAGCTCGATCACCTGATGCTCGACGACGCTGCCGCACAGGCCCGAGTCCTCCGAGATGTTGCCCTGGATGCCAGCGCGCCGAAGCTCGGCGATCGCCTGTTCTCGTTTCATCTTGAAGACATTCGGAATCGTCACGGACACCGATTCGCCGCCGCTACCAGACGATGTCGACGACGTCGACGACACGCCGAGCTTGGACGCGGCGACACACCCCATGAACGGCAACACACTCGCGACAACTAGCAACCTCACGCATCCACCTCGATTCCGCGCTGAGAGCGCGCGAGGATAATCGCGCTCGCGCATCGAGGGGTGCAGCAATTTGTTGCGCTTCGCGATCCCTGCTTCTCCGGGTGCGATCGAGACCGCGTGATACGGTCCCCGCGGGCGCCGGTGTATGGGTGGCGCCGTCGAAGGAGTGCTCATGGGCAAGCGCGTGGTGTGGTGTATCCCGCTCGCGGTCGTCCTCGTCGCCGGTCTGGTGAGGGCCGATGACGAGTCGGATCGCAAGCAGCTGATCGAACAGATCGACAACCTGCTCTCTGGAATGAGCGACGATCTCGGTCGCGTCGCCGGCGATTCCGGAACGAGCTACATCGAGTACGCGTTGCGAAAGGCTGACTCGCTCAAGGAGAAGCTGTCTCAGCTCGACCGCGTCAAAGGCGACGACTCGAAGGCCCGCGACATGGTTTCCTACTATCCGGGCTACGTCGATAAGTTCAAGGATGCCGTGAACTACTTCCGGCTGATGAAGGAGTCGCAAAGGGCGCTCGACGGCCTCTCGTCGGTCTGCACCGAGAAGACGCGTGATCTGACCGCCGCACTGCGAACGTTCACCGATGCTCAGGATCCGCGTGGCATCGAGAAGGTACCCGAGCTCGGACGCGACGCCGCCAAGGTCGCGCTGAAGCAGCTCGAGATTGCAGACAAGAAGAAGGAACAGATGGCGTACTGGCTCGACCGCGCGGACGACTTCTCCGAGTCGAGCGGTCGGTGGAACGACGTCAAGAACAGCCTCCTCGGCGCCGAGAAAGGCGTCATCGAGTACTTCAGCAACGTGAGCGCGCAGGTGAGGCGCGACGAAGTCTGCGGAAACCTCTCCAAGGAGAACCGCAACCCGCTGGTCGAGGAGGCGATGAGAAAGCTCGTTGGCAACAAGCGGGACATCGAAGCGATGTACGTCGAGATCGACCAGATTCTCGTCGATGCAGCCTCGTACCTCGACGGCCTCTCGGGAGACTCTAGCGATTCCGACATCTCGAGCGCCGACCGTAAGTTCGAGGAGCTCAAGAGCAAGTACAGCAAGCTCGAGAGCATCCAGGGAAACGACCAGGAAGCGCGGCGCCGCGTCGACAGTGGGCAGAAGCTCATCACCAGTGCGCTCGAGATGACGAAGAACCTGCGGATACTCAAGCGCGCGCAGTTCCTCACCGACAAGGCGCCCGATGCGTGCAACGACACCGCAAATCGCCTCGAGCAGATCATCCGCGGCTTCACCGATGCCGTCGATACGGACGGAGTCCCGGAGCTCAGGCTACGCGCTCGCGGATTCGCAGAGCCGATCAAGGCGGGTCTCGCAAAGACCGACGAACAGCACCCGATCATGGAACGCGCACAGAGCGACGCGCTGCGCTTCGACACGTCGGAAGGACGCTGGCGCGATGTGAAGGACAAGGCCCGCGCATCGACGATCGCGATCTACGAGTACTGGACGCGGGCACGGAACGCCGCGCACAAGGCCTGTGACGAGCTGGCGAAGGGTGACCAGAACCCGACGGTACTGCGCGCCGTCGAATTCCTCGAGAAGGGCCGCTCGGCAGCCGAGACCGAGCTCCTGCAAGTCACTGCGGATCACCGCAAGTGGTACGAGGGCCTCAAGGAGCTTCGCGAGTGGTACTCGCAGGACACGCGCAGCGTCAGAGATGCGTTCTGCAGTCTCGAGGAATCGCCAGGCGACTCGACTGAAGGCAACGCATACGAAGCAGCAGTGAATCAGATCGCGAATCGCATGCGCGACCGAATCGCGCCCCGGTGGAAAGATCTGGAGGCTGAAGCGACGCGGATCATCTCCGTCGCTGACAGGCTCACCAAGGTCAAGAACGACAAGGCGAGCAAGAGTGCCACGAAGCTCCAGACCGAGACCCAGAAGACCGTGAATAGCGTGAACAACATCCTCAAGTCCGAGCTCAACGGCTCGAACGACCCCGAGATTCGCGCGCGGATGGAAACAGGCAAGAACGAGCACAAGCGAATCCAGGCGGACTCGAGCAAGTGCACGATGAGCGAGGTCACGTTTGGCAGCCGCCGTGTCGACTGCATCCGAGTCGATGGCAACAACTGCTACGTGGTCGAGATCAAACCCAACAACAGCAAAGCCATCACGAAGGGAGAGAAACAAGTAGAAGACGGCATCGGCGAAATCCGCAAGCTACTGGCGGGAAAAGCCAAGAAAGTCGAACTGACTGAAAAGCTCGAGGTCTTTCGCTCGTGTTTCGACGAATCCGTTCGAGAAGCGAATCTCAAGCGTGAGGTCCGCGTATACGAGTACTGTCCGCCAGAGGGCGAATTGTTCAAGGACTTCGTTGTCCCATGAGCCTCGATCCGCACTTCGGACTCGCCGCGTACTTTCCGCGCGCGCTCTGGCGCGACGCGACTCGCCTCGATGCGGCCGCGAGGCTGTTGGTCGATCCACGGTGGCCCTGGCTTCCCTGGTGGGCTGAATTCGTCGGCGTCGACAAGCGAGACGACCAGCGCTCCGCGCGTGTCGGAGGCAAGAATGGAGTAGCGCCGCTGCTCGAAGGCCTGACATCGCCCAGGTTCGGGAAGCTCCGTATGAATCGAACGATGGGCGACCGCAACTACACGAGCGTCTTGCTCGATCTCGGCCGTTGTAACGAAGAGAGCCGCGGCTGGGAGGCTCCGTTCCGCCTGCTCATGACGTGTCGGGCCGCAGAGCATCCAGCAGGAAGGACAATCGAAGCTTGGATTTCGCTGGCCCACGCGCTCGTGACGACCGTCGGAGCGCTGACCGGCATCCTCGGCGTTTGGCCCACGTATCGCTCGGCCGTGGGCGACACGCTGCTCGTTCGCGTGGTCCTCGATACACCCGCAGGCAACTACAACCTCGGAATCGCAGGCGACTTCGAGCGCCAGATGAACGCGGTTACGCGTTGGGAACCCAGGATTGGCCGCACGTACGCCCGATATCCGCGATGGGGCACGTATCTCAACGCCGCGCACGTCCAGGCACTGGGAGGTATCGATCACGTTCGCGCCGTGCTTCAGCCGGCTCGAGTCGACGCTGTCGGTGAGCTCACCTACGTCCAGCTCACAGATGACGTCGCGTCCGCATTGACGCCACAGGCCGACGAGCGCCGACGAGCCTTCGAGGCACTCATGGCGCCCATTCTTCCACCCGCGGATAGCAACCCGCGCTAGCAGCGGTCGACACAGCCTCCGTGACGGACGACAAGCTCAACGAGTCGGTCGAGTGCGATCTGCATTCCCGCGAGGCCCCCGATGGAATCCTCGACTCATGCCCCCAGAGGCGCGAGCCGAATCGCGCCAAACGCGTCGACTGCATCCGAGTCGAAGGTGACACCTGCTGCCTCGTCGAGACAAAGCCGAACAACGCCAAGGCGAAAGCTCGAGGCAACGAGCAGATCACGGATGGTATCGAGAAGATCAGCGCTCCGAGACAAGAAGAAGAAGGTTGACCTGACCGGAAACAATGGAAGAAGTTCCTCGGGCGAACGTACGCTCGCCATCCTCGGTGGGGCACCTACCGGCGACGTCAGCTCGAGGCGCTGATGACCCCTATTCTAGTTGGCGCTGGCACGACCTGAAGTACTTCGTTGTCCCATGAGCCTCGATCCGCATCTCGGACTCGCCGCGTACTTTCCGCGCGCGCTCTCGATGCGGTCGCGAGGCTGTTGGTCGATGCACGGCGCTCGCCGTGCGGCGACACGCTGCTCGTTCGGGTGGTCCTCGATACACCCGCAGGCAACCACAGCCTCGGAATCGCAGGCGACTTCGAACGCCAGATGAACGCGGTTACGCGTCGTGAATCGAGGATTCGCCGCACCTACGCCCGATATCCACGCCGCGCACGTCCAGGCACCTGGCAGTATCGATCACGTTCGCGCCGTGCTTCAGCCGGCTCGAGTCGACGAGCCAGCAGGTCGTTAGACGGCGGCCTGGGCGCAGGCGGTGCAGCTTCGCTCGCCGCAGGCGAGGCAGACGACGCGCGAGCAGGTGCCGCACCGCATGACACAGTCTCCGCAGAGCTGGTGGCCCGTGCTGCACGCGGTGAGCGAGCCCGTCGCGGCGCAGTTCGAGCACACACCGGCGGCCGGTGCCGGCGAGGACGGCACGGCGGACAGATCGACGAAGAACTCGGCCGGATCGGTCGGCACGCGGTCGCGGTTCTCGTCGACCCACTGTGCGGCGCGGCCGTTGAGCGGACTCTTGGTGTTGTAGCTCTGGTACGCGAGGATCTCGCCGACGCGCTGGATGAGGAGATCGATCGACTCGCCCGCCGTCCAGTCGTCGCCGATGCAGACGGCGTGCGGCGCGATGTTGGGGTGGAAGACCGGCGTCAGCATGCGAAACAGCGGCGCGTCACGCGGGTAGCCACGCGGCATCGTGACCTCGAGGCGATGCTCGTCGACGGTCTCGATGGCGTCGCCGCGCTCGCGCAGCGATTTGACCTTGAGCTTGATGCGATAGCGATCCGGCGGATTGCCCGCGACGCCCTCGATCTCGATCCGCGGATGCAGATGGGCGAGCCGCCGGAGCGTCTCGTAGTCGGCCTTGAGGCGTCGTAACCGTACGTTGTCCATGGTCAGTGCTCCTCTAGCTGCAGCTGATCGAGGCGACCTTGCGCGATCGCGTCGCCGAGCGCGGCGACGGCTTCGGTCGGCATGCTGATGCCCTGCGAGAAGCCGTTCTCGACCTTCACCCAGGTGTTGAGGCCGACGAGCCGGCCGCCGGCGTCGAACAGGCCGCTGCCGCTGTCGCCGGGAATGACGGGCAGGTCCGTGACGAGCAGCGAGTAGGTGCCGGCCGGCGAGCGGTGCGAGTCCTTGCGCACGAGGTGACCGCGGTGGACGAGCCAGCCATCTCGGTACGGATTGGGCACGAACGTCACATCGCCGCCGGGCTCGAGGGCGGATGCATCGGACGCGAACTGGATCGGAGCCGGCGGATCGGCGATCGGCAGCTCGAGCACGGCGACATCGATCGGCGGCGGCGCCGACCAGCGAACGTAGGCCTTGCCCTCGCGGCCATCGGACAGCTGGACCCAGACCGGGTGTGCGGACTTCGGATCGCGACGCGAGCCGACGGAGACGTACGGCATCGCGACGTGGCTACAGGTGACGATCCAGGCGCGCGCACGGTCACCGCCGACGATCGCGCCCGAGCCCATCGACAGGTAGCGCGCGTCGCCGTCGCCGTCGGGCGCGAGCACGACCACGGTCGCGCTGACGATGCGCTCGACCTGCGCGGAGACACCCAGCTGCTCGCGCGGCGGCATCGTGTCGAAGCGGCCGCCGAACGAGCCGCGTCCGAGGATCGAGTAGCCGGCAACGATCGACGACGTCGCGCCGACGACGATCGCGAGGCTCGGCGCGGCGAGGAACAGGAAGCGCCGGAAGTGGCGGCGGCGCCGCGCGCGGACGAACAGCACGGTGCCCGCGATCGCCGCGCCGAGCCCGATCCAGAACGCCATGCGCTCGGCGCTCGAGATGTCGGCGAGTAGCTCGCGCAGCGGCCCGAGCGGACGCGGCGAGAGATGCGCACGGAAGAACCAGCCTGCGACGACCGCGATCGCGACCGACAGCAGCGTCGGCGTCCACCCGAGCAAGCCCTGCCACCAGGGCACCTTGGTGCCCTCGCGGCGGCGAACCGCGTCGGCGATCGACGCGTGATCGATCACGAGCCGTCCGGCGGCGGCGGCATCCCACGCCTGGTGGGCGGCGCAGCTCGCGCACACCTGACCGACCGGCAGCCGGACCGGGCCGACGACGTTGCACGACGGGCACACGCGCGTCATCGGAGCGGGAACGCCCGACTCGCGCTTGCGCCGCCAGCGGCGCTTCGGTGCCTCGCCGTCCGCCATCGCGCTCAGCCTCCGAGTGCCAGCACGCCGATGAGGATCGCGTAGATGCCGCCGAGCGCGGCGCTGCCGTAGCCCATCGCGAGGTACGTGCCGCCGGCCCCGGCGAGCTTCTTGCGCTTCTTGTAGGCGTAGACGCCGGCGATCGTGCCGAGCAACGGCGCGGTGATACCGAGCAGCGAGCCGATGAACAGCCACGCGAGCTTGCTGCGCGACGACGAGAGCGACGCCTGCTCGTCCTGCCACGCCTTGTACTCGGCCGGTGTCATCGCGTCGGCCCACGGAAACTTCGCTCCGCAGCTACAGATGAGCAGGCTCGATTGGATCTGGAGGTTGCATGCGGGGCACGGCTTGGTATCGCCCCACCCTGCACCGACGAGGACAGGCACTGGCGGCTTCTGGGCAACCGCCGCACGCTTGCAGCCATACGTGCCGCAACCGCCGATCTCGTCCCAGCAGGACTGGTGATAGTCCTGCGTGCACTCCGGGCATGCCGTCGCTGCCTCGGTCTCGCCAATCACGGTGTAGCAGATCGAACAACGTGCCATGACTCAGCTCCTCACCATCTTCAGGATGCCCATCGCGAGGCACAGAAAGACGACCGTCTGAAACGCGAGCAAGACCGGCTTCCGCTCGACGAGCGGCCGCGTCCGCCGCACCGCCGCGACCGCGACACCCGCGACGAGCGCGAGCATCGCGACGAACAGCAGGGGACCTGCCGGATGAAACCGGAACGCGGCACCGACGTCGCCGTGCGCGAACGCGACGAAGCTGCGCGTCATGCCGCACATCGGGCAATCGATCCCGAATGCGGCGTGCATCCAGCACAGCGCGCCGAGCGGCGTGCCGTCGGATGTCGCGACGCCATTAGCCGTCGGAACGAGCCACGCGGCTGCGCCCAGCTGCGCCGCTGCGACCGCGGCGAAGCCGACGTCGAGCGTGCGACCGCGCAGCGCGGCGAGCGCACGGCCCGGAAGCGCGAGCACGCGCCGTCCGTCCGCCGCGCGCACGCGTGCAC
>JAEWJO010000740.1 GCA_023386455.1 Pseudomonadota bacterium | reverse complement strand
AGCACCAGGCGAGCGCGAGGTACGCGACGACCCAGCCGGCGAACGCGACCGGGATCATGTGCAGCGCGTACTCGTTGAAGTGGATGCCGGCGCGCGTCGCGACGACGAGGTTCATCGGGTTCCCCGTCGGCAGCGGCGCGACGCCGGCGGCGACGAACGCGGCGAACGCGAACGGCACGACGAACATCGGGTTGCGCTTGGGATAGACCGCACGGAGCAGCTCGAGCACGACCGGCGTGACGAGCAGGATCGCCGCGTCGTTCGACAGCACGGCCGCGGTCAGCGCGGCGACGACGAACGTGAACCGGAACGCGTGGCGCACCGGGCCTCGCGTGCGCGGCTCGATCAGCGCGGCGAGGCGCGTGAACACACCGAGCTCGGCGGCGGCGGCGCTCGTCAGCATGATCGAGACGATCACGATCATCGGCCGCCACAGGTCGCCGAGTGCGCGGCTGGCGTCGTCGGTGCTCGCCGCACCTCCGGCGATCGCGATCGCGACTCCCGCGAGAGCCCCGGCCGCCGGTGCCCACGCACTGCGCCAAGTCAGCGCGATCGCGAGCGTAGCGGCCATCGCGAGCAGCGCGATGTACATCGGAGCCAAGCGTACACGCGATGTCGGTGTCCCCGCGACGCGGCCGGCCTCCTAGATCGTTCTGGATCCCGGGACGTTGCAGTCGGAAGCGCCATGACCACGATGAAACGCCTGCTGTTCGGAGCCGCCCTCGCAACCGCATCCAGCTGTGCCGCGTCGGGGCCGCCGGCGAAGGACCTCGCGGGCATGCCGCCGAACCCGGCCGCGCAGAGCGACATGGACAAGGCGATCGCCGCGATGCGCCCGGCCGCGCTCGTCAAGAACGACAAGCTCGACAAGATGTCGTCGCAGATCGCCGACTACTTCGCGCGCAACCCGACGCAGCGCGCGTACGTGATGACCGACAAGCCGCTGTACCAGCCCGGCGAGACGATCTGGTTCCGCGCCGACCTGCGCGCGACGAGCTCGCTCGTGAGCAAGTCGCAGATGGGCATGAACGCGACGCTGACGTCGCCGCGCGGCGCGATCGTCGCGCAGAAGCGGATCCTCGCGAAGGAGGGCGTCGCGCAGAACGACTTCGCGCTCGATCCGGAGATCGAGGGCGGCGAGTACACGATCCAGCTCGCGGCCGACGACGGCACCGTCGAGACGAAGAAGATCATCATCAACACCTACGAGGCGCCGCGGCTCAAGAAGAGCCTCGAGTTTGTCCGCAAGGCCTACGGCGAGGGCGATACCGTCACCGCCGCGATCGAGATCAAGCGCGCGACCGGCGAGGCGTTCGCCGACAAGGCGCTGACCGGCATCGTCACGGTCGACGACGTCGAGGTCGCGCGCGTCCCGCTGAAGACCGACAAGGCCGGCACGACGACCGCGAAGTTTCAGCTGCCGGCGAAGATCGCGCGCGGCGACGGCCTCCTGACGATCCTCGCCGACGACAGCGGCGTCACCGAGTCGATCCAGAAGCGCATCCCGATCGTGATGAAGACGATGCAGATGTCGCTGTTCCCCGAGGGCGGCGATCTCGTCGAGGGCGTCCCCGGCCGCGTCTACTTCATGGCGAAGAACACGCTCGGCAAGCCGGCCGACATCGAAGGCCGCGTCGTCGATGACAAGGGTGCGACGGTCGCGGAGCTCACGTCCGTCCACGACGGGCTCGGCAAGTTCGAGCTGGTTCCGAACGCGGACCGCACGTACCGCGTCGAGATCACGAAGCCGGCCGGCATCACCCAGACGTTCGACGTGCCCGCGGCGAAGTCCGGCGGCTGCGTCGTGCGCGGCGTCGACGAGTCCGCGTCCAGGCTGCACGTCGCGGCGATCTGCTCGACCTCGCGGACCGTGTTCGTCGAGGCCGTGCTGCGCGAGAAGCGCGTCGCCGCCGGCGCGATCGAGGTCGAGGCCGGCAAGCCGGCGCTCGTCGAGCTGCCGATCGACGGCGCGCTCCAGGGCGTGCTGCGCGTGACGCTGTTCTCGACGAAGCAGGAACCGCTCAGCGAGCGTCTCGTCTATCACGGCCGCGGTCAGAACCTGAAGGTCTCGATGACCGCCGACCGGAAGACGTACTCGCCGCGCGACCCGGTGAAGCTGAAGATCCAGACGACCGACGCGGCCGGCAAGCCGGTGAAGGCGAACATCGGTGTCGCCGTCGTCGACGACACGGTGCTCGCGTTCGCCGACGACAAGAGCTCGAAGATCCTGTCGAAGCTCTACCTCGAGCCCGAGCTCGGCATCACGCCGGACGATCCGCTCGAGGAGGCGAGCTACTACTTCGGCGGCAAGTCCGACGCGGTCGCGGCGATGGACGCGCTGCTCGCGACGCGCGGCTACCGCCGGTTCGAGTGGCAGCCGGTGTTCGCGCCGCCGCCACCGCCGATGCCGACGTCGACCTCGATGCGCTGGGCCGAGGGCGCCGACATGGCTGCCGTGCCGCAGGCGGCGCCGCCGGTTCCGATGGAGGTCGCGAAGCCCGAGCCGAAGCTGGACGAGAAGAAGCCCGCGAAGGGGATGCCGCGCGGCGAGGTGGTCGTCGCCGCGAAGCGCGTCCGCGCGAACGCCGGCCCGGTGATCGCCGCCGGCCTCGTCGCGAAGGACAAGGCGAAGGCCGAGCAGAAGAAGGAAGCCGAGAGGCCATGGCGCGGTGGGGGAGGCCGCGCGCAGTTCGCCGCCGACGACGCGTGGGACGGCGACGAGGAGATGAACGGTCGGCGGGTCGCCGGCTGGTCGCCGGTCCGCGTGTTCCCGGTTCCGCAGTACACGAAGAACTACGATGGTCCTCGCACCGACTTCCGCGAGACGATCTACTGGAACGCCAGCGTCGATACCGGCGCCGACGGCGTGGCGACGGTGTCGTTCCCGGTGTCCGATGCGGTGACGTCGTTCCGCGCGACCGTCGAGGGCGTGTCGACCTCCGGCATCGCCGGCGGCGGCGACGTCGTGATCCAGTCGAAGATGCCGCTGGCGCTCGACGCGCGACTACCGGTCGAGGTGACGAGCGGCGACAAGATCAAGCTGCCGGTCACGCTGACGAACGAGACCGACAGCGACATCGACGCCGATCTCACCGCGAGCTTCGGCGCCGCGTTCAAGCTCGCGACGAACCCGTCGGGCAAGATTCACCTCCGCGCCGGCGAGAAGAAGAGCCTGTTCTTCCCGCTCGAGGTCGTCGCGACCGACGGCGAGGGCAACGTCTCGCTCGCGGTGACCGCGCGCGGGCTCGAGGACAAGCTCGAGAAGAAGATCCGCGTCGTGCCGCTCGGGTTCCCGTTCGAGGTGTCGGCGTCGGGCACCGCGAAGGGCGGCATCGCGCAGAAGCACGCCTTCGATCTCGCGGGTGCGCTGCCCGGCTCGATCAAGGCGACCGTGACGATGTATCCGTCGCCGGTCGCGTCGATGACGAAGGGCATGGAGGCGATGATCCGCGAGCCCGGTGGCTGCTTCGAGCAGACGTCGTCGTCGAACTACCCGAACATCATGGTGCTCAGCTACCTCGCGTCGAGCGACGCGGCGGACGCGCAGCTCGTGCAGAAGACGCAGGGCACGCTCGACCGCGGCTACAAGCTCCTGACCGGCTACGAGACGAAGCAGAAGGGCTACGAGTGGTTCGGTCAGACGCCGGGCCACGAGGCGCTCACCGCGTACGGCCTCATGGAGTTCGCCGACATGGGCAAGGTCTACGACGTCGACCAGGCGATGGTCGCGCGCACCGCCGACTGGCTGATGAGCCGGCGCGATGGCAAGGGCGGGTTCCTTCGCTCGACGCAGGCGCTCGACTCCTTCGGCCGCGCCGGCGAGCAGACGACGAACGCGTACATCATGTGGGCGCTCGCCGAGGCGAAGCGGACGAAGGGCATGGCGACCGAGCTCGCCGCCGTGAAGAAGCTCGGCGAAGCGACGAAGGATCCGTACCTGCTCGCGCTCGTCGCGAACGCCGCGCTCCTCGAGAAGCTGCCGGAGGCCGACAGCTTCGTGAAGAAGCTCGCGGCGCTCCAGGACAAGGACGGCAGCTTCCCGGGCGCGAAGGAGTCGATCACGATGTCGGGCGGCGAGTCGCTGACGATCGAGACGACGGCACTCGCGACGCTCGCGCTGATCAAGGCGTCGCCGAACAGCGAGTACGAGAGCCAGATCCGCCGCGCGGTCGACTGGACGAACAGCAAGCGCGGTGGCTTCGGCCAGTGGAGCAACACGCAGGCGACGATCCTCGGCCTCAAGGCGATGACCGCGTACACCGAGTACGCGAAGCAGATGCAGGCCAGCGGCGCGGCGACGCTCGTGATCAACGGCCAGCCCGCCGGCACGATCGCGTTCGAGAAGGGTCGCAAGGACGCGCTCGTGTGGGACGACCTCGCGAGCAAGCTGAAGCCCGGCAAGAACACGATCGAGATCAAGCTCGATAGCGCCGCGGCACTGCCGTACTCGATCGCCGTCGAGTACCGCTCGGCGCGCCCGGACTCCGATCCGGCCGCGAAGGTGAACGTCTCGACCCAGCTCGCGAAGGACACGGTCAAGCTCGGCGAGGCCGTGAAGCTCCGCGCCCGCGTCGAGAACAAGACCGCCGACGGCCTGCCGATGACGCTCGCCCGCGTCGGCATCCCCGGCGGCCTGACGTTCCAGACGTGGCAGCTGAAGGAGCTGCGCGACAAGGGCGCGATCGACTTCTACGAGACCCGCCCGCGCGAGGTCATCCTCTACTGGCGCGCGCTCGCGCCGTCCGCGAAGAAGGACATCGACCTCGATCTGATCGCCGCGACGCCCGGCGCGTACGAGGCTCCCGCGACGAGCGCGTACCTCTACTACACGGCCGAGGACAAGACGTGGGTCGCGCCGGTGAAGGTGACCGTCGAGTAAGCTACCGGGATGAAGCTCGCGCTCGCGCTCGTCCTCGCTCTGGTCCTCGCTCTCGTCGCCTGCAAGTCGGAGGACACGAAGGCCGCCAAGGAGACCGCCGCCGACGTGAAGGAGAAGGCGATCGACGAGGCGCATGCCGCCGCCGAGCGCGCCCGCGAGGGAATGGAGCAGGCGACGGAGGCCGCCGGCAAGGCGAAGGACGAGCTCGCGCGGGTGAAGGCGGAGTACGACCAGCTCGCCGAGGGCAAGGAGACCGCCGAGGCCGAGCTCGCGAAGGTCCGCGAGGAGGCCGCCGAGACCGTCGCGCTCGCGAAGAAGAAGGCCGAGCAGATCCGGGTCGAGATCGGCAAGGTCGACGCCCAGATCGCGAAGGCGAGCGGCGCTGCGGTCGACGAGCTGAAGGCGAAGAAGGCCGACCTCGGCGTGCAGCTCGACAAGCTCGTCGAGCTGACGCGCGAGATGGAGCGATCGCTCGCGAAGTGAGGCTTCCGAAACCGACGACGGGCGCGGTGTGCAGCCAGCAGCCGCGCCGCGCCCGCGAGGAGCCCGTGAGCCTAGCGGCTCGACTTGAGCTTCTTGATCTCGCTGATCAGCTCGGGGACTGCCTTCTCCCACTCGGCGACGACACCGTAGTCGGCGACCTGGAAGATCGGCTCGTCCTTGTTCTTGTTGATCGCGACGATCGTCTTTGAGCCCTTCATACCGGCGAGGTGCTGGATCGCACCGGAGATCGCGACGGCGAAGTACAGGTTCGGCGCGACGATCTTGCCGGTCTGGCCGACCTGCCAATCGGCGGGGACCATGCCGGCGTCGGTCGCAGCGCGCGACGCGCCCATCGCGGCGCCGAGGAGATCAGCGAGCTCCTCGAGCACCTTGAAGTTCTCGCCGTTCTTCATGCCGCGGCCGCCCGAGACGACGACCTTCGCGTCGCCGAGGTCGGGGCGATCGCTCTTCTGCGCGTCGAGGTGATCGAACGCGGCGCCGAGCGCGTTGACCTCGCCGGCGGGCGCCGACGAGACGGTACCCGCCGAGCCGAGCTCGCCGGCGGGCTCGAACTCCGACTGGCGGACGGTGACGCAGATGACCGGCGTCGACACCTCGACCGTCGAGTACGCGTTGCCGGCGAGGATCGGACGGACGAACTTGTTCGCGCCGTCAAGCTTCGCGATGTCCGACGCCATGCCCGCATCGAGCAGCGCGGCGACGCGAGGCATCACGTCCTTGCCGACCGCGGTGGCGGTCGCGGTGACGACCGACGCGCTGTTCGCCTTCGCGAGGTTCGCGAGGACCGGCGCGTAGGTCTCGGCGAGGTAGTGCTCGAGCGAGCCGTCCTCGACGACGATCACCTTCGGCGCGTACTTCGCGGCGTTGGCGGAGGCGCCCTGCGCGCCGGGACCGACGAGCAGGATGATCACGTCGCCGCCGTGGGCCTGAGCGGCCGAGCGAGCGAACGCGAGATTCGCGAGCGCACTCGTGCGGAGTGCGTCGCCCTGGAATTCACAGAATGCGAGGACGTTACCCATCAGAGCACCTTTGCTTCCTCGGCGAGCTTCTTCACCAGCGTCGGGATGTCAGCAACGATCTGCCCGGGCGGCCGCGGAGGCGGCAGCGACACGGACAGCTCCTTGATCTTCGGCGCGGGCTCCGCGCCGTAGTCGGCAAGCTTCTTGGACTCGAGCGGCTTCTTCTTCGCCGCCATGATGCCCTTCAGCGACGGCAGGCGAGCACCCTCGCCCGAGTAGCTGAACGAATCCGGCGTCACGCCGTTCTTGACGGCCTTCGGGCCGACGATGCGGAGGTCGACCGTGATCACGGCGGGCGTCGGCACGCTCTTGTACTCGACACCGCCGTCGACCTCGCGGCCGACGAGGAACTTGTCGCCCTTCTTCTCGATCGATGCGGCGAACGTCGCCTGCGGCCAGCCGAGCTTGCCGGCGAGCATCTGCCCGACCTGGTTCGCGTCGCCGTCGACCGCCTGCTTGCCCATGACGACGAGGTCGGGCTTCTCGGCGGCGATGATGCCTTGCAGCACCTTCACGACCGCGAGCGAGTCGAGCTCGCTGTCGTTCGCGACGACGTGGATCGCGCGGTCGGCGCCCATCGCGAGGCACGTGCGGATCTCCTTCGCGGCATCGTCGGGACCGATCGATACGACGACGATCTCACCGCCGGTGCGGGTGTTCGACTCGCCGTTCTCGAGGAGCCGCAGCGCGGTCTCGACGGCGTACTCGTCGAACGTGTTGACGATCCAGGAGGCACCCGTCAGGTCGATGTGCCCATCCTTGATCTTGGCCTTCTGCGTCGGGTCGGGGACCCGCTTCACGGGAACGAGAATCTTCATGTCGACTCCTTCTCGAGACCCCTCGTGACGAGGGTGATGACCCAATCAGCGGCGCGGACGATATCGAACTTCTTCGGACGCGCACCAGCCGCGCCGCCACCGAAAGGTTGCTTCGCCAGGACCCACGCGAGCGCGAGCTCGTCGAGCATCCCGAAGATCATGCGGGCCGCGACGTGCGCGGGAATCGCGCTGTCGATGAGGCCCTTCTCCTGCGCGGCGACGATGATGCCGCCGAGGAGCCGGAGGAAATCCGCGAACTGCGGGTTCTCGTACTCCTTCATGAACTTGCTGCTCTGGCGCAGCTCGATCGTCAGCACCTCGGCCGCCGCCGGCTCGTCGTGGACGAGCTGGAGGTACGTCCGGACGAACGCGCGGAGCTGCTCGATCGGTCCCTTGACCTTGCTCGTCGCGTCGCGCAGGTGCTCGTTGACCTCCTGCATCCGCCGCTCGAACAGCGAGATCAGCAGGTCGTCCTTGTTCTTGAAGTAGAGGTAGATGGTCCCGTCGGCGACGCCCGCTTCCTTCGCGACGTCGGAGACCTTCGCCGCGAAGAACCCGTGCCGGGCGAAGATGCGCTCAGCGGCCGACAGGATGCGGTCGCGCTTGTCGCGCTTCTCGCCGTCGGACTGCGCTGAATGAACCGTCATTCAGTGACTTGATACCCTCCATGACGCGACCCGTCAAGGAGTTCACCGAGTTGAAACGTACCTCACGCTCGACTACAACCTTGCAGTGTCAAAGGCAATCCTCGCGGTTCTGTCGGTAGTGCTACTCGGTGGCGCTGCCTGCGAGAAGAAACCGGCCAAGTCGACGGACACGGGTGCCGTCAACGCAATGGATCGAGCGGGCTCCGACCAGGGCGGCGGCGCGGTCGATACGACGCCGCTCGACGGGGTCGACGTCTCCAAGCTCTCGAAGGAGAAGCAGGACCTGTTCTACAAGCTGGTCTCCTCGCTGACGTCGCCGTGCGGCAAGGGACATAGCCTTCGCACCTCGTACGTGAGCGACACGTCGTGCAAGCGCGCGCCGTTCGCGGTCCGCTACGTCGCGGCGATGCTCGAGGACGAGGCGACCGAGGCGCAGGTCGGCGAGGCGTTCGCCAAGAAGTACAAGAGCGAGGCCGCGCCGGTGAAGCTCGACGTCTCGAAGGCGCCGTCGGTCGGCCCCGACGACGCGCCGATCCGCCTCGTCGAGTTCTTCGACTACGAGTGCCCGCACTGCCAGATGTTCAAGCCGCTCCTCGAGCAGGTGATGGCCGATCGCCAGGGCAAGGTCTCGCTGCACTACATGATGTTCCCGCTGCAGATGCACCACGACAGCAAGAGCGCGGCGCAGGCGGCGGTCGCCGCGCACCAGCTCGGCAAGTTCCACCCGATGCACGACCTCCTGTTCGCGAAGTCGCCCGCGCACACGCACGACGACGTGATGGGCTACGCCAAGCAGATCGGCCTCGACCCGGTGAAGTTCGAGGCTGCCTACAATGCCGCAGGTGGTCAGGTGGCGTCCGACCTCGCCCAGGGCGATGCCGCGGGCGTCGACTCGACCCCGACGCTCTACTTCAACGACCGCAAGTACGAGGGCCCCCTGCATCCCAAGTACATCGAGATGTGGATCGACGAAGAGCTCGCGGTGAATCGATGACCGGGAGTGTCCGTCTCATCTCCATGCGCAGCCTTGCGATCGCCGTCCTGTTCCTGACGCTCGGCCTCGGCCGGACGTCTCACGCACAGGCGCTGAAGGTCGGAGACCGCCTCGCCGAGCTCGATATCGCGGTCGATGGCGCCGGCAAGTCGTTCAAGCTCAAGTCGCTCAAGGGCGGCTGGGTGCTCGTCACGGTCGGCGCCGAGTGGTGCAAGCCGTGCGCGAAGGAGCTGCCCGCGTGGGACAAGCTCGCGCCCGAGTTCAAGGGCAAGGTGAAGTTCGTCTCGATCAACATCGACGACAACATCGACGACGGCAAGCGGTTCAACAAGAAGCTCAAGCTGACGAACCTCCAGCTCGTCTACCTGCCGGCCGACAAGAGCGCGGTCGTCGCCAAGTACGGCTCCGACTCGATGCCGACGACGTTCGTCGCCGACGACAAGGGCGTCATCCGCTACGTGCGGTCGGGCTTCGAGAAGGGCGACGTCAGCGGCGAGACGAAGAAGATGCGCGAGCAGCTGAGCAAGCTGCTCGGCGCGAAGTAGCGGCTCACCACTTCACCGAGGTCACCATCGCGGTGACCGGCGAGCCTGCGCGATCGAGCGCGAGCTGGAGTGTCATGCCGACCGGCGGCGTGCCGGACTCGAGCAGGGCGTGCGCGACCTGCGGCGTCAGCGCACTGACGTCGCGGCCCATGATCGACATGACGCGGTCGCCGACCTGAACGCCGGCCGCCTGCGCCGGCCCGCCGTCCTTGACCGACGACACCGTCAGCTTGTCGCCGTCGACCGTCGTCGACATCCCGAACGTGCCGGCGTCGCCGTCGCGGGGCGGGATGATCTGGATCGTGCCAACGTCGACCCGCTGGCCCTCGCTCGCGGTGTACTCGGCCTGACCGAGCGGCTGGAAGCCGGTCTTCGGCATGATCGTGACCTTGCCCTTGCCGATCCCGACACGGTCGATCACGAAGCGGCCGGTCGCGTCGGTCTTTGGAGCGCGGCCGCCGAATACGTCGGCGACGACCTTGTTGTTGAACGACTCGGCCCCGGCGAACACGTTGACGCCGACGACCGGCTGCTTCGATAGCACGTCGACGACGACGCCCGTGACCGTCGCGTAGCGCGTCAGCGCGAAGTCGAGCTGCGCCGGGCCGGTCGGTACCTCGATCGTGCCCTTCGCGGTGCCCGCGTCGGCCGACACCGCGCACTCGTACGGGCCCGGGGCGAGGCGGTCCAGCGAGTACGCGCCGTCCTTGGCGTCGAAGTGGCGCTCGGTTTCGTCGTGGTTCGGCCCCTCGCACTCGAGGTCGAACGACGTCACCGGTTCGCCGCCGACCGTCACCTTGCCGGTCAGCGTCCCGAGCGCGGCGAGCGTGATCGTCACCTGCTCGCCGGTCTTCACGCCCTTGCGCTCGGCGCGCGAGCCGCCCTTCGGACCGTCGACGACGAGGTCGTAGGTCCCCTTGCGAAGCTTCGAGAGCGTGAACTGGCCGGCGTCGTTCGTCAGCACCGGCGTGCTGCGGAACCCGAAGCGCGCGCCCTTGAACTCGGCGACGCCGCCCGTCTCGGTCACGCGATGCGCGGTGACCCACGCGTCGGCCGCGGGCCTCTTGTCGGTCCCCAGGACGACGCCGCGGATGACGCCATCCTTCGCCTCGACGGTCAGCAGCACGCCCGGCCTCTCGACCGCGGCGGTCAGGTCGAGCTCGACGCTCGACTTGCCGGTCGGTGCCTTCTTGTCGAACATTGCCGAGAAGTCGTCGCGGTCCTCCATCGCGCGGATGCGATACTTCCCGGGCTCGAGCCCGACGAGCTTGAACGAGCCGTCCGGCGAGGTCATCGCACCGCCGAACCGGCGCTCGTTGAGCGAGAACGAGACCTTCTTCGTGTCCTCGTCATCGAGGCGTTGCGCGTTGACGCGCGTCCCGCTGACCGGCGCGCCGGCCGTGTCGATGACGCGGCCGCTGACCGACGCGCGCGCGTCGAGCTTCACGACGAGCCCCGACTGGTCGGTCTCGCCGACGACGATCGCGAGGTCGCCGGCGTGGCCGTCGGGCGCCATGCCGCTCAGCTTGAACGCACCGGCCGGCACGTTGTGGAGCGTGAACGCGCCGCTCGCGTCGGTCGCACCGCGGACGAGCAGGGCCTTCGCGGCCTCGAACATGTTCGCGATGCCGATGTCGCCGGCGGGCGCGAGCGACATATCCGTCGACGCGATCGGCGGATCGACGCGGCCGGTCAGCGTGACGCCGGCTGCGAGCTCGACGATGACGTCCTCGACATCCTTGTCGACGACCTCGACGTTCTTGCCGATCTCGGGCACCGAGCCCTCACCGACCGCGAACAGCATGTAGCTCGCCGGCTTCACGCCGACGATCTCGAACGAGCCATCCTTGGCGCTCGGCTCGAGGGCGAGGCCGAACGCCTTCGCCGCGATCGAGAACGCGCCGAGCGTGATGCCGGGGATGCCCTCGTCCTGCTTGCCCTTGCGGACGACCCGGCCGGAGATCGAGTACGCGCGATCGACCAGCACGCGGATGCCATCGACCTGCTCCCCGATGCCGACCGGCACCGTCGTCGGATCGGCCGACGCGTAGCCGCGCCCCATCGCGAACAGCTCCATGACGCCCGAGCCCAGGCTGCGCAGCGTGAAGTTGCCGTTCTCGTCCGCGATCACGGTTCCGTCGTCGCCGCGGCCACCGCGACCTCCCTCGGCGCGGACGAGCGCGCCGGGGACACCCTTGCCGCTGTCGCGGGCGACGACCTGGCCGCGGATCACCGCGCCCGGCACGAGCGAGAAGTCGACGGTCAGCGGCACCGACTCGACCTCGATATGCTGCTGCTTGCTCGCGTACTCGTCGTGCGTCGCGACGAGGCCGAACGATCCGGCGGGCAGCGTGATCTCGTACTTCCCGTCGCCGTTCGTCGTCGTGACGAAGTCGGCGCGGCCCGACAGATCGGGCATGCCGTCCTTGCCGGCGGTGATCCGGGCGTCGGAGACGGGGCCGCCGCCGACGTCGGTGACCGTGCCGCTGACGACGACGCCGCCGGCGGTGAGCACGAGGTCGAGGCCGCCTCGCTGCTCGCTCGAGCCGATCGTCACCTTCTCGCGCGTGCCCGGCAAGAAGCCCTTCGCGGTCGCCGCGATCACGTACGCGCCGGGCATCACGCGCGGCGCCTTCCACGTGCCGTTCGCATCGGTGATCGCCGTCAGCGTCGGCGCGCTCGACTTGATGAACATCGCCATCAGCTCGGCGGGCGCGATCGAGACGACCGCACCGGGGACACCGGCGCCGTCGGACGCGCGTGTCACGCGGCCCGCGAGCGATGCCGGCTGCGGAGGCCCGCTGTCGCGGCGCTGCGACGCACCAGCCCCGTTCGGTCCCTTCGTGGTCGCGCCCGCGGTCGACTTGCTGGAGGAGGAGGACGATCCGCCGCCGCACGCCTTCCACGAGATCAGCGCGGCGACGATCAGGGCGATTCCAACACCGATTCCGACGCTCCGTTTCACGTCCGGCATCCTACCGAGAGTCGGACGAGCGTTGTCCGGACGCCGGAACATCCGGACGAGGCTCCTCGCGATCTCGCACGGTTGGCGCGGCACGCGAAGTGCGATGCGGCTCCGTCATGGAGGCGATATGCTCGCGGATATGCACGAGCTCGAGCTCGTTCCCGACTGGATCCGACCGATCTGCCGCAAGGAGTTCGATCAGATGGTGCATGCCGGCATCTTCGACGGCAGCGACGAGCACGTCGAGTTGCTGGCCGGAATGCTCGTCACGATGAGTCCGCACGATCCGGCGCCATCACGCGTGGTCGAGTGGCTGACGCAGCGGATCATCTTGAGCACCCAGGGCCGCTATCGCGTTCGTTGCCAGCTCCCGTTCGCCGCGAGCGAATGGTCCGAGCCGGAGCCCGACGTCGGCGTGTTCAGCATGGAACAACCGATCGAAGGCGACCACCCGACCGCGTCGCTGCTCCTGATCGAGGTCTCGAACACGACGCTGAAGCACGACCGCCTGAAGCGGATCGTCTACGCCGCAGCGGGCGTCCCCGAGTACTGGATCGTTCGCGTCGAGGACATGACGGCCGAGGTCTACACGGATCCGCGATCCGACGGCTACGCGTCGTGTCAGATCCTTCGGGACGGCGACGTGCTCCGGGCGACGACGATTCCCGGGCTCGAGATCGCGGTCGCCGACCTGCCGCGCGGCCGATAGATCGCTATTCGCGACGCCAGTGCTCGACGCGCGATGCCGTCGGTCCCGGCCACGCGCAGGCCGGGGTCAGCGCGAGCGGCGCCGGCGGATCTGCGACGACGACCTGCAGGCCGCTGGCCTTGCACTTCGCGATTCGGATCGGCGCGGTCGCCTCGCACAGCGCGCTCCCGGCCATGTATCGGCGCTTCACCTCGCCCTGCAGCTTCTCGCCGCGGCGGAGATCGACCACGCGCGGCGCGCCGTCCGGCACCGTGTCGTCGAACATCGGGTACGCCTCGAGCGTCGCGCCGTTGTCGAGCATCATCCAGCGCGCGCCGCGATCGGTGACCCACGTGCCCCGCAGGTCGTCGTCGCACGACGCGATCGGCGCCCGGCGATCGCCGCACGCACCGAGCACGAGGACGGCGAGCGCGAGTCGGTTCACAGACCAGCCTGCGCCTTGAGCGCTTCGGCCTGGTCGTGCGCGCGCAGCGCGTCGATGATGTCGTCGATGTTGCCGTCGATGATCGCCGGCAGGTTGTGCTTCGTCAGGCCGATGCGGTGATCGGTGACGCGGTCCTGCGGGAAGTTGTACGTGCGGATCTTCTCGCTGCGATCGCCCGAGCCGACCTGCGACTTGCGCGACGCCGCCTCCGCCTGCATCTGCTTCTCGCGCTCGGCCTCGAGGATGCGCGAGCGCAGGATCTTCATCGCCTTCGCGCGGTTCTTGATCTGGCTGCGCTCGTCCTGGCAGGCGACGATGACGCCCGTCGGGAGGTGCGTGATGCGCACGGCCGAGTCGGTCGTGTTGACGTGCTGACCGCCGGCGCCGCTCGACCGGTACGTGTCGATCTTGAGGTCCTTCTCGTCGATCTTGACGTCGACTTCCTCGGCCTCCGGCAGCACGGCGACGGTCGCGGCCGACGTGTGGATGCGGCCCTGCGCCTCGGTCGCGGGCACGCGCTGTACGCGATGCACGCCCGATTCGAACTTGAGCTTGGAGAAGACATCCTTGCCCTCGATGAGGCAGATGACTTCCTTCATGCCGCCCGAGGAGCCCTCGGACATCGACATGGTCTCGACCTTCCAGCCCTGACGCTCCGCGAACCGCGAGTACATGCGGAACAGATCGCCGGCGAACAGCGCGGCCTCGTCACCGCCGGTACCACCGCGGATCTCGAGGATCGCGTTCTTGCCGTCGTTGGGATCCTTCGGCAGGAGCAGGATCTTCAGCTGCTGCTCGGCGCTGACGCGCGAGTCCTCGAGCTGCTTGGCCTCTTCGCGCGCGAGCTCGCGAAGCTCGGCGTCGCTCTCGGCCTCGATCATCTGACGCGCTTGCTTCAGATCATCGATGAGCTTCTGATACGACTTCCACGCGCCGACCAGCGGATCGAGATCCGCGTGCTCGCGCGAGAGCTTCATGAACTCGGCGCGCTTGTTGATGACCTCGGCGGTGCCGAGCAGCGCTCCGACTTCCTCGTGGCGACGCTCGAGCGTCGCCATCTTGTCCTTGAAATTCGGCGTGTCGAACATGGCGGCCTCTCGCTAACTGAGCGAGTTGCGCGTCATTACGACTTCGCGGTCGCCTTCGCGTACTTCTTGTTGAAGCGGTCGATGCGGCCAGCGGTATCCATCAGCTTCTGCTTGCCCGTGAAGAACGGGTGGCAGTTCGAGCAGATATCGATGCCGAAGTCTCCGCGCGTGGAGAACGTCTCGTGAATCGCGCCGCATGCACACGAGATGCGAGCGGGGCGGTAGTGCGGGTGACCTGCGGTGTCCTTCATAGCAGCGGGTAGATATAGGGATGCATCGACCCAAATGCAAGGGGCATCACGATGCCTTGGCCCGACCGCCCAGGCGGGCAGGGGCCTTGTCCGGATAGAGGGGCAAGAGCTCGTGGCCGATGCGCAAGTCCTGGACTCCTCTGTACTTTCCGGCGAGGTCCAGCGACACGTAGATCTTGTTCGTGTCGAACACGCCGAAGCTCGTCGACACGACAATCTGCTCGTCTCCGACTTTCTCGAACCCCTCGGGGATGACGTCGTGGCCGTAGATCGACATCGTCCCGCCCATCGCCTTCAGGAATCGTCGCGCCTCGCCCTCGGTCGCCGAGCGGGCCCACAGGATCTTGCCGACGACCGGCGTGTCGAGGACATCGAGCGGGCTCGCGTAGCCGGCGCCCGACAGGTCCGCCGCCTCGAGGTCGGCGACCGACTCGACGACCGCCGCCGGGGCGCCGTGCGTGAAGATCGCACCGCACTTGCTGACGGCGGCGAGCGCGAACGTGTGGATGATGCCGCGCATGCGCGCCGTCGCCGACGGGCCGAGGATGTGCTCGAGCAGCGCGACCTCGTCCGCTGCGAACTTCGCGGTGTGAGGGCCACCGACGTGGCCGTGCTCGTGGTTTCCGAGCAGCGCGTGGACGCGGCCGGGATACTGCGCCGCGAGGCCCGCGTACGCGATCATCACCTCGCCCGACTGGTCGCGATAGTACTCGCCGAGGAAGTCCGGCCAGTCCTCGGGCTCGATGTGCGGGCCGTGGATCAGGTCGCCGGTGAACAGCAGGTGCGCGTCGCCGGCATACGCGATCAGCGCCTGCTCGAAGATTTCGACCATCCGGTTGAAATCCCGCATGCAGCCCTGCAGATCCGTGCACACGAGCAACCGACCTTTGTCGGGTAGCCTGAGCACGCGGGCCATCCTTCTCAACCTAACACGCTATCTGTGTGGGAGAGTTCCGCCATGCGCCGCATCCGCGCGATCGTCTCCGGGCGCGTCCAGGGTGTTTCGTTCCGCGCGTCGACGGTACACGAAGGACGCAGGCTCGGCGTCGTCGGCTGGGTGAGGAACAAGCCAGACGGCAGCGTCGAGCTCGAAGCGGAAGGGCCGGACGACACGATCGAGGCTCTCCTGCGATGGTGCCAGCGCGGTCCATCGGCCGCGAGAGTCGATCGGGTAGCGGTCGAGGAGCTCGCGCCGACGGGTGGCGAGCGCGAGTTCGCCATCACCTACTGAACGAACGGGGCCGAGAGCCCCCGAGGGGAACCCTCGGGCCAAGGAGTCGGCGATCCTCACTCCGTTCGGACCGCCGATCGATCGATCGCCCTCGGGTCCGTCTACTGATCAGGCCGAGAGCCGGCTTCTACTGATCGAGCCCGAGCAGCTCCTCGGCCTCGGGGTCGGGCGGCCGGCAGACCACGCGATCGACGGTCGCCATCTTCGCGTGGATCACGTCGCACACCGGCGTGAACGACGCCTTCTGGAACGCGCGGATCGACGCCTGGTTGTGCGACGAGATCAGCGCCCACGACCGGTACGCGTCGGTCGCGCGCAGCTCCTTGGCCAGGTGCTCGAGCATGACCGGCGCGACGGCGCGGCCGCGAGCGGCGGGCGCGACGAACACGCTGTGGATGTACGCGTCGTACTTCGACATGCGCAGCGTCCGGCCGAGCTCGGGCACCTCGACGGGGCCGCGGGCGGTCCACGAGATGCCGGCGGGGCGGACGCCGAGCGTCGCGAGCACCGCGTTGTCGCCGCGGCGCCAGAACCGGCGTGCGGTCTCCTCGTCGAGCTGCAGCTGCTCGATCAGATCGGCGCGGCGCGCCTCGTCGAGCTTGTCGAAGTCGGCCTCGGTGAACGCGCCGAGCTCGAGGCCCTGCGGGGGCTCGATGCCGCGCGTCCACAGCTGGCCGCGGTAGAGGCCGTAGCGATCGTAGTGCGCGACGCTCGCCGCCGCGGTGCGGATCTTCGTCCACGCGGCTCGCGCCTGCGCGGCGGCGACGGCCGGCGTCTCGCGAGCGCGGCGTGCGCGCCGGGCGACGCTGTTGACCGTGCGGCCGACCGACGCGGTCTTGCTGTGACCCCAGATGCGGACCGAGAGCGCGGGCTGCTTCGAGGTCGGCAGCTGCGGCATCGGATACTCGACGGCACCGGTGACGACGTCGAGCGCGACCATGCCTCGCGCGCGCGCGGCGAGCGCCTCGGCGTGGAGCAGGCGAGCGGCCCGCTTGGGCGGGACCTGCGGATCGACGGCCATCGCGAGCACGACGGCGCGGTCACCATCGTCGAACACGAGCGCCGCAGCGACGGCCTCGCCGGCGGCATCGTCGAGGCGCGCGAGCCGGACGCGGCCCTGCTTGCCGAGCTCCATCCCGACTTCCTCGAGCAGCGATGCGGCCTCGTTGTCGGCGAGCGGCGAGGGCTCGTCGCGCTCGGCCCACTCGAGACGCGAGAGCCGGCGCAACGCGCTCATGCCCTTGCGGAGCGAGGCGAGGTCGTCGCCGTGCGTCGTGATGACCCCGGTCGCGTCGCTCGCGTCGGTCGGCGCGAGTGCGAGCGCGATGCGGCTCGCACCGCCCGCGCTCGGCGCGCTCTCGACGGTGAAGCCCGCGGGGGCGATGCGCTGGACGAGGTTGGCGCGGACGCGCGACGGATCGGCGAGGGGCTCGAGATCGATCACGTCCCAGCTCGCCGCATCGTCGATCAGCGTCTTCGCGAGCGCGGCGCCGGCGCGATCCTCCCAGCCCGGTCGCGCGAGCAGATCGAGGGACGGCGGGCGAGGTCCGGCATCGCCGATCATGCGCAGCTCGCGCGTGTCGAGCAGCGCGACCCTGACGGACCGGCGATAGAACGGCGCGATGCAGACGATGTCGCCGACCTGGGTGCCCGTGGTGTCGGCCTCGGTCGCGCGGCCGACGAGCACGTGAAGCTCGGCTGCGAGCGTGTTGTGGTAGGCGAGCCACCACGGGATCAGCCAGTCAGGACCGCGGAACAGTGTCCCCGGTCCGACCGCTGCGAGTCCTCTCCATTCTGACTCGAGGGCGCGAAGCGCTGTCAAATCGCGCACCACGCTGACATCGATCGGCATTCGCTTTTCGAACGTATCACGCCGCGCGAGCGCCTGCGCGTTGCCGTTGGCAACGAGCAATGTTGACGAAGGCGTCACCTGATCCCGGTGGGCGCGGTCCATGCCTGGAAGGATGCAGGGACGATGCCCGCGTGGCACGGGACGATCAAACGCGCTTCATCACGCGCGCGTAGAACCCGTCGGTTCCGTGCTTGCTCGGCGTCACCGTCAGGGCATTTTGCCGGCCGAGCGCCCGCGCACGCTCTTCTCCGAGGACCTCGCTGAGAGCAACTGGCTCGACGCCGGCGAGGTTGTTCGCGACACCGTCGTTCTCCGCGGTCAGAAGCGAGCACGTGGCGTAGACGACGCGTGCACCCGGAGCGGCCAGACCGATCGCGGTCTTCATGATCGCGGTCTGGCGCGCGACGAAGCCAGCGATGTCGGCCTCACGCAGGCGCCAGCGCGCCTCGGGGTTCCGCCGAAGCGCGCCGATGCCCGAGCACGGCGCATCGACGAACACGACGTCGGCCTTCGCGCGGAGCGCATCGAGCTCGCGTGGCCAGCCGCCGCCGTCGATCAGGATCGCCTGCGCGTTCGACACGCCGGCCCGGCGCGCTCGCCGGCGCAGCTCCTCGAGCTTCTTGCCGTCGACATCGCTCGCGACGATCCGGCCGCGGTTCGCGAGGCGCGCCGCGATCGCGAGCGTCTTGCCGCCGGCGCCCGCGCAGTAGTCGACGACGAGTGCCTTCGCGGTCACCGGATTCGCGAGCTCGGCGAGCAGCTGGCTGCCCTCGTCCTGCGCCTCCATCGCGCCGCGCTTGAACGCCGCCGACGCGAACAGGTTCGTCCGCGTGTCGACGACGAGCGCGGTCTCGCTCCACTGACCGGGATGCGTCGCGAGACCTTCCTTGCCGAGCTCGGCCGCGAGCGCGTCGCGATCGCCGACGAGCGTGTTCGCGCGCACGGTCATCGGCGCGCGCTGGTTGAGCGCGAGCGCGAGTGCCTCCGCCTCGTCACCCCAGTCATCGTGGAGGCGCTGCGCGAGCCAGTCGGGTAGCGATGCGCCGAGCGCGATCCGCGTCACCGGCCGGCGCTCGAGCGCGATCACCTCGTCGACGCCGCGCACCGCGTTCCAGTCGAGGTCGCGCTCGACCGCGGCAGCACGCGCCGGCTCGATCAGGTGCTCGAGCACGAGCAGCGCGAGCAGCCGCTCCAGATCGCGAGGCACCTTCTTCACGCGGCGACCGCGCTCGAGCGCGAGGTCGATCCGACGCATGTGTCGGACCATCCCGTAGAGCGTCTCGCTGACGAACCTTCTCTCGTGCGCGCCGACCCAGGTTTCCTTGCGAAATGTCGCTGATAGCCGATCGGTGACGAACCCCCAGTCCATCCGGGTCCGCTGCCAGAGCTCGAGCAAGAGGGCACGAAGTCGGCCTCCTTCGACAACTTGAGAGGCGAGCTGTTGATCCGTCACGTTCCCCTACTATTACGCGCCGCGTAACGATGTGAAATGGGCAAGGATTTGATTGCTACCTCCCGGGTGGGGGCGGTACGCCTAGCCGCAACATGAGTACTGCAACAACGCCGCCGGCAGCACCGTCGGCAGCGAAGACCGAAGTCTCACTGAAAGACCGCGGCAACCTTTTCGAGGTCGCTACCAAGCAGATCGAAAAGGCGATGAAGCTCATCAACATCGATCAGGACGTCGCCGCGATCCTGGGCCAGCCGAAGAACGAGCTGATCGTCAACTTCCCCGTCCGTCGCGACAACGGGAAGTTCGAGATGTTCAAGGGCTACCGCGTCCAGCACAACAACATCCTCGGCCCGTACAAGGGCGGCATGCGCTACCACCACGAGGCCAATCTCGACGAGATGAAGGCCCTCGCGTCGTGGATGACGTACAAGAGCGCGCTGCACGAGATCCCGTTCGGCGGTGGCAAGGGCGGCGTCAAGTGTGACCCGCGCCAGTACAGCCGGAACGAGCTCGAGCGCATCACGCGTCGCTTCACCGCGGCGCTCGGCAGCAACATCGGCCCGGACTTCGACATCCCGGCGCCCGACGTGAACACCAACAGCCAGACGATGGTCTGGATGATGGACACGTACATGAACATCGTCGGCTCCGGCGACCGCAACACGGTCCGCGGCGTCGTCACCGGCAAGAGCGTGTCGGCCGGCGGCAGCCACGGCCGCGCCGAGGCGACCGGCCAGGGCGTGGTCCACTGCATCACCGAGTGGGCGAAGGACCGCAACTTCAACCTCGACGGCGCGCACGTCATCATCCAGGGCTTCGGCAACGTCGGCAGCTACGCCGCGCGCCTGCTGTCGCAGAAGGGCGCCGTCATCATCGGCGTCGGTGACGTCGGCGGCTACATCGCCAACACCGAGGGCATCAACCCGCACAAGCTCGGCGAGCACGTCCACAAGACCGGCTCGGTCGCGAACTACAAGGGCGCCTCGAAGATCACCCGCGAGGAGTTCTTCTCGCTCGACGCGCACGTGTTCGTACCCGCCGCGCTCGAGCTCGAGATCGGCGTCGCCGAGGCGAAGGCGCTGAAGGTGAAGATGGTCGTCGAGGGCGCCAACGGCCCGACGTACCCCGAGGCCGAGGCGATCATGCTCGACAAGGGCATCGATGTCATCCCGGACATCCTCTGCAACTCGGGCGGCGTGATCGTCAGCTACTACGAGTGGCTGCAGAACAAGCGCGCGGAGCAGTGGGAGCTCGCCGACGTGCTCGGCCGCCTCGAGCGCCGCATGAAGCAGACCTACGCGAACGTTCGCCAGTACGCCCAGGCGCAGAAGACGGACTGGCGCACCGCGAGCTACGCGATCGGTCTCGAGCGCCTGTCGCACTGCTACAAAGAGCGCGGCATCTTCCCGTAGTCGGTTAGGATCGCCCGGTGGTGAGCCGGGCGTTCGTCGTGATCTCGCTCCTCGCGAGCGCGTGCGGTCGCCTCGGCTTCGATGTCGCCGATGGCGGCGCGGGAGACGGCCCGGAAGCGCCGTGTCTCGGCACGTCGCACCTGCTCGTCGACAACTTCGACGACGGCGTGTTCGACGGCGTGACGTGGGGCAAGTCGTACGAGGACACGACGTCGAAGCACGTCGAGATCAACGGCCGGCTCGAGCTGCAGCTCAGCGGGGGCGTCACGTTCGACTACACCGGCTACGTGTCGACGAACCTCTACGATTACGGTGACGACCGCGTGTTCGTCGAGGTGGTCAAGGCCAACACGCAGCTCGAGGGCAATGCGCTGCTGCTCCTCAACACGACCGTCGATCACACCGACGGGCCGAGCGTCGAGTTCGAGGCGGGGATGATCATGATGCGCGTCCGGATCGCCGACGTCATCTTCGATCGCGCGACGATGCCGTACGATCCGGTCGCGCACCGGTGGTGGCAGATCCGCGAGCGCGCCGGGCGCACGTACTGGGAGACCTCGCCGGACGGCGTCACGTGGACGACTCAGCACGACGAGCCCAGCGCGGTGCCGACGCTGACGCTCGTGACGCTCTCCGCCGGGTACGACAACCTGGCTGCCTCGCAGCCCGACGTCGTCCGGTTCGACAACCTCAACGGTGGCGGCGCTCCGCCGTCGTGCCCGGAACGATGATCGGTACCATCCCGCAGCTCGCGCGCTGGCTCGGTCCGTGGGCGGACGCGGAACGGGCGCCAGCGGTCGCGACGCTCGACGACGCGCTCGACGGGATCCGCGTGCGCGTGTACGGCACGCGCCGTCGCCGGGCCCGGACGTTCCTGATCGCGCCGGGCCTCCACTACGCTGGGCCGGACGATCCGCGCATGGATCGGTTCTGCCGGATCCTCGCCGCCGCCGGTCACCTCGTCGTCGCGCCGTTCATCCCCGCGTACCTCGCGCTGATGCCCGATGCGACGGCGGTCACCGACTTCGCGACGATCGCGGCCGCGCTGCCGCGGTGGTCGGACTCGCCGGAGAAGCCGGTCGTGTTCTCGATCTCGTTCGGCTCGCTGCTCGCGCTCGCGCTCGCGGCCGAGCAACCCGATGCGGTCGACCGGCTCGTGCTGTTCGGCGGCTACTCCGATTTCCACGAGACGATGCGGTTCTGCCTGAGCGGCGAGGTCGCGTCGGGGCGCAGCGCGACGCGCGATCCGCTGAACCAGCCGGTCGTGATCATGAACCTGCTCGATCTGATCGATCACGAGCGCAGCGCACGCGACGAGCTGATCGCCGGGTGGCGGCGGTACGTCGAGCAGACGTGGGGGCGCCCGCACATGAAGCTCGACCGGCGGTTCGTCGCGGTCGCCGAGGAGCTCGCTGCGACAATTCCCGAGACCGTGCGCGAGCTGTTCCTGATCGGCATCGGTGCCGTACCCGGTGCGACCGAGCTCGCGAGGACGGCGCTCCAGCGGTTCGACGCGCGCGCGCTCGATCCGACGCCGTACCTGCCGCGCGTGCGCTGCCGGGTCGACCTCGTCCACGGCACCGACGACGATGTCATCCCGTACGAGATGTCTCACGAGCTCGCGCGCCGGCTCGTCAACGCGCGCGTCCGCGTCCACATCACGGGCCTTTACGGACACACCGGCTCCCAGCGGCCGCCGCTGCGTGCGCTCGTTCGCGAGCTCCTCACGATGTTACAGGTGCTGCGCGTGATGGCCTGAGGCATCCCGGAGCGGACGCGGGTACCATCGACCTCGGTGTCGAAGCCGACCGAGAGCGAGACCGCGATCGCGGTGATGGATCCGCTCATCGGCTCGATCTTCGACAAGCGATTCCGCATCGAGGAGAAGATCGCGTCGGGTGGCTTCGGCGCGATCTACCGCGCGGTGCACGTCAAGAGTGGCCACCCGATCGCGCTGAAGGTGCTGCATCCCGATCTCGCGCAGGATCTCGGCGTGCTCGCCCGGTTCCGACGCGAGGGCGCGACGATGACGAGCCTGCGCAACGCGCACACGATCACCGCGTACGAGCTCGGCCAGGCCGCCGACCGCACGCTGTTCATCGTGATGGAGCTGCTGTCCGGCGAGAGCGTGTTCGATCGCTACGAGGCCGGCGGGCCGATGGACTGGAAGACCGTCGCGAAGATCGCGTCCCAGGTCTGCGAGTCGCTCGAGGAAGCGCACGCGCTCGGAATCGTCCATCGCGATCTCAAGCCGACGAACATCCACCTCGAGCGCAAGGACGACGATCCCGACTTCGTGAAGGTGCTCGACTTCGGCATCGCGAAGATCATCCGCGGCAGCGATTCGTTCGACTCGTCGGACATCACGAACGCGGGCCAGATGATCGGCACGCTCGACTACATGTCGCCGGAGCAGATGGTCGGGGGCACCGTGACCGGGCAGACCGACATCTACACGCTCGGCATCGTCATGTACGAGATGATCACCGGCACGCGGCCATTCCCCGAGGCGCAGACGGCGGCCGCCGCCCTCGCCGCGATGCTGAAGCTGCGGCCGACGCCGCTGTACCTGCGCGCGCCGGTGCCCGAGGAGCTCGATCGCATCGTCATGCGCTGCCTCGAGAAGGACACCGACCGGCGCTACGCGAGCGTCGGCGAGCTGCGCGAGGATCTGCTCGCGCTCCTCGCGAAGGTCGCGCCCGATCACACGCGCACGCTCGCGCTCGACGTCGGTGACCGCGAGACCGCGAAGACGCCGGCGATCGTGGTTGCCGACGACGACGTCGACGCGACGACGATCACGCCGCCGCCGGAGAAGATCCTCGAGTCGCTGCGCACGCCGAAGCTCGAGCGCGTCGACGACGCCGATCCGTGGGGCGAGGAGGGCGACGACGACAGCGATGCGACCGTCGCCGACGACGTCGAGGTCTCGCGCGGTGAGGCGACGATGCCGCGCGCCGTGGTGCCGGTCGCGCCGATGCCGCGGCCGCTCGAGTCAAAGCACACGCACACGCCGCTGCCGCAGGTCGTCGTCGCGCCGTTCTCCTCGCCGCCGCGCGCGCGACCAGGCGAGGGGCAGGGCACGCCGCTGGTCACGCCGGTGCCGGGCGCGTTTCCGCCGCCGGTGTATCCACCGCCGGGCTTCGGCGCGCCGGCTCGCGGCCCCACCTACGACATGAGCAAGATCGCCGCGCGCGAGGCCACGATCCGCCGGCTCGTCTGGATCGTCGCGTTCGTCGTCGCGGTCGGTGCCGGCATCGTGCTTGCGACGCAGCTCTAACGCACGGCCGGAACGCGCATCGCGTTCATCAGCTCCATCGGGAGCTGATCGACCGTCGGCATCGTGCGCGACGTCGGCATCGCCGGTGCGTCGACCGCGAGGCCGAAGATCTCGAGGCACATCTCGTCGAGCGAGCCCTCGCCGAGGTTGATCGGCACCGGCGCCGGCAGGCCCGCATCCGCGAGCGCGCGCTGCACGAACGGGTTCGCCATCGTGTTGTTCCACTTGCACTTGAGGTCGAGGACGTCACCGGCCTGCAGCGTCGGCAGCTTGTCGAGCGTCGTGTCGTAGATGTACGTGCGCTGCCAGTCGAAGTTCCAGCCGCCGTTCGCGAGGCACTCGTTCTGCGGATCGTTGCCGCGCGCGGCCGGCCGCTCGATCGTCGCCGAGATGTGGGTCCCGATCATGTGCATGTGCGGGTTCGCCGAGTAGAGCTGCACGTTCTGGAGGTCGCCGAGCTGCGGGATCGTGATCCGCATGTGCTCGTTGTGGTCCGCCGCGCCCGCCGGGATGCGGAACTCGGGCGTGTTCGCGACGCGATCGTCGGGATCGGCGAGCAGCTCCGGCGACTGGAACGAGTTGCCGAACGCACCGACGAAGTACATCTTGCGCGGCCACGTGCTCGAGGTCCGGATGTCGACCTCGGTCGCGTCGGGCTGATGTACGCGATTGGCCGGGTGGTAGTGGATGTTCATCACGAGCTTCGCGCCCGCGAGGATCGGCACCGCGAGGTCCTGCGACGTCTGCATCGGCTGGTTGCCGGGCGTCCAGATGTTGACGACGAACGAGCCCGGCGTCGCGGTCTGGCTGCAGTCCCACGGTATGCCGATGCCACGCTGGGCGACGGTCGCGTCGTGCTCGGCGCCGGGCATCAGCTCGGTCAGCACGACGTGGTGCACGACGTCGTTGTTGCCGGGGCGGATCTGCAGTCCGGTGAGCCACGAGCCCGCCGCGAGCTTGGGGTCGAGCACGTAGCAGATCAACTGATCGCGATCGCCGCTCGCGGTGAACGGCACGACCGGCTTCAGCGTCTGCGACACGTTCGGGAGCTCGATGCTCGGCGGGTCCGGCACCTCGGCGATCGTGCCCTCGGCGCGGCCGTCCTCGATCCAGACCTTGATCGTGTCGATCTCGGCGGGCGAGAGCCGAGGGTCATCCTTCCAGCCGAACCGCGGCGTGCAGTCGGGCTCCTCGCGCGCGTCGAACGGCGGCATCTGGCCCGACTCGATCTTGTCGAGCATGCGGGTCGCGTTGTCGTACGCCATGTCGTACGTCGTCAGCTCGAACGGTGCGATGCCGCCCTCCTGATGGCACTCCATGCAATGCTTCGACACGATCGGCGCGACATCCTGGTACCAGGTCGCGCGCGGCACGGGCTCGTCGTCGCCGGGGTCGTCACCGACGTCGGTGCCGCAGGCGGCGACCAGGAGTGCCGCGGCACCCAGGAGCGGCAACGTGAACGTGGCAAGACCCGACACGCGGAGCGTGCCCCACAGCGAAGTGCGCATGCCGGCCTTGCACAGCAAGGCTCGTACCCGCGAATCCGCGTCGATCGCGTGGAAGATCACGACGACCGTGTGGGGAAAGCCCACGCAAGCCGCACGGGAATTCACGCTCCCGGGACGCTATAGTCTCGCCGTGTCACGGCTCTCCGTCCTGGGAATCGCACTCGGTCTGACGCTCGGCATGACGGCGAGCCTCGTCTCCTGTGGGCCTCCCACCACGGGCGTGAAGACCGGCGGAACCGGTGGCGGGACGGCGACCGGCAGCGCGAAGGCGGGTGGCAGTGGCTCGGCGGCGGGCATGGCGACCGGCTCCGGCGGTATCGCGACGATTCCCGACGTGGGGTGCCTCGCACCGGGCTGCGTCTACCACGCTGGTACCGGCGCCTACTTCACGTGCCTCGCCGGCGGCGCCGGTGCGTGCTTCCACTTCGGTGGCCCGTGCGCGCCGAGCGACGGCTGCATGTACGACGCCGCCGATCGCAGCTACAAGCAGTGCACGCACGCCGTCGAGGGCAAGTGCGATGCATGGGGCGCCGCGTGCGCGCCGGCCTCGCGCTGCATGTTCTCGCCGAGCGACGGTCTCCATCACACGTGCGACGAGGTCGCCGGTGGCGGCTGCCGCACGTACGGCGCGCTCTGCTCGCCTTAACGCGACGACAGCTTCGTCTGCAGCGTCATCTTCATCGGCGTGCCCTCGGTCTCGCCAGCCGCCTGCATCTTGCTGCGCAGCTCCGCGGTCAGCTCGCTGGTGACCTCGAGCGTCGACAGCCCGAGCGTCCCGGTGCCGCCGCCGCTGCCGGTGAGGTCGGTGACGTCGAGCGTCTGGCCCTCGAGGGAGACCTTCTGATCGGCGCCGTGGAGCGTCGTGTCGATCGAGTAGCCGATCTTGTCACCGTCGAGCGCGAGCAGCGTCACCGTGTTGACCGCGGTCATCTTCAGCTGGTTCTGCTCGATCGCGCGCGAGCTGCGCCACACCGCGCCGATGCCGACCGGCTCGACCGGTAGCGTCATCATCACGTCGCCAAAGCTCGCCGACAGCGACGAGAGCTGGACGTTGACCGCATCCGACAGCTGCTTGCCGCCCTCGACGACGGGCTTGCTCAGCCGTCCCTTCGGCGACAGGGTCGACGACAGCGCGAGCCCCTTCATCTGCTCGAGCGGACCGTTCAGCGCGTTCGGCGCGATGTTGCTCTCGATCTTCTCGCGCGCCGTCGCGTCGACGATCGTCGTGTGCAGCTTCATCGTGCCGTCGGGCTGTACGTCCTCGACCGCGACGAGCAGCGACATCGCGATCGTCGGCAGCGGGCCGCCCATGTCGCCCGCCTCGATCGCGAGATCGATCGTGATCTCGAGCTCGCGCTTGCTGCCCTTGGCGACCTTGTAGACCAGGTCGCGCCGCGGCTCGCTGCCGGCGCTGACGAGCTGGAGATCCGGTGGCTCGACCGGTTTGCCGGCGCTGTCATCCGTTTTCTTGCAGCCGGACAGCGCCATCGCCAGGGCGAGCGGGCCGAGCCAGAGCCGGTGCGTCATATCAGGAGTTTAGTAACTCCGAGGAATTGCGCCAGAAAATGGCCAGGCCACCGCCGGGGCAAGGATCGGGCGGCCTTGCGTTGGGCGTCCGTTGGTTGTCCTTGACGGAACTGCTTTTGAAATGCATTATCAAATTCACAAGCCGATGATCGTCTGTCTGTGTCACCCGACCTCGGATCGCGATGTGGATGCGATCATCGACGACGGCGCGCGCACGATCGAGGAGATCGGTCAGCGCTGCGGTGCGGGTACGGGCTGCGGTGCGTGCCTCGGCGAGCTCCGCGAGCGCCTCGATGCGAAGGGCGCCGCCGGCTGCAGCCGCGACAACCGCGACTGCGCGTCGGACCAGCTGATCCTCGCCGCCGATCTCGTGCCCGCGACACGCACGCGCTGAGCGCGTACGTGGTGATCGCTGCGCGGCGATTCTTGCGCGCCATCGCGTACGTCACGGGCGAGGCTGTGTAGTCTCATCGGTGATGAAGGGCACCGACGAGATCCTCACGCTCCTCAATCAGCTGTTGACGAACGAGCTGACCGCGATCAACCAGTACTTCATCCACGCCAAGATGTGTGAGAACTGGGGCTTCGAGCGGCTCTACAAGAAGATCCGCGAGGAGTCGATCGACGAGATGAAGCACGCCGATCAGGTGATCAGCCGCATCTTGTTCCTCGAGGGCGTGCCGAACCTGCAGGCGCTGCACAAGCTCCGCGTCGGCGAGACCGTGAAGGAGCAGCTCGAGAGCGACATGCAGCTCGAGCTGACCGCGATCAAGTTCCTCAACACCGGCATCGAGAAGGCGCGCGCCGCCTCCGATAACGCGACCGAGGACCTCCTGACGAAGATCCTCGTGAGCGAGGAGGAGCACCTCGACTGGATCGAGACGCAGCTCGAGCTGATTCATCAGGTCGGCGAGCAGAACTATCTGGCGCAGCAGATCAAGAAGGACTGATCGCTCGCTCCCTCGCTCCTCGCTCCCTCGCTGCTCGCTCCTCGCTCCCTCGCTTCGTTCACGTTCACGTTCAATGGAGGAGCACGAGGACACGGCGGGTGCCGCGTGGACCCTCGACGCCGAGATCGATGTAGCGGCGCGACGTCAGGTCGAGCGACGCGAGCGCGACGCCCGCATCGAGCGTTCCGCTCACCGCGCGATCGTCGATCGTCGCGACGCGTTCACCTTCGTCCAGCCGCACGAGCGAGGCGAGCTGCGAGGCCGACACGCCGGGCGCGACGTCGACCACCGCGGGAGGGAGTGAGAGCGGGCGCGAGCTCTCGAGCGCGATGATCGGCCGCTGCGCGAGCGCGAGCGTCGGTGTCTGCATCGGGCACGACCGCCGGATCTCGACCGTCGGTCGGGTCGCGATGAGCAGGAAGCACGCACCGAGCAGGCCGAGCGTCAGCGATCGGAACAGGAGCATGGCCCGACGTGGTGCAACGCGCCGGCCAGATCGACGGCGAGACCCTTCGCGCGGTTAGCCGATCTTCGACGACGAGCGCGTGCCGGATCGGTCCGCGGGCGGCCGCGAGCCTTGCCGATTTGGCAGCGCCTCAGTCGCCCATGAGCAGACCGGCCTTGCGGCAGATCTGGACGAGCTTGCGGCGAACGACCGGGACGCTGATCTTGCGCGCGTCGATGCGCGCGGCCTCCTCGTTGTTCCTGCCGAGGCATTGCACGGTGCCGTGGATCAGCAGCGCGCGCGCCTTCTGACGCGGACCGGACTCGTCGCTGTTCGTCACCGCGTTCGCGAGCTGCTCGGCGCGCTTCCAGTCGCTCGCGCGCAGCGCGGTCTCGGCCTCGGTGAGCTTCTGCGACATCGTCGCGTCACCGTCATCGTCGGGCTCGGCCTTCGTCTCGACCTTCGGCGGCCGCTTCGTCTCGGTCTTCACGGTCTTCGTCTCGGTCTTCGGCTCGGTCTTCGGCTCGGTCTTCGGCGTGGCGGCCGCGCCGGCCGAGTCCGTCGTCGCTGCGCTGCCGGTCGTCGCGGCGGATCCCGTCGTGCCCGCGGGATCCTCGGTGGTCGCGGAGCCTGCCGGTGTCTCGGTCGTCTCGGTCGGCCGCTCGGTCGGCGTCGGATCGTTCATCGTCGGCTGCGTCGCGATGGCGTCGTCGGCCTTGCGATCGTGCTTCTTGCCGCTCATCGCGAAGTACACGGCGCCGCCGGCGAGC
>JAEWJO010000721.1 GCA_023386455.1 Pseudomonadota bacterium | reverse complement strand
GGGCTTGCAGTCGGCGTCGGTACACCACAGCGCCTTCACCGCGAGCTGATCGGTGTGCGCGTTGTGCGTCGCGACGTGCGCCGGGTCGACCTTCGACGGCGCGGGCCGCGCGGCGGGCGCGGCAGGCGGCTCGGCCGAGGGCTCCGGCGCGGCCTCGGGTGCGGGTGCAGGCGCGCCGTCGGTCGGCGGCGGCTCGTCCTCGATGTTCATCGGCACCGCGGCGTCGTCGGGGACGGTGCCGGGGATCTCGATCACCTCGGGCACCTTCGGGCATGCCTCGCCACGGACGCGGGCCATCGCGACGGTCGTCGCCTCGTTGGCCTCCTTCATCACCCACACGCCGAGCACGGACATGAGGACGGCGGAGAGGCCGACCATGAACAGCGTGAAGCGGAGCTGGTACCTCTTGTTGAGCAAGAGGTTCTTCCAGCTGCGCTTGTAGCCGGCCTGTTGTGGTTTGCCGCCTGACATCGATTACGGAACCTTCGATTTGATCGTCGGTACGATCTTATTCGCGATCAAGTTCTCGATCACGGCCGTCACGCAATCCTCGCTCGCCAGGTCCTGGTCGGTCTTGGACGAGGAGGCCGTGACCGAGGCGCCGCCGTTCAGGAAGCCGAACACGCTCTTGTCGGGGAAGTCTGCGAGCAACATGCTGACTTTACACGAGATCGTGGCGCCGCTGCCGGATACTTTGACGTCGAGGGTGTTGAGGGTGCCGTCGACGTAGAACCCGGCGACCCCCTTCTGGGACAGGGTCGACTTGCTGGGCGCCCCGCCCGGCCAGCTGATCTGCATGGTGCTGGCGACCTTGCCGAGCGTCTTCTCGGCCGTCTTGACCATCAGCGCGCGGAGCTTGTCGTTCTTGCTGCTGGTCGTCTTGGACGACATCGGGCCGATGTTGACGTAGATACCGCCCTTGCCGCTCGAGGTCGTCGGCTGGGTGGTCGTGCCGCCGCCGCCGGTGATCGTGTCGAGCGCCTTCTGCGCCTGCTGCTTCACGAGGCCGCTCGAGTCGTTCGCGGCGGCCGTCTTGAGGTTCGCGACGGCGAGGTTCTTCACCGACGACTTCGTGCTCGACGTGACGAGCTTGCCGAGTGCGACGGCGGCAGCCGCGCGCACGTCCCGGTCTCCGTCGTTGACGACGGTCTTCGCGAGCGGAAGGATCGCGCGATCGTCCTCGGCCTTGGCGAGGTTCAGCGTCGCTGCGAGGCGCACCTTCGACGACGAATCACCGAGCTGCTTGATCAGCGTGTCGACGCCATCGGCGTGCGCGACGCGTACGAGCAGCATCAGCGCGACTACCAGTGTAGCGATCCTCGCCTGCATCCCTTGCGATGAGACGTCCAGGACGCCTCATCGCTTCAACACTAACGAGTTTCACGCGGGGTCTGCAAGGTAGGCACGAGCCAGCTCGACATAGTGCTTTGCGCCATAGTCGATCTGCTCCCGCTCCTTGTCGTTGATCGGCCGCTTCACCTTCGCGGGCGACCCGAGCACGAGACTCCCCGGTGGGATAATGGTGCCTGGTGTCACGAGCGCACCTGCACCGACGAGGCTGCCGCGGCCGACGACCGCACCGTCGAGGATGATCGAGCCCATGCCGATCAGGCAGAAGTCCTCGACCGTGCACGCGTGGATGATCGCGCTGTGGCCGATCGTGCAGTCGTTGCCGATGATCGTGCCCGAGAAGCCGCTCGTCACGTGAACGACGGTGTTGTCCTGCACCGACGTGCGCGCGCCGATGCGGATCGGCATCACGTCGCCGCGGATCTGCGTGCCGTACCAGACCGACGACTGCTCGCCGATGATCACGTCACCGATCACCGCGGCATTCTCGGCGACGAAGACGCCACGGCCGAGCTCGGGGCGCTTCCCTGCAAACGTCCTGATCGTCGCGCTCATGGTCAACGGCGGTGCGTGCGCGCGTGCTCGGCCTGCTGGGCAGCGGCGAGCACCTCGTCGATCGCGGCCTGGACGTCCTCGGACTCGGGCGCGATCGGCGTGACGAAGCGGACGATGCCGCGCGAGTCGACGACCATGAATTGCACGCGATCGCGTTCCTTCAGTGTCACTTCCTCGAAGTCCTTGCGGGTCGCGACCGCGATCGGGACCGTCGACGTGAAGCCCGCGCGCGTCGGCATCGGCCGATCTTCATCCTGCATCGTCACGCCGAGGACGCGCGCGTTCTCCGCGCCGAGCTTCTTCGCGATGCCGTCGATGATGCGGTCGAACACCTTGCCGCAGCCGTTGCAGTACGAGAGCCGGAAGAAGCCGATGATCGTCGTCTTGCCGCGCTCCTCGTCGAGCGACAGCTCGCGCGTCGGGTTGTCGATGTCGACCGCGTCGATCGTCGCGAGCGGCTGATCGACGAGGCAGCGGTGCTGGACGTCGGCGCGCGTCGAGAGCACGGCCTTGATCGTCGCGATCTCGCTGCCGCGGCGGACGTCGAAGGCCGTCACCTCGCCCGCCGCGTGCGCCATGATCCGCTCGCGCAGCACGTCGCACGGAGCCTGAGTCGTCGTCGCGATCGGCTTGCCGTCGATCGCCACGATCAGATCGCCGAACCGGAGGCCGGCATCCTGCGCGGGGCTGCAGTTCGTGACGCTCTGGACGACACACGCCGCGCCCATGTCGCTCATCTCGATCCCGAGGAACGACGGATTGCTCGCCGGGGCCGCACTCGCCGAGGAGGCCGCGACGAAGACGACGAGAAATCCGAGCCACCGCACGTGGCAGAGACTGCCTGAAGGACGCGGGCCGGGCCAGAACCATCGGTGTGCCGCGATGTAGGACAAGGTGAGATTTTTGACTCCATCACGGCGAAGCTCGATCATTATTTCGGTGAAGCGCCGCCTCCCGGATCTCTCGCACGTCCTCGAAGAAAGTCGCTCGCTTCCGGCGGTCCCGGTGATGGAGAAGCGCATCCATACGCGCTTCGATAAGGCCTTCCTGGTCGTGATCGGCAGCGAGCTCTACGGCGACGCGTTCGCGATCGCGCGCAACATCTCCGCCGGCGGCCTGCTCGTCGAGATGAGCTACGCGCCGCCGCTCGGGACGATCGTCACCGTGCATTTCCAGTACGTCCGCGAGGGTGGCGACGTCCCGGTGATGGACGAGATCGTCGCGCGCGCCGAGGTGAAACATCACCACTACCTGAATTTCGCAGGCGGCAACGATGCGGCGAGCTCGCGCGCGATCGGCCTCCGTTTCATCGAATTCATCGATCCCGGCGAGCGGGTCGATCCCGATCGAATTCACTGACGGGGTCGCGCGTTCGATCCTCTAACTTGCGCACATCGCATCGATTGGCTAATCCCTGGTCTGTGCGTGCCGCGATCTTCCTCGTGCTCATCGCGGCCACGGCCGTATCCGCCGCTCCTGGCGGCAAGAAGAAGGACACCGCGGCCGAGAAGAAGCCCGCGGAGACCAAGCCGGCCGAGCCGCCGGCGCCTCCCAAGCCGATCGATCCAGCGCTCCAGGGCGTGCTCGACCGGATCGCCAAGGGCGACAAGGCCGCGATCGCCGAGCTCGACAAGCTCGCGCCTGCGCACGTCGAGGATCTCGGCACGTTCCTGGGGCGCATCCACACGACGCCCGTCGACGAGCGACGCGCGACGCTCCAGGGCATCGGTGCGCAGGTCCCCGACGAGAAGGGCCGGTTCGTCGCGCCGCAGCGCAAGAGTGCCAAGGAAGAGAAGGCGCTCGACAACCTCGACTGGCTCGCCGAGCTCGGCAAGCTCGACGCGGCGACGCCGGGCGTCGGCGAGCTGACCGCCGACATCGCCGCGCTGCGCGCGCTCGCCGCGACGAAGGACATCAAGGCCGCCCAGGTCCTGTTCAACGCCGCGTTCTGGGACGAGTCGATGATCTATCGCGACGAGGTCGGTCGCTACATCCGCAAGATGGAGCCGTACTGCATCCCGGCCCTCATGAAGGAGGGCCAGTCGCGCAACTACGACCGCAAGCGCTACTCGAACTATCAGCTCGAGCGGCTCGATCGACAGGAGCCGGGCAAGGCGCTCGCGGCCGCCGCCGGCGACGAGGCGCTGACGATCGCGATCCTCGAGACGTGGCGCGTGACGAAGCACCGCGAGGCCGTCCACGCGGTGTGGGGCAAGGTCAACGCCGACTCGCCGCGCGTCCGCGGCAAGGCGCGCGAAGCATGGCGCGCGTACATCGAGGGCCCTGCCCCGCCGCCCGCGCCGAAGAAGAAGCTGCAGCTTCCCGGCGGCAAGCTGACGAAGGAAGAGAAGCCGCTGTGGCTCACCTATCGCGAGCTCGCCGACAACGAGCTGCGCAAGTGGAGCAACGAGCTGCTCGGTACCGAGTATCCGATCGTCGACCCGACGCTCGACGACAGCGACGAGGGCAAGAAGCCAAAGAAGATTCCCAAGATCGATCTCGTCGGCGTCACCAAGGAGCTGCTCGACTACTATGACAAGCAGCGCGCCGAGGCCGAGGGCAAGCAGTGGAGCGAGGCCGAGGCGAAGTACAAGGCCGGCGACGTCGCGGGCTCGATCGTCCTGCTCGATCGCCTGCTCGCGGCCAACCCGGATCACGGCAGCCGCGCGCAGATGGCCGCGGTCTACTTCGCGTACGGCAAGCAGCTCGAGAAGGCCGGCAAGTGGCCCGACGCCGCGGCCGCGTTCTCCAAGGCGCACGGCCTCGCACCGCAGGCTCCCGATGCGACCGACGCGCTCGCCGCGTTCCACTACACGCTCGGCAAGTCGCTCGAGGCGCAGGGCAAGGACGGCGGGCCCGACTTCCGCAAGGCGATGGCGCTCAAGCCCGACTACGCGCCGGCCAAGGAAGCCGCGGTTCGCGCGAGCGGCGGGAGTCGCCCGACGTGGATGCTGTGGCTCGCCGCGATCGCCGCGATCCTCTCGGCGGGTGTGTTCGCCACCGCGATGGCGAAGCGCCCGCGGCGCGTTCCGTAGAGAAGGCGCTAGCCACGCGCCGGGAGTCGCGTGGTAAGACGGCTACGTGAGCAGCGGCCGACTGATCGTGATCGAGGGCCTCGACGGGGCGGGCACGACGACGCAGACCAAGCGCGTCGTCGAACATCTGCGCGGCCGGGGCGTGACGGCGCACGCGACGCGCGAACCAAGCGATGGCCCGGTCGGCCGGCTGATCCGCGAGATGCTCACCGGGCACCACGCGATCGACGGCGAGAAGCTATCGCAGGGCACGTTCGGCCTGCTGTTCGCCGCCGACCGCCTCGACCACCTCCAGCGCGAGGTCGAGCCGCAGATCGCCGCCGGCGCGATCGTCGTCTCCGATCGCTGGTACCACTCGTCGCTCGCGTACCAGGGCACCGGCGCCGACCGCGACTGGATCGCGGCGCTCAACGCGCGCGCCCGCCGCCCCGACCTCACGATCTTTCTCCGCGTCCGTCCGGAGGTCGCCGCCGCCCGCCGCGCCGCCGCGCGTCGCAAGGAGGAGCTGTTCGAGGACCTGCGGATGCAGCAGGAGGTCGACGCCGGCTACAAGGCGACGATCGCCGAGCTCGTCGCCGCCGGAGAGCGCATCGAGACGCTCGACGGCGAGCAGACCGAGGATCAGGTGTTCGCCGCGATCCTGAACCTGATCGGGTAGCCCGCGTGCGGGGAACTTGCGCGAGGGCGCCCGGAGCGGCACGGTCATGGACCATGCGTGCCGCGCTCGCCCTCGTGCTCGTCTGTGCCTGTGGCCCCAAGGTCGACCCGCAGGAGCCCAGCTACGACGAGGACCTCGCCGAGAACGCGCCGGTCGAGCCGGCCGAGCCAGCGCCGGCCGAGGTCGTGCGGCCCGAGGCGCCTGTCGGCAAGGGTCTGCGGAGCGGGACGATCGAGCGCGCGAGACTCCTTGCCGTGCTCGATGGCGGGCCCGGTCAGTTCCTGCGCCAGCTCGAGGTGACGCCGCGGATGGACGGCGATCGGTTCGTCGGCTGGCAGCTCGTCCAGGTCCTCGATCGCGAGGGCCCGCTCGTCGACGTCGATGTCGCGCCGGGCGACGTGCTGCTCGCGATCAACGGCAAGCCGCTGTCGCGCCCCGATCAGCTGCAGGCGATCTGGGACTCGCTGCGCTCGGCGAACGAGGTCCGTGCGCAGCTGTGGCGCGGCGACGGCAAGCTCGAGCTCGCGTTCGCGGTCGAACCGAAGGTACAAGCGGCCGCGCCGGCGAAGGCCGCGCCGGCACAGCTCTCGAAGTAGCGCTCAGGCGGTGAGCACGGCGAGCGCCGCGGCCGGGTCGTTCGTGAACACGCCGTCGACGCCGAGGTCGGCGAGCCGCCGGAGCTCGGCCGGATCGTCGACGGTCCACGTGTTGACCGGAAAGCCGGCGGTGCGCCACGCCTTCATCGTCGCCACGGTGCACAGCGAGTGCTCGGGATGCAGCACGCTCGCGCCCATCCAGGTTCCGACCCAGCCCTTGCGCAGCGGCATCGCCTGGTCCTTGCCGAACAAGAACGCGAGCGCGAGGTCGTTCAGGTGGCGATGGAACTGGACGAGCGAGAACGGATCGAACGACGACACGATCACCTGATCGGCGCGGCCGCTGTGACGGATCACGTTCGCGGTCGCAGCGACGAGGGCGCCCGTGCGACCGGGCTGGTTCGCCTTGATCTCGACGTTCAGCTCGAGGTCTCCGAGGATCTCGAACACCTCCGCGAGCGTCGGCACCGGCTCGCCGCGGACGCGCAGGGTCTTGCGCTCGTGCGCCGACAGATCCTCCATCCGGCCGGGACGGCCGCACAGCCGCTGGAGGTCCTTGTCGTGGAACACGACGACGTGGCCGTCACCGTCGAGGCGAACGTCGAGCTCGATGCCGTCGGCGCCCGCGGTCTTCGCGAGCTCGAACGCGGCGATCGTGTTCTCCGGGGCGTGCGCGGACGCGCCGCGATGCGCCCACACGCGCGGGCGCACCTTCGTTCGCTTCCAGCGTTCGGCGCGCCCGAGCCGTCCGAGGTGAGGGACGAGGCGCGCGAGACCGAGCTTGGGCATGACCTTGAGCGTGCGAGAGCGGGTCGCTACTCGACGAACGTCTTGTGGAGTGCGCGCACGAGGTTGTCGACGTGCGGCCGGTCGGTCCACAGCGTCACGCGCAGCGGCGAGACCGACACCGCGTTGAGCGGCACGCCGGCTCCGACCGCGCTCGCGCGCGCCTTGTTGATGATGCTCGGGTTGCCGCCGATGCCGTGGCCGACCATCGTCACGGCACCTTCCTCGCCGAACTCGATCTGACCGGCGAGCACCGTGTCGAGGCGCTTGCGGACCTCGCCCCAGTCGGGGACGTCGGCGATCGTGAACCAGCAGCGCAGCTCCTTGCCCTCGAGGTCGAGGTGCGTGAGCGGGATCGAGGCGGCCTCGATGATCTGCAGGCAATGCTCGACGGCAGCGCCGCCCGAGACGCGGAGGCGGATCAGCGAGTTCTGCCCGGTGACCGCGGCGACGACGCGCTCGCGCTCCGGCGTGAAGTCGATCCGCGTGCCGCCGCCATCCTTGTTCGTCGCGCGGGCGTAGAGCGCGATGCCGCTCTTGCGAGCGAACTCGACCGACGCGTCGTGCAGGACCTTCGCGCCCTGCGCGGCGAGCTCGAGCATCTCGTCGTGGCTGATCGAGTGGAGCAGCGTTGCCGCGTCGACGATGCGAGGGTCGGCCGAGTACACGCCGTCGACGTCGCTGCAGATCTCGCAGTAGTCGGCGCGTAGCGCGCCGGCGAGCGCGACGGCGGTCGTGTCGGAGCCGCCGCGGCCGAGCGTCGTGATCTCGCGCTTGTAGGAGACGCCCTGGAAGCCGGCGACGATGACGACCTTGCCGCGGTCGAGCTCGTCCTCGATGCGGAACGGGCGGACCTCGACGACGCGCGCGCCGGAGTGGCGGTCGTTCGTCAGGATGCCGGCCTGCGAGCCGGTGAACGAGATGGCCTCGAGGCCTTCCTCGGCGCACGCCATCGAGAGCAGGGACATCGCCTCGCGCTCTCCGCAGGTCAGGAGCATGTCGAGCTCGCGGCGTGACGGCGACGGGCTGATCGCCTTCGCCTTCTCGATCAACGAGTTGGTGGTCTTGCCCATCGCCGAGACGACCACGACCACCTTCTTGCCGGCGGCCTTGGTACGGGCGATGCGCTGTGCCACGAGACGGATCTTGTCGACGTCGGCGACCGAGGAGCCGCCGTACTTCTGAACCACGATTCCCGTTGGAGTCACGTCCTGCACCATACACGATCATAACGATCTGACGATGCTACCTTGTTCGCATGAGGTTCACGGCGCTCGTCGTCGCAGTGGTCGCGTTGGCGGCGTGCGGTCATGGCGCCACGCGCCAGGTCAGCTGGCCCGACGCGCCACTCCAGCTGCGTGACGACTCCGACCGCGATCAAGCGATCGACCGGCTCTGGGTACTCCCGCTCGGCGCGACGCGCGATGCGGTGCGCAAGGACATCGTCGACGCGATCGTCGCGCGACTCACCGACGCGCTCGAGGAGGACAAGCCATACGCCGCCGAGCTGCTGCTGTTCCAGCTCGCGTCGCTGTGGCAGCTCGATCCGCCCGCGATCGGCCGCGGCCTCGGCGATCACGTCGAGATCATCCGGAAGGTGCGCGCGACGTTCGCGAAGTCCGGCGCGCTCGAGCCGACGATCGCCGCGCTGACGATCCTCGCCGAGATCGAGCCGGCGCGCCGCGACGAGCGCCTCGCCGAGCTCGACGAGGTGCTGCACTTCGCCGACGACCTCGAGGCGGCGGAGAACGGCGTGGAGGCGCAGCGCGCGAAGCCGATCGAGCTGCTCCAGCCGACCGTGCTCGCACTGCCGATGCCGTGGCTCGTCACGCGGTACATCACGCTGCTGACCGAGCGGCAGAAGGTCATCTCGGACCTCATCACGTCGCACGGGGCATCGATCCAGCTCGTGCGTGCGCACCACGACATGCTCGCGACGTCGCTGCGGATCGCGATCGTGCTCGCGCGCGCGGGTCGCACCGAGCAGATTCACGCCGCGATCGCCGGCATCAAGGGGCTCGGCATCAGCCGCGAGCTGGCCGAGCGCGCGCAGATCGTGGCCGAGCGGCCGACCGCGGACGCCTACTACGAGCTCGCGTCGACGATCCGCAACGACAAGGACAATGCCGACTCCGCCGCGGCGCTCGCGGTGTGCCTCGCCGGTCTCCGCGTGTTCCCGAACGATGCCGCACTGCTCTCTGCCGCCGCCGGTGATGCCGCGGCGCTCGGCCGTGTCGATCAGCCGGTCGACCTCTACGAGCGCGCGATCGCCGCGCAGCACGGCGAGGTGGATGCCGCACTCGCGCTGCGCCTCGGCAAGCTCTACGCCGAGCGGATCGCGCGGCTCGCGTTCGGTGGCCGGCCGTCGGCAGCGAAGAAGGAGTGGGCCGAGCTCGACGCGTACACGCGGGGCGCGGAGAAGAAGGCGCCGCATCCGGTGTGGGCTGTCGTCGCGGCGAACGCCGAGACCGCGCTCGGCAAGGGCCTCCTCAGCCAGGGTCGCCTGCGCGAGGCGGAGCGCGAGCTCGTCGCGTCGCTCGACCGGGCGCCCTCGATCGATGCGTACGAGACGCTCGCGACGATCCACTTCAAGACCGACCGCTACGAGTCCGCGTCGCGCTATGCGAGCGCCGGCATGTCGCTCCTCGGCGACAGCAAGGGCGACCGCATGCGCCGGGCGAGGCTCGACCGGATCGCCGGTGACGTCGCGCGTACCGCCGGCCGCTCGCGCGACGCCTCGGCGCACTACCTCGAGGCGATGCGCAACTGGGGTTCGCTCGGCAAGGACGAGGAGCTTCCGCCGGCGGTCCGCGCCGAGCGCAAGCTCGAGTTCGCGCGTGCGCTCTGGTACGTCGGCGAATCCGGCAAGGCCGTCAACCTCGTGTTCGACGGCATCGACGCCGATCCGGAGAACGCCGCGAACTACGCGAGCGCGACCGCGTTCTTGATCCAGGTCGGCAGCTACGGCGAGGCGCTCGACATCGTCCACCGCGCGCTCGCGCAGACCGACGTCGGCGAGTACTACAAGGTCTACATGTGCATGTGGATCGTCGCCGAGGCGCATCGACGCGGCGTCGAGCGCGATCACCAGGCGGCCGACTTCCTCGCGAGCCGGCAGGGCGACCTCTGGTACGAGCTGCTCGCGAAGGCGGCGACGGGACGAGCGGATCTGCCGCAGCTGAAGGCGGCGGCGACGACCGGGCCGAGGAAGGCAGAGCTCGCGTTCTACTCGGTCGCGCTCGGATTGGATCCCGAGGCGGCGACGCCCGCCGGTGCGAAGAAGCTGCTCACCGAGGTCGTCGACGCGCGACTGGTGATGGATGCCGAGTACGACCTCGCGCGGCTGTATCTCGCGAGACCGTGACCCACGCCCGCACATTCGCCGCGGTCGCCATGTTTGCCGTTCGCGCAGCCCACTGTCCGGATCGCCTACGCTTACGCCTACGCCTACATATCGAGGGACAGAGATGACCGACGAGGTTCGCGTCTTCACCGATCGCGAGCTCGCCGACGCGCTTCGCCGGTCCGGCCTCAACGCGCGCGCGCTCGCGGCATGGGCGGGCACCGATCGGCTGTCCGCCCTGCCCTCGCTCCTGCCGCAGCTCGTCGCGCGCGAGCCGACCCCGGCTGCCGCCACGCTCGCGATGTTTGTCGGCGGCGCGCGCGTTGCGCGAGCGAAGCTACGTCTGCTCGGTGGCTCGCTCGCGCTGCTTGCCCGGCGCGGGCTCGTCGAGATCGACGGTGAACACGCGCGCGCGACCGTCGCGATCATGCCGCTCGGCGCGTCTCTGTTCGTGTGCGATCGGCTCGACGCGCAGGTGACCGACCACCTCGTCTGCTGGCCGGACGACTCGAGTCATCACCTCGCGGCATGTCTGCCGCCCGGCCGGCGCGAGAAGTGGATCGATCTCGGCTGCGGATCCGGCTTCGCGCCGCTCGCGCGGCCGGAGCTTGCCGCGACCATCTGCGGCACGGATCTCGACGCGAGGGCGCTGCAGCACGCGGCGCTCGGCGCGTCGCTGTCGGGCGTACCGCTGATCGTGTTTGGCGGCGACGTCGGCGCGAATGTCCCCGCGAGCTGGCGAGGCGCGTGCGAGCTCGTCTCCTGCAACGCGCCGATGCCAGGTGGCGACGGTCCCCTCTGGCGTCACGCGCCGGCCGATATCGTCGAACGCATGGTCGACGCCGCTGCCCGCTTCGCTGCGCGTGATGCGACCATCGTCATCCATGCGGCGGTCGACGCGCTGGCGGCGGCGCTGGCGACTCGGCGTGGCGACAGGACCGTCGTCCGCTACACGCCCGATGATGTTCGTGGCTTTGCCGTCGCGTGGTGGCGTCCCGATGGCGAGGACCGTCTCGTCGAGCGGCAGCGGCTCCTCGCGCCCGCCGCGCCGCACCTCACGTACGCGGATAGGGGTCAGACATGACTTCCATGACTTGCTCGAGTCATACAAGTCATGTCTGACCCCGGCCGCATGCCGGACAAGGGCGCTATTTGATCGTCTTGGCGCGGATGCGGCGAGTCGGCAGGAGGCCCTTCCGATCGACCACGATGGAAGGGAGCGCCTCGACGGCGGCCTCGCGCTCGATGGTCGTCCGCCGGCCGTCGTCGTGCACCACCTCGAAGGTCTCGATCAGCGGAAGCAGGTCCTCGTCGACCACGATGGTCGCGTCGGTGGAGGGCCGCCGCGAGCCGCCGCAGACCCCGGAGATGGTCTCGCTGGTGAGCATACCGCCCACGAGTTGCAACGCGCGGGCCCGGTCCTGAACCGGGATCCGGGCCGCAAACCCTGCAGGATCTGGTGACGCGCTGTACGTCCCTTGCGCGGTCGTACCAGGCTTGCGCTCCGTGTTACGTTGGCCGCGGCCTTGGGGATGGCTGCAAAGACGTTCCTCGTCGTCGTCGTCGCGTTCTTCGTCGGTTGTGGGCAGACGAAAGCGATCGAGGTGCCTGCGCCGCCGGTCGACAAGACACGGCTCTCGCACGCACAGCACGCCCAGGTCGGGTGCGTGAAGTGTCACGCCGTGACGACCAGCTCCGGCCAGCTCGGTGCGCGGCCGGGGGCCAACGATCACGCGCCGTGCGACGAGTGCCACAAGCAGGCGTTCCTCGACAAGCCGGGCGAGCTCTGCAAGGTCTGCCATACGCAGGTGACGACGTCGCCCGCGCTCGCCGCGCCCCTCCGGCGGTATCCGATCGAGGACGTGTGGCAGGCGGAGCCGCCGCGGTTCTCGCACAAGCTGCACATGGACTTCTCGAAGATGGAGTCCGGCGTCGGATTTCACGTGACGTGCGTCGACTGTCACGTGCGCGACGGGAAGCTCGCGCGCGCCGATCACGCGGCGTGCTCGCGCTGTCATGCGGCCGAGGCACGGCTCGCGAACGCGCCGACGATGACCGCGTGCGAGGGCTGCCACAAGAAGGGCCTGCACCAGCGCACGCGGGCACGCTTGATCAAGGGCGATCTCCAGTTCGACCACCCGCGGCATCGCGCAGACCGGCGCGGGACGCCGATCGGCTGCGAGGAGTGCCACGCGGCGAGCTCGCTGTCGACGACGTACACGGATCACGCGGCACCGCGCGTCGAGAACTGCGTCAACTGCCACGACGATTCGCAGCGCACGCCGACCGAGCTGCGGATGCGGATCTGCGAGACGTGTCACACGCAGCGCGCGCAGACGCTGACGGCGATCGCGCCGCGCAGCCACCTGCCCGCGTCGGAGCGGCCGCTCGATCACACGCTCGCGTTCCGCCGCGATCACGCCGAGGTCGCCGAGCGCGACGGCGCGCGCTGCGCCGCGTGCCACACGCAGATGTCCGGCAACGGCCGCGACGTGTGCGACGAGTGCCACCAGACGATGCGGCCGGCGGATCACCGCATCACGTTCCGCGAGCTCGATCACGGCACCGAGGCGGCGGCGGATCGCGATCGGTGCGCGCGCTGTCACGTCGTCGAGTTCTGCACGTCGTGCCACGCACAGCGCCCGCGCTAGCACGGGTTCCCGGGCAGCTTCCTCGAGGATCACGGCGGCTTCGCGCGCATCAACGTGCGGTCGTGCCTGACGTGCCACGACGAGCGACGCGACTGTGCGCGCTCGGGCTGCCACACGACGAGGTCTCCGTGATCCGTGCCGGTGGGCTCGCGCTCGTCGTCGCGCTGACCGCGACCGCAAGCGCCGAGGCGCCAAACCTGAGGCTCACGCGCGAACCGCCGCCGCGACACCTGAAGATGCGCCCGCGCACCGCGGCGGCGCCGACGCCCGAGCCCGCCGCGGCGCCGAACGGCAAGCCCGGAGCGCCGAGCCCGCCCGATGCGCTCGCGCTCGACGCGGGGGCAGCGGCGACCGATTCGCTGCTCGAGCTCGGCTCGATCCGCGATCTGCGGAGGCCGGTGTCGCTGCGATTCAACCTCGGCTACGTCGTCGACGGCACCGCACTGACCGGCCGGCCGAACCTGAGCCAGCAGGCAGTGCGCGACTTCGACGTCGCGCGGCTTCGCGCGTACGCGATCGGCGAGGGCTACTTCAGCACGCGCGGCGTGATCGCGCCGAGCATCTCGACGTACTTCGCGACCCGGTTCCAGATCGCGCGGCCGACGAAGACCTTCGATCCGAACGATCCGAACGAGACGAAGGCAACCGTCGGCCCGCCGGTCGCGACGTGGTTCGATCGCAGCGGCTTCGAGCCGCGCGCGGTGTGGGTCGCGGCGAAGGACTTCCTCCCGGATCCGAGCCTCGCGCCGCTGCGCGTCCGCGGCGGCGAGCTCTACATCTACGGGCCGTGGATGCTGCACATGTACGGCATCACGAGCGAGTGGGACGGCAAGCTCGTCCGCGTACAGGCGTACGGCGGCAGCCGCGTCCCCGACTACACGCTCGGCGGATTCTTCGACAACAAGGATCGCGCTGGCATCGCCGGCGGTGCGGTGCGGTTCGATCTGCGCGCCCTGCGCCGGCCGATTCCGTTCACGGTCGGCTTCGAGGGCCTCGCGGTCACGGCGACCGGCGCCGACGACGACCAGGCGACGCGGCACGGGATGCTGCAGCTCGACTGGCGACCGCGCCGCGACGTCGCGTTGATCGGCCAGGTCCGCGCGCTCGGCGGCGAGCTCGCGAACGAGCACGTCCAGCTGCGCAGCCGCTACAAGCAGGTCACGAACCTCGTGTTCGACTTCACGCACCGTCACGCGACGGACTGGCGGTGGGATCCGTCGGTGACCAATCCCGATCCGCTGCAGGCCCGGCGCTACCTCGACCTCGGTCCCGTGATCTCGCAGGGCCTGCTCTCGGGACGCGCGGGTACGCTGATCAAGGAGAACGTCGACCTCTACGTCCGCGGCGCGTACTCGTTCAACATGCAGCCGGAGACCGCGCCGAAGAACACGTACGCCGCACCGTACGTCGAGCTCGGCGGTGCGCTCGAGGTCCGGCTGCGGCGCACGATCGGCCTCGGCGTCAGCGGCCTCACGCGACAGACGCAGCGCACGGCGAAGGTGTCGGCGGAGATTCCCGACATCCCGAACCAGGTCGATCCACTGCCGCCGCAGTACAGCTCGGACCTCGGCGAGCGCGGCTTCACCGAGGTCGGCACGACCCTGCGGCTCTCGCTCGGCGCACGCCGACTGTCGGCGCTCGTCGAGGTCTACGGCCGCCGCACGCGCTACTCGCTCGTCTACTGCGCCGGCACGCGCCTGTCCGACGGCACGCCCGACGCGAACTGCCAGTCCGCCGTCGACACGGGCATCCTGACCCAGGACCTGCGCGGCGGTGGACGCGTCTCCGTCGACGCGTGGGTCGGCTCGCGGCTGCGTCTGTTCGCGAGCTACGAGGTCTCGAGCCAGCTCGAGCTCCAGCGGGAGATCTCCGGGTTCAAGAGCCTGCGCCTGACGATGGAGGGCATCTACTGATGCGCGCTGCCGTCGTCGCGCTCGCACTGATGATCGCGTGCGGAGTCGCGCGCGCCGACGAGCCGCGGACGACCGCGTTCGGCTTCGACCACATGGTCCACGACCGCAACCTGATCGTGGGCGGGGGTGAGGCGCTGCCGTGTGGCCGGTGCCACGCCGAGAGGGCCGGCCGACTCGCGGGCAAGCCCGGCCACGCCGCATGCTTCGGCGCGTGTCACGGTCCTGCCCCGAAGGCACCGGCGCGCGGCGCGAGGCTCGAGTTCGGCGACCGCGCGAAGGTTTGCATGAACTGCCACGCCGAGTCGGCCCAGACCGCGCACTACACCGGCCGGCTTCCCGCGAGCTACCCGCCGTACACGATCGATCCGGACTTCAACATCACGTTCGGCCACAAGCAGCACGCCGCCGCGGCGTGCACGCTGTGCCACGACATGCGTCCGAAAGCGCCGCGGCCCGCGGTGCACGATCGTTGCCGCGGCTGCCACGACGGCAAGACCGCGTCGGCGATGAGCACGTGCCAGCCATGCCACCCGCAGGCGGTCGGCCGACCTCAGCCGCCCGCGCTCGCGACGGTGAAGGACAGCGTCACGTCGGTGTTCTCGCACACCGCTCACGGCGCGCGCGGCACCGCGGGCAAGGACTGCGCGACCTGCCACGCCGAGATCCGCGCGACCGACGATACGCAGCTGCCGCGCCCGACCGTCCAGACGTGCCGCATCGCCGGCTGTCACGACGCGAAGGCCGCGTTCGGCGTGACGGTCGCGTGCTCGCGCTGCCACGCGCCGCCACCCGATGGATTCACCGTCGAGCGGCCGACCGCGCGGTTCGAGCATCGCGGCAATCACGAGCAGGTCGTGAAGACCCAGCCGTGCAGCACGTGTCATCCGCTCGCACCGACCGGCGAGGTCAACGTCGTCGGTCACGCACCGTGCGCCGAGTGTCACGCGGACGACTTCGGCGCGCGCAAGCCGACGATCTGCGGCGCGTGCCACAACGCGAGCGAGCCGTGGCGCAAGCTCGTCGCCGATCGCGGACCGCCCGATCGCACCGAGTTCGGCGCGATGCTCGATCACGACAAGCACGCGGGCGAGTGCACGGGATGCCACACGCTGCGCACCGCCACCACGCAGCTGCGCACGCCGCGCGGCCACCGTGCGTGCACCGGCACGACGTGTCACGCGATCAAGACCGGCCCGGCCCCGCGGCTTGGCAGCTGCGCGGGCTGTCACCGCCTCGGGCTCGCCGCGGCGCGCGAGCAGGCACGCGACAGCGCGGAGTGGTCGGTTCGCGTCGCGTTCGATCACGGCACGCACCGCACGACTCCCGACGGCAAGGACACGCTCGCATGCTCGACGTGCCACGCGACGCTCTCCGGGAACGACCTCGTCGGGCTCGCGACGCCGGCGAAGGCGACGTGCATCGGCTGTCACGATGCGGGGAAGGCAGCCTTCAAGCTCACCGGCACGTCGTGCTCGCGCTGCCATCGAGGCGCGAAGTGATGCCCGGCTGGCAGCGCGCGTACATCGTCGCGATGTGCGCGATCATCGGCGGCGCGTTCGCGTACGCGGCGAACGACTGGGGCCAGTGGCCGCGTCTCGTCTACCGTCCGCTCACCGGCGAGCTGGCAATGTCGGCTCCGCCCGGCGCGATCACGATCAGCTACTTCGGGATCATCGCGTGGGGAATCGGCGGCGCTGCGGTCGGTGCGATCGTCGGCGCGCTGCTGTGCGGCATCTTCAAGAAGCCGTGGCCGGACCGAGCACTTCACCTGTTCGGCGCCTGGGCGATCACCGCACTCCTCCTGTGCGGGAGCTACTACACGTGGAACCTCTGGCCCCGGTAGTGGTGTAAGGCGCTCCGTTCGCCCGCGTTGCTTCGGCGTATGACGAAGCTCCTCGCCGCCGCTCTCCTCGTCGCCGCCGCATCGACCGCCTCCGCACAGACGCTCGTCGCGACCGATGGGATCGAGCGAGAGCGCACACCACGCGAGGTCAACGCTCGCGTCGGCATGGTGCTCGGCGGTGCGGACGTCGGCGACGCCGATGGCTTCTCCGCCGGCGCGACCGCGGCGCTCGGCTATCGCATCGGCGACGTCACGATTCGCGGCCTGTTCGACTACTACAAGGTAGGCGACAACGGCGGCGAGTCGCTGCAGCGCAAGGGCCGCGCGACGCGCCTCGGCGGTGCGGTCCGCTTCTCGTTCGCGAACCTCGGCTGGGAGTCGCGCGCGCTCGTCGACTTCTGGGGCGAGCTCGGCGTCGGCTACGAGCACGTCGCGTGGCGCAAGGGCGGGATCCTCGATCGCCCGAGCGGCGAGCTCGCGGTCGGTCTCGATCTCGGCCGTCGCGGCGAAGCGAACGCACGCGGCGATCGCCGCTCGATCGGCTACTTCATGGCGTTCCGCAGCCACGTCGCGCAGGGTCCCGAGATGGACGGCGCGATGCCGACGTGCAGCGGGCCGTGCTCGCAGGCGACCAAGCCACCGCGCACGGACATCTCGATGTTCTTCGAGCTCGGCGTCCACTGGGGACGCTGAGCCACTCACAGCCAAAAGGACTCACAACATGCAGACTGCAACTGGGGTGCTACGGCACTCGTGGCTCTCGTCTTGTCTCGTGCTCGTCGGTGCGTGCGCCATGGGCGGCCAGAAGGCTGCAGTCGCGCCGGCGAGTGACTACGCCGGCGGCGGCGGAACGGTCGCAGCGTCTCCGTACGAGGCCGCTTCGCCGCCGCCCGGTGCCTACGAGACCGTGCACTCGGCGCAGACGCCGATCGCGCAGGCGCAGCCGGTCCCCGATCGCCCTGGTCTCGGCACGTCGTACGGCGAGTCGGTCTACGCGCCGATCAGCTTCGCTCCGTTCATCCGCGCGGCGGCGTCGCCGTGGGCCGAGGTCGCGCTGCACTACAACGACGAGGATGGCGTCGGCGCCCACGCGAGCTATCTCGGCACGCAGCCGCGTCCGCTCGAGATCTACGCCGGCGACGGCTCGCTTGCCGTCGCGCTCGTCGACGACATGGGGCGTACGTTGCCCGGAATCTCGGCCGCCGGTCGCACCCTGATCATGGGAGCCGACGGCGAGCACTACAAGATCGTCGTCCGCAACGCGACCACCGCACGGTTCGAGGTCGTCGCCTCCGTCGATGGCCTCGACGTGATCGACGGCAAGCCGGCCGATCCGAATCGCCGAGGCTACATCGTCGACCCTCACGACACGCTCGTGATCGACGGGTTCCGCACCTCCGACGCCAACGTCGCCGCGTTCCGGTTCGGCCGGGTCGCCGACTCGTACGCCGCCCGGACGTCGGGCGATCGCAATGTAGGTGTCGTCGGCCTCGCGATCTTCGCCGAGCGCGGCGCGGTCTGGACCCCGGCCGAGCTCTACACGCGCGACACGGCCAATCCGTTCCCGTCGCGGGGATATGCGGTCCCCCCTCGCTGATGCTAGCGTGAATGCTGGTTGAGTTACGGCCAGCCGTTTCATCCGGGGCACCTGCTCGGCAAGTACGAGATCGTTCGCGAGCTCGCGACCGGTGGCATGGCACGGATCTACCTCGCGCGCGTGAGCGGAACCGCGGGGTTCGAGAAGAGCGTCGTCCTCAAGTGCATCCTGCCGCAGCTCGCCGAGGACAGCGCGTTCGTCCAGATGTTCCTCGACGAGGCCCGCCTCGCCGCGACGCTGCGTCACACCAACATCGCCGACGTCATCGATGTCGGCGTCGAGGCCGGCACGCACTTCTTCGCGATGGAGCACGTCAACGGCCAGAACGCGCGCTCCGTCCGCGTCCGCGCCAAGGACGTGAACCTCCCGATCCCGCTCGAGGTCACGATCGCGATCGTCGCCGCCACCGCCGCGGCGCTCGAGTACGCGCACACCCGCGAGTCAGCATCCGGCCCGCTCCAGATCGTCCATCGCGACGTCTCGCCGAGCAACATCATCGTCAGCTACGAGGGCGCGGTGAAGCTCGTCGATTTTGGCATCGCCCGCGCGTCTGGCCGCGGCCGCGCGAAGACGCGCACCGGCATGCGCAAGGGCAAGACGCCGTACCTCTCGCCCGAGCAGTGCCGCGGCAACACCGTCGATCGCCGCAGCGACCTCTTCTCGCTCGGCACCGTGCTCTACGAGCTGGCGACCGGCACGCGCCCGTTCCGCGGCAACAGTGACTTCGAGGTCATGGAGGCGATCGTCGAGTCGAGCCCGATGCCGCCGTCGAAGCTCGTCGCGAGCCTGCCCGCGCAGCTCGACGCGATCGTCGCGACGCTGCTCGCCCGCGCCCCCGAGGCCCGCTTCCAGTCCGCGGCGCAGCTCGGCGAGGCGCTCGACGACCTCGTCGCCTCCTGCGGCCTGCGCACCGCCGCGCACGTCGTCGCGCGCTACATGCACGACCTCTACGACGACAAGCCGACCGCGCCGTTCACCCGCGAGTTCCTCGACGAGGCGCCGACGGAGGCCTTCCGCAAGGTCGGCGCCGCGGCAGTCCTGCCGCCCCGCCGCTCCAAGCGCGCCTCGACCGCACCGCTCGACGCGTTCGACGAGCGCACCCGCGAGGAGGTCGTCCTCCCGTTCGATCCGATCGACGCGCGCTCCGTCGAGATCCTCGACACGCTCGACGACGGCGCACCCACCGACGAGACCGCCGCCGCACGCGGCCGGCGCCGCATCCTCGCCCTGCTCGCTCGCGCCCTCGCGTTCGTCCAGACCGGCGATCTCGACGGGGCCGTCACCGCCGTCGAGCTCCTCCTCGAGGAGGGCATCGAGACCAGCACGACGCACCAGCTCCTCGAGGACAACCTCGATGCGATCGTCGGCGTCTACGAGGCGATGCTCGAGGATCCCTATCGCGTCCTGACGCTGAGCCGAACGTTACCCGAGCTCGCCCCGGTCGCGATGGAGCCGCGCGCACGCCTGCTCCTGCCGTGGATCGATGGCCGCGCCTCGATCACCAGGCTCATCGAGCGGTCCGGCATGCAGCGGCTCGAGGCGTACCGTCACCTCTGCCAGTTGCTCCTGCGCGGCGTCGTGCGATGACCGACCGTGCTAGCGTCGTGCCCGCTTGAAGTCCGTCGACCCGTTTCCGCCGGGGCACACGCTCGGCAAGTACGAGATCGTTCGCGAGCTCGCGACCGGCGTGATGACGCGCATCTACCTCGCCCGTGCGCGCGGCGCCGCGGGCTTCGAGCGCGAGGTCGTCCTCAAGTGCATCCTGCCGCACCTCACCCGCGACCGCGCATTCGTCGACATGTTCCTCGGCGAAGCGCGGCTCGCCGCGACGCTGCGCCACTCCAACATCGCCGACGTCTTCGATGTCGGCGCCGTCGACGACACCTACTACTTCGCGATGGAATACGTTGCCGGCGAGAACGCACGCACGGTGCGACTGCGCGCGAAGGAGGCGAACCGCCCCATCCCGCTCGAGGTCGCGATCGCGATCGTCGCCGGCACCGCATCGGCGCTCGAATACGCGCATACGCGCGAATCGCCATCCGGTCCGCTCGAGCTCGTGCATCGCGACATCGCGCCGAGCAATATCCTCGTCGGTCGCGAGGGCGCCGTGAAGCTCGCCGACTTCGGCATCGCGCGCGCGACCACCCGCGGCGCGATGAAGGTCCGCACCGCGCTCCGCCGCGGCAAGACGCCCTACCTGTCGCCGGAGCAGTGCCGTGGCCAGGCCATCGACGGCCGCAGCGACCTGTTCTCGCTCGGCATCGTCCTCTACGAGCTCGCGACCGGCGAGCGTCCGTTCCGAGGTCGCAGCGACTTCGAGGTCATGGAGGCGATCGTCGAGGGCCACCCGGCGCCGCCGTCCTCGCTCGTGCCCGGGCTACCCGCCCAGCTCGACGCGATCGTCGGCAGGCTCCTCGCCCGCTCGCCCGACGCTCGCTACCAGACCGCGTCGCAGCTACTCGAGGCGCTTGCCGCGCTCGTCGCGAGCGCCGGTATTCGCACGGGTGCGCACGTCGTCGCGCGCTACATGGACGAGCTGTTCGGCGACGCACCCGTGGTCGAGCGCCGGGACTGGATCGAGCCGCCGCCCCTGCCCTCGCCCGACGAGCTCGACCCGCCGACGTTCCGCCGCGACAAGCGTGCGTCGACGCCGGCGCCCGATGCCTTCGCCGAGTCGACCCAGCCCGAGGTCGTGCCCGCCTTCGACCCGGTCGACGCGTTCGCCGGCGAGATCCTCGACGGTCTCGACGACGGTGCCGCGGCCAACGAGACGACCGACATGCGCGCGACGCGACGCGCCCGCGCGCTGATGAACCGCTCGCTCGCGTTCGTACAGACCGGCGAGATCGACAAGGCGGTCGCCGCGATCGAGCTGGTCCTCGACGAGGTTGCCCAGGCGAGCGAGGCCACCCACCTCCTCGAGGACAACATCGACACGCTCGTCGGCGTCTACGAGGTGATGCTCGAGGGTCCGTATCGCGTCCTCGCGCTCGCGCGCACACCGGAGGAGATCGAGTCCATCCCGATGGAGGACGACTCGCGCACGCTCCTGCCCTGGATCGACGGCCAGCGGTCGATCCACGCCATCATCGAAGGCCTTCGCATGCACCGGCTCGAGGCCTACCACCACCTCTGCCAGCTGCTCATGCGCGGCGTCGTGCGGTGAATCTGCCCTCGATCTAGCTGCTTACGCTGCGTCTCCTTGCGCAGCCCCACGTGGGTTTGGTACATAAGCCCACCCTTCGGTGCCATAGCCAAGCGGTAAGGCAGTGGTCTGCAAAACCACCATTCCCCGGTTCAAATCCGGGTGGCACCTCCGACATCTTCCGCACGAAGCGCAGCGCCGATTCGGCGCGTGACGCTAGATCGGCATGCAGCGCCCGCGTGAGGAGAGACCTCCGCGCGACAACGCCGCGGAATCGCGTGCGCCGACGAGCGGCGCGGGCCTTGCTGAATGCGCGGAGCAAGGAGGAATCACTCATGCGCTTCGATCACGCCCTGGCTCTCTCGCTCGCCTGTTCCCTCGCCACGACCGCTGGCTGTACCGATCTTCAGTCCGACGAGCTCGACGTCGAGACCGAGGAGGCGGCCCTCGTCAGCAGCTCGCAAAACCGCCTCGATCTCGACGTCCTCACGAAGGTCGGCCAGATCTCCTTCGCGGCCACGTACATCGGCTCGCGGATCATGCTGACGTTCGGCAAGATCCTCTCGGGCCTCGAGCAGATCCAGTGCAACAAGCTCGACATGCAGACGGAGACGCTGACGGTCGATGGCTGCAACTACACGGTGCAGAATCGCAACTGCAAGACGGGATGGAGCGAGGAGATCAACCAGTACGTCTGCGTCTGCGAGCGCTGGGTCACGGGCCAATCGGGGAACTGCGGAGGTCGCTGACCACGCGACGGCGCGCTCGCTCGACGGTGATCACGGCTCGCCGGTGATCTCGGCGTGAAGCTCGTCAGGTTCCACCGGGTCGTGATCCGCGGCGTGAACGATTCCGCTCTCCCGCGCGTGACCTCGGCGCGCTAGGTTGTGCCCGTGACACGGTCGGCGATCGTCGTCGAAGGCGGTGCGATGCGCGGCATCTTTGCCGCCGGCGTGCTCGACGTGTTTCACGAGCGAGGTGTGCCGCCGTTCGACATCGCGATCGGGACGTCGGCCGGTGCGTGCAACCTGGCGTCGCACGTCGCGGGACAGCATGGCCGCAACCGCCGCTGCTACCTGACGCAGATGCGACGAAGCGAGTTCGTCGACGTCCGCCGGTTCCTGCGCGGCGGCCACTGGCTCGACCTCGACTACCTGTGGGACGCGTTCGACCGGGAGGACCCTCTCGACATCCCGCGCGTCATCGCGAGCCCGACCGCGTTCATCGTCGCGGCGACGTCGGTCGAGACCGGAACGGCGACCTACTTCGAGCCGGCCGCACACGACATGAACGAGGCACTGCGCGCGTCGTCTGCGGTGCCGCTCATGTATCGAAAGTTCGTCGAGCTCGGCGGCGGGCACTTCACCGACGGCGGCGTCACCGCGCCGATTCCGGTCGAGGAAGCGTACCGGCGCGGCGCGCGGCGCATCGTCGTCGTGCGGACGCGGCCCGCACGCTTCGCCGGGCCGTCGCGCGTCGAGTGCTCGCTCGCGGCGGCGATGCTGCGCAGCTACCCTGCCCTCGCGAAGGCGTTTCGCCGCTACCGCGACGTCTACGCGCGCGCGCAGGCGTTCGCGCTCGACCCGCCGCCCGACTGCACGATCGTCCATGTCGCGCCGGAGCAGCAGCGCGCGACGCGAACGACCATCGACCTGTCATCGCTCGAGGCCGACTACCATCGCGGCCGACTGGCCGGCGAACGGGCACTCGACGCGATCGCGCGCTGGTGACGGCGCGACTGCATCACTCCGCGCCCTGCTCGATGAATGGCTCGGGATGGCGGTGCAGTCCGGCGCCGAGGGTGACGCCGTAGATCAGGTGGAAGAACAGCGTCATCAGCCACATGAGCCCGCTCTCGGCGAGCGAGAACGCGGTGGTGCCTGCCATCGGCACGTAGAAGATCAGCATCATCAGCCACAGGCCGAGGCCGACCGCGATGCCCTTGCCGATCGTCGCGTTGTGCGTCGACCAGGCGAGCAGACCGCCCCAGATGCTGCCGTAGCCGAGCTGGATGACGATGCCGAGCGCGACCACCCACGGCGTGATCCGCTCGAGCTCGAAGACCCGCGCGATGATGCCGGTCGTGATCGCGAGCGGCATCGGGTCAGGCATTCCCCGTGGGTTGATGAGGTAGACGAGCAGCATCACGATCGTCATCGCGAGCGTGGCGATCGCACCCCATTCGACTCCGACCCAGAACCGCTTCGTGTCGCGCTGCATGAGGTGGATCGATGCATGCACCGATCCACCTCCGCGTACGCGCGAGCGTTTCTGTCTCGCGAGCTACCGACGACGGCGCCGGCGTAGGACCAGCGCGAGCACGCTCAGCGCGAGCAAGCCGCTGCCGGCCGGCGAGCGCTGCGACGAGCAGCAGCCGCCCTCGTCATCGCCGGTCTCGTTGTTTCCACCCGCGTCCGGCGTCGGGTTGGTCCCGGCGTCCGGCGTCGCCGGCGTGCCCGCGTCGGGCGCCGAGCCACCGCAGGTGCCGGCGTCGGCGACGAGCGTCGGGAACGGCGTGCCGACGATGCCGGTGAACGCGACGTCGTCGATCTCCCAGCCGGGCGCGCCGGTGTTCTGATCGGCGCCGACGCGGAAGCGGAGACGGAATGCCTGGTTGACGAGCGACGTGCCGAGGTCGAGCGTCAGCGTGTCCGGGTTGGGGTACGAGGCGTTCGTACGGCCGAACGCGGCGCGGCCGCCGAGCGGGTTGTCCGCGGTCGTCGACAAGGTCGCGTTGTACGGCGATGACGAGACGAACGCCGTGATGTCCTGCCACGTCGTGCCGCCGTCGGTCGAGACCTCGATCACGCCGCCGTCCCAGTACGTGGTGCCCGAGAACTCGAACGAGAACTTGTGGCTGAGCGTGATCGTCACCGGGCCGGTCGCATCGCCGGTCAGCGGCGGCGACACGACGCTCGCGTCGCTTCGGGCGCCACTGTCGACACCGAGCCAGACGCCGTCGAGCGCCGTCGGGCGGGTGTGCGACCACGGGCTGTCGGCCGCCGTCGTCGTCCAGACCGACGAGACCGCGTCGAACGAGTCGGTCGCCGAGCTCGTCGGCATGTCGTCGGTGTTGACGACGACCGCGAGCTCCTGGGTGACCGAGTCCGCGCAGCCGTCCATCGACGTCAGCGTCAGCGTGAAGTCCGCGGCCGTCGGATCGACGACGGTATCGGCGACCGAGATATCGAACGTCGCCGTCGTGTTGCCGTACGCTGCGAGCGAGCCGATGTTGACCGGCGCCGAGGTCACGGTGATGCCGGCGGTCGTCGTCGTCAGCGTCGCGACGACGCTGGACAGCGCGCTCGAGCCCGTGTTCGCGACCGGGATCGTGATCTTCGCGGACTCGCCCGCGTCGACGATCTGATCGGCGTCGCAGTTCGTCACGAGTGCCAGCGTCGCGGTGCCGAGGGCGGCGTTGCCCTTGACGACGCTGCTCTCGACGATGCCCGCGAAGTTCGAGCTATCACGCGCCGGAGACACGGCGCAGGTGCCGAAGCCACGGCGCGCGTACGCGGCCGCGAGGACGTCGTGATCGGCCGGGCTCGCCGCGCGGGCGGCGGTCAGGATCGCGTCGCGCACCTCGGTCGGCGTCGCATCCGGCGGCGCGAGCAGGAGGCCCGCGACGACGTACTTGCGCATCTTCAGGCGGACGTCGTCGAAGTTCGCGCCGGTCTCGCTCTGCAGCGCGACGTAGCCCTCCCACAGCATCGCGGACCAGATCTCGCCCGCGTTGTGGACCTCGGCGTTGTTGCCGAGCACGAGGAACGGGTGGTTCGTCGGCGTGGCGACACCGTCGGTCATGTGGCGGAACGACAGGTCGTTGATCGTGTGGTCGGCACTGTACGGCGCACGGCGGATGCCGTAGTACGCCGGGTCGCCCGTGAAGCTCTGCGTCGAGTAGATCGCCATCGGATAGGCGCCCATGAAGTTGTCGTTGGCGCGGGCGACGACGAGCAGTGCGCTGAAGTCACCCCAGCCCTCGCTCATCGCGCCGCACAGCGGCGTGCCGCACAGGCTCAGGCGGTGGTGAAGGTAGTGGCCGAACTCGTGCGCGAGGACGCTCGCGTCGAGCGTGCCGTCGAGCTCGGTACCGACCGTACGATCGAGGGTCGCGTTGACCGTGCCGGCACCGACGTCAGCCTTCAGCGTCGCGCCGTCGGCCTGGGTGACCGACAGCGTCGGGATCGTGATCGGCGTCGTGATCGTCGCGTCGTCGGCGAGGCCCGGGGGCGTGCCGGCCGCGTTGTTCGCGAGGATCACGCCGACCGCGCCGGCGTTCTGGGCGTTCAGCGTCTTCGTCTTGAACGTGCAGACGCCGCGATCGACGAGGACGATCTTGCCGGCGGCCGGCGGCAGCGGGGTGCAGGCGTCGCTGCCCGGCGCGACGCCGTCATCGGCGACGACGATGTCTCCGGTGACGTGGAAGTTCGTCGGGCCGAACGCGGCCGTACCGGTCGCCGGCGTGCGTGCGCCTGCGGTCAGCGAGCGCGTCTCCTTGCCGCTCCACAGGAACACCTGCATGCGCGGCGGAAGGCCGTCATCGGGCGTCGACATGTTCGCGTTGTTGCGCGAGCCACCGAGCGCGTTGTCCTGCGCCTCGGCATTGATCGCGTCGCGATCCTCGCCGCCGCGGCCGTAGTTCGCGTTCTGCGCGTTGCCCGCCGACTCGGTGAAGCCGCCGTCGTACCAGAAGTCGTGCATCCAGTTGACGATGAAGAACAGCGACGTCACGCCGGCCATCTGCTGACCCTGGCTCGACAGGGGCGCGAGGTTGAAGTCGTACGTGCGGTCGAACGTGCCGGCGGCGGTCGTCGTCGCGCGGAAGTCGCCGAACGTCATGCCGTCGGGCGCGTTGAAGTCGGCGTACGCCTCGACGTTGTTGCCGATCGTCTCGGTGCGGCCGTTCGCGAGCCACGGATCCGCCGGGCCCGTGCCCGGGTGGTTCAGGCCGTTGAGCGTCACGAGCTGCGGCTGCACGTACGCCGGGTAGAGGCCGTTCGGATGGCCGGTCGCGTGCGGCGTGCCGTCGACGATCGGGCCGTCGAACGGATGAATCTCGCCGGTCGTCTCGGCGAACACGCGATAGGAGAACGTCGCGTCGGCGACGAGGTTGCGCTCGGCGAGGACGCGGCCGTCGTCGGCGGCGATCACCATGCGGAACGCGTCGCTCGACGAGGACGTGGCCGGCGCGTTGCTCGCGTAGGCCTCGACGACCCACGCGGCGACGAGCGTCGCCCCCGGCTCGCGCGAGGTCGCGTGCCACACCTGACGGGCGCGCGCGAGCGAGATGTCGAGGTTGCCGGTACGGCCGGCGAACACACCCGAGCCGTCCTTGAGGCGGCGGCTCGCCGTCAGCTTCGCCGCGTCGAACGCGGCGTTGTACTTCGTGCCGACCGCGCGCGCGATCGCGCCGGTCTCGTCGAACTTCCACACGGGCGCCGTGCGCGGGCCCGCGGCAGAGCGCAGGATGCCGCTGGCGGCGACGAGCTTGCCGTCGGCCGTCGTCATCACGCGCAGCTCGCCGCCGTCGATCGGCAGGCCGTCGACGACCTGGCGCAGGCGCGAGATCGTGCCACCGAGCACCTCGACATCGCCGACCGGGTCGAGCGCCGGCACGGCCGCCGGGCGCACACCCCATGCGGGCGCGAGACGTGCGACGTGCAGCGCGGCCGACTTCGCGGCGGTCGCGGCCGGCAGTGCCGGTCCGTCGGTCGCACCGAGCAGGCGCGGGACGCCGACCTCGTCGACCGCGAGCGGCGACGTGCCGAGTGCGATCGCCGATTGCGGCGGTGTCGCCGCGGTCAGCGGTGTCGCCGCGGACGCACGGGACGACGCACTGCTCGCGCTGCCCGCTCGCTTCTGGTCACCACACCCCAGCAGTGCGACCGATGTTGCCAATGCTCCTGCGATCCAAAACCTGTTCCCCGTGTGCATACGCGGCGGAAATTACGCGCGGTGCACCGTCGGACGGGCTCCCGGAACGGCTCGATCTTCTTGCAGTCACTCGCAGGATCGTCTGCGTCGACACCGCACTGGGCCGGGTTCAACGCGAGAAATTCTTCCCGTCCAGCGGGTGTCGCACGTTGGTGGGGCATGGTCTCCGTCATCCGTCGCTCATTTGTCCTCGGTTTCGTGGCGTTCGTTGCATGTACCGGCGGCGGAAATGGCAGCGGGCCCGACGCCGGTGCCGAGGGGCCGCCGGCCGGGTGGACGTGCGATCCCCAGGGCTACGGCGACGGCGTCGTGTGCCATTGCGAGTGCGGTGTCCCCGATCCCGACTGCGACAGTCCCGACCTGCTCGTCTCCGGCTGCACCAACAACGAGATCTGCACGGCCGCGGGCACCTGCTCGAACTGCGGGAACGCGCACGTCGACAGCGGCGAAGCATGCGATGTCGCGCTGCCCGCGACGGCCGAGTGCGGACCGCTCGGCTATCAGCCCGGCCAGGTGCCGTGCAATGCCGAGTGCGCGTGGGCCTTCGATCAGTGCGCACCGCTCGCGACGTGCGGGAACGGCTCGCTCGATGCTCCCGAGCTCTGCGATGGAACGCAGATCCAGGCCGGCCTCGACTGCACCGACTACAGCCGCGCCGCCGGCACCCTCGCCTGCAAGGCCGGCTGTCAGATCGACACGTCCGGCTGTTACACGTGCGGCGACGGCCGCGTCGAAGGTCCCGAGGCGTGCGACGACCACGGCATCACCGCCGGCGACGGCTGCTCCGCCGCGTGCGCGGTCGAGACCGGCTGGCAGTGTGCGGGCGCGCCATCCGCGTGCGCGCCGAAGTGCGGCGATGGCATGCGCGTCGGCACGGAGGCGTGCGACGACGGCAACGCGGCGAGCGGCGACGGCTGCAGCGCGAGCTGTGCGGTCGAGCAAGACTGCTCGTGCAGCGGCACACCGTCGACCTGCAGCTGCGCGACGACCCAGCTGATCGCGACGACGACGCAGTCGATCGACGTCGGCGCGCTCGCGCTCGACGGTTTCGGCCAGCCGCACGCGAGCTACTACTACGCCGTCGACTACACCGATCCGGTCACGAACTACTCGATGGAGCACGGCCACGCGATCTACGCGCAGCGCCCCGGCAGCAGCTGGCTCACGAGCGAGATCCAGACCTGGGACCAGACGCGCACGGTGATGGATCCGGAGGACTTCCAGCTCGTCCACGACGGCGGCACGCTGCGCGCGTACTTCCAGCGCATCTACAACACGGGCAACACGTTCGCGGTCGCGACGCGCACCGGGTCGAGCTGGTCGCTCTCGTACGGCAGCCCGTACTACATCTACGACGTCGTCCGCGCCGGCTCGAGCTGGCACGCGCTCGTCGCCGGCAGCGGTATCGGCGACTTCCGCTACTACATGGGCTCGCCGGGCAGCTGGACGCGCGACGAGCAGCTGACCGGCTTCAACACGAGCTACGCGAACAAGCTCGCGGTCACGTCGACGGGCGACGTCTACATCGCGTCGATGCTGCCCGCCTCGGGGCACGCGTCGTACAGCCTCAAGCTGGCGAAGCGCCTGAACGGCACGGTGTGGGCGCCGGTCTATGACGTCCAGACGACAGGCACCTGCGTCTATCCGGTCTCGCACCAGCCGCTCGCGCTCGCCAACGGCGACCTGATCGTGTTCGAGGACGGCTTCGCCGGCTCGGGCCAGCGCTGGCTGCGCGCGCACCGCAACACCGGCACGAGCTGGGTCGTCGAGGACATCGCCGATCTGTCGTGGCTGCCATACACGTCGTGTACCGCCGGAGGCTCGTCGTGGTCGACGCTGCGCAAGGTCTCGGCCGCCGACCAGCTCGGCCGTCCGCACATCCTGTTCGCGTCGCAACCGCAGAACAACTCGACGACATTCGAGGACCACTACCGCGACGCGACCGGCTGGCACGTTCGCAAGTTCCCGATCACGAAGGGCACGCCGCTCGCCATGGTGATCGACGCCAACGGCACGACGCACATCCTCGCGATCGCACCGTCGACCACGCCGAGCACGACGCGGATCCTCTACATCCGCATCACCGCGAACGCATGGAGTAACTAGCGCGCGACGAGCACGCCGTTGCAGGCGACCTCGACGAGCCCGGTCGCCGGATCGCGCGGCCCGGTCATGACCGCGCCGTTGCACGTCAGCGTGTACGTCTCCGACGGCACGTAGATCGCGTGCACGCCCGACGAGCGGGTCTCGAGGGTCATCGTTCGCGTCGTGTGGTCGTACTCGTTCGCGACGACCTCGCCGGCGATCCGTGCGGCATGCGGCCGCGAGAGCCAGCCGACGACCTGCGGCCGCTCGACCCACGTATCGCCGGTGTGATCGAACACGCCCCACGACGCCTGGCTGTTCTCCTTCCACACCCAGAACGCGTCGCTCGCGAGGTAGCGGTCGTGGAGCTCGGCCTGCACGCCCATCCACAGGTCGGCGTTGATGCCGGTCGGGCCGATGCCGTACTCGCCGATGACGAGCGGCGTCCGCCACGCGGTCGCCTCTTCGCGCGCGAGCCGCATGCTCGGCTCGAGGTCCGCGGGCTGGAGCTGCTCGAGCCTCGTCGGGTCGCTGTAAAACACGAACGTGTAGATGTGCGGCGCGTAGACCACGTTGTCGACGGGGAATGGCTCGCTCGGCTTCGGCGCGAAGTCGAACAGGTTGCGCGTCGCGGTCGGCTCGAAGAACACGAGCTTCTTCGGCGCCGCCGCACGGATGCGCGCCGCGGCCTCGATCGAGAACGGAATCACGTCCTGCTGGCCGACCGGCGGCTCGTTGTAGATCTCGAAGCCGATCACGGCAGGGTCGTCGGCCCAGCGCGCGGCGACGCGATCGAGCATCGCGAAGAACGCCGCCTGCAGGCCGGCCGGATCGTCCTGATCGAAGAACGTGTCGAATGCCGCGGTCACCTGCGCTGACGTTCGGCGATCGCCGAGATCCTCGAGCGGTCCCTGCAGGAGCATGTCCGGGGCGGGCACGATCGCCCACAGCGGCGCGCCGTCCTCGCCGATCTCCTTCGAGTACGCGTCCTGGTGGATATCGATCATCACGTAGACGCCGGCACCGGCCGCGCACTGCACCGCAGCGTCGACGCGTGCGAGGTACGCCTCGTCGTAGCTGCCGCGCACCGGCTCGATGCCGCTCCAGTTGATCGGCAGGCGAAGCAGATCGAGCCCGAGCTCGCGCATCCGGCGGCAGTCGCTGGCCTCCAGCGGCGGGATGGGCTCGAGCGGGATGCGTCCGTCGGAGAACGTCACGTCGAACACGCCCTCGACGCGGGCGTTGACGCCGCGCAGGATGGCGATGCGCCCCTGCTCGTCGCGCATGTGCGTGCCGTCGGACGAGAGCGGAGTCGTCTCGCGTGGCGAGCTTCCACACGCGACTCCCAGGATGATCAGCGCGCCACACGCGATGTGCTGCATCGGCCGGCATCGTACACGCGCGTCGGGACGTTGCTGATGGCGACTGCTGCTCAGCTCCGGCGCCCAGCACGAATCGTCCTACGTGGCGCACCGGGTGGCAGCGGCGCACACGCGAGAACCTCTCGCCGAATCGGTCGCGGTCGCACCCAGACGTTGGCGCTAGCCTTCGGGTGGAGGTCCGCGTGTCCGGCTCGGTGATGATCCTCGACGACGACGACGACCTGCGCGAGACGCTTGCCGAGATGTTCCAGATCATGTGCGGCGTCGATGCGGTCGTCGCGCCCGACGTTGCGGGCATGATCGCCGTCGGCAACGAGGTGCTCGACTGCCAGATCGCGTTCATCGACGTCAACCTCGGTGCCGGTCAGCCGAGCGGCATCGATGCGTATCACTGGCTGATCGATCACGAGTTCCACGGCCGCATCGTCTTTCTCACGGGACACGCACGGCTGCAGGCCCAGGTGGAGGAGGCCGTCACCACCGGCGTCGCCGAGGTCGTGCAGAAGCCCGCCAGCGCGAAGACGCTGTGCGAGCTCGTCGCGAAGGCAGCTGCATGACGGTGGTGACGGATGCCGAACGGAGCCTGCACGTCGCCCGGGTCGCCGGCGGCCTCGGCACGATCGGGCTCTCGGTCGACGCCGTCGTCGGCGCGCCGAGCGGGCCGCCGACCGCACACCTCGTCGCGACGCTCGTGTGCGGCCTGTTGTGGATGCTGACGTTCGCCGAGCGCCGGCCGTCGACAGCCGCCTACGGCAGCACCGTGTTCCTCCTCATCATCGGCACGGTCATCATCGGCCTGTGGGCCTCGACCCAGCGGCTCGCCGAGTCCGGCATCAACTGGGTCCCGTTCCGCGCTCAGCAGCTCGGCGCGCTTGCCGTCGCGCTGCTCGCACCGCCCGTCGCGTGGGTCGGCGTCGTCGCGATCCTCGCCGTGATCGGCGCGGCGGTCGTCCAGTTCGAGCTGTTTCATCCGGCGATCCGCGCCCACCTGCCGTTCGGCGATCCGTGGTCGACCCTGTTCTTCGGCGGGTTCGCGCTCGGGCTCCTGTACTACCGGCTGCGCGCGGACCGGCGGGAGCGCGTCGCCGCCCACTCGCAGGCCGACTCCGAGAACTATCAGCGATTCGCGCGCGCGATGATCGCGGTGCGCGACCTGTCGAACACGCCGCTGCAGACGCTGACCAACATGGTGCTGCTGCTGCGCAAGCAGAGTCCGGAGCTTCGCGACACCGCCGATCGTCTCGAGCGCGCCGTCGCCCGCCTGACCGAGCTCGAGCGCGCGACGAGGCCGTTCGAGCGCCAGCTCGTGTGGCGGCCCGGCGACGAAGCGTGGGATCCCAAGACGATCCTGCACGCGGAGTCACTCCGCCAGTAGTGCGGATCCGCACGGTGGTCGATTGCCACTCGATCGGGTCCGACTTGCGATACAAGGGGACCATGCGGAGCTTGCTGGTCATGGTCGTGGTGGTCGCCGCCTGTGGGAACGACGGCAAAGATGGAGTCCTCCCGAACGGCGATGCGTCGATGAACACGGTCGACGCGTTCGTCGATCCGTTTCGCGACGCGCCGGCAACGTCGACGGTCGAGGTGACGGTCTCGGGCCGGGCGACCGCACCGATGACGACCGGGTCGGAACCGCTCGCCGGCGTCACGATCACCGCGTATCGCAACGCCGACGAGAGCACGGCGCTCGCGACGACGACGACCGACGCCAACGGCGACTACTCGATCACGGTCCAGACGATGGGCGAGTCGATCGATGGCTACCTCAAGGCAACGCGCGCCGGCTACCTCGACACCTATCTGTACCCGCCCTATCCGCTGACGATGGATTACGCGAACGCGTCGATCCTGATGATCGACGAGGACACCCGCGACACGCTCAGTAACCTCGCCCAGGGGAACCAGCTGCCGGGCGAAGGTCTCGTCGGCCTGGTCGTCACCAACGGCACCGCTCCGATTTCCGGTGCGATGGTGACGAGCACGCCTGCGGCGCCCGGGATGACGAAGTACAACGCGCCCGTCGGAAACGTCTCCCTGCCGAGCTCGACCGCGACGTCGACGAATACCGACGGTGTCGCCTACATCTTCAAGGCGCCGCTCGGTCAGCTGACCGTGGGCGGCTCGCACCCGACGACGACACTCGCCGCGCACGGCCTCAAGGTGCGTGCCGACGTGCTGACGACGACCGTGCTCGTACCGCTCTGATCGCGCAGCTCGACGCCGCGCGGGGACGGGTTGCTGATGACGATCCGGACGAGCTCGAGCGCCGGCGCGTGGGTCCGTGCCCATTGCGCGAGGAACTCGCCGACGACCGGACGCGAACGAGATCCTCGAGCGCGGCCTTCGCGGAGAGGTGAGCGAGCACGTGGTAGTCGCTGCCGTAGCGCCGACCGATCGCATCGAGCAGCTTCGCGACCCCTCGCGGGCGATCGTCGACGATCAGGATGAGCGGACGACTCTCCATTGACGTGCCTCGCGCAGCAGGCGAACGACCTGAGCATCGGGCACCTGACGGAAGTCCTCGTACCAGAGGCCGATCGCGTAGAGGTTGTCGGGCGTCGCGAGGCACACGACCTCGTCGGCGTCGTCGGCGAGCGATTCGATCGTCGATGGCGTCGCGACGGGCACGGCGACGACGAGATGCGACGGTCGCAGCTTCTTCACCGCGCGGATCGCGGCGCGCATCGTGCCACCGGTCGCGATGCCATCGTCGACGAGGATGACGGTCTGGTCGCGCAGATCCGGAAGCGGCCGCGCGCCGCGATAGAGCTCGACGCGACGGTGGACCTCGTCCATCTCGCGATGCGCGACCTCGACGAGATCGGCCTGCGAGATACCGAGCGCCTGCATGATCGAGCGATCGAGCACCGCGGCCGGGCCCTCCGCGATCGCGCCCATGCCGAGCTCGGGCTGGGACGGGACGCCGAGCTTGCGCACGACCCACACGTCGAGGCTGGCATCCAGCACGCGCGCGACCTCCGCGGCGACCGGTACACCACCGCGTGGCAGGCCGAGCACGATCGCATTCGTGCCTGCGTGGTGGATGAGTGCCCTCCCGAGTAGCTGACCGGCCTCGCGCCGATCGGCGAACATCCGATGACCGACAGTGACGTCGCGATGCGACACGTGCGCCATGGTCGATCGCGATTGCAAAGCGAGGACCGGCGCCGGTCAGGACGCTTTGCGTGCGTGTGCCGCGGCAAAGTGATGGAGGAACCAGTCGGCCGCGAGTCGCGAGACCTGGTCGAGTGCGTCGTCCTCCTCGAACAAGTGGGTCGCGCCATCGATCACGTCGAGCCGGTGCGGGGCCGCGATCCGCGGCGCGATGTCGCGGTTCATACGGAGCACCCATGTATCCGCTCCACCGACGATCATCAGCGTCGGCGCGCGAACCGCACCGAGCGACGCGGCCGCCAGATCGACGCGACCTCCGCGCGACACGACCGCGCTCACGAGGTGCGGCCGATTTGCGGCCGCGATCAGCGCCGCGGCAGCACCGGTGCTGCTGCCGAAGTAGCCGATCGGCATTCCGCGCAGCGATGGATTCGCGGCGAGCGCGTCGGTCGCGGACGTCAGCCGTTCGGCGAGGAGATCGATGTCGAAGCGTAGCGCACCGGTCACGGCGTCGAGCTGCTCCTCGTCGGCGGTCAGGAGATCGAACAGCAGCGTCGCGAGCCCGCGCTGGCGCAGGAGCGTCGCTACGTAGCGGTTGCGCGGGCTCTTCC
>JAEWJO010000696.1 GCA_023386455.1 Pseudomonadota bacterium | reverse complement strand
GTACGCGGTACGGCGGTAGGTAGGTAGTCGGTAGGTGCGGTACGCGATACGGTGTCGTACACAACTAACCCCGGTGCGGACATCGCAACTAACCCCGGTTCGGACATCGCAACTAACCCCGGTGCGGACATCGGCGCGCAAAGGCGCACGGGCACGCCGTCACATCGACCCATGCCCGCGCGCAGGATGTGATCGCTTTGCACTGCAAGTAGTCACGATTGCGTAGGGCGCGTTCGGTATGGTGCTTGCGATCGACGCGGGACGGAGGGTCTATGTCTCGTGAGCTCATCGCTTGTGCTCTGGGGGTGTTCATTGTCGGTGGCTGTACAGTCGAACCGGAGGAGACGACCGATACCGCGGTGCAGTCACTCGCCGGCGCACCGATAACCGTCTCGCCGCGCGCGTCCGCGGTGAGCGAAGCCGGCGGTAAGGCGTACTTCACCGTCGCGTTCCAGGGCTCGCCACACGGTCCGGTGCGGATCGATATCGCTGTCGACCCACCATCGGAAGCACGCGCGGTTCCATCGACGCTCATCTTCATGCCAGGCGATTCGGCTCCGCGATCGTTTCGGGTCGAGGCCATCGACGACGATGTCTTCGACGGCGACATTCGAGCTGCGGTCAAGCTCGCTGTGCTGAGTGCGGATCCGAGGTATCGCTATCAACCGCCACCGATCGACGTGCTGAGCGTCGACGACGACTACACCGTCACCGGCTATCGAACGGTGGCGCTGTTCGGCGATGGAGAGGCCGGGGAGAGTGGGCGCATCAACAATCGTGGCCAGGTCGTCGCGGAGCTGGCGTACTACCCGTCCGGCTCTCCGGCGGACCAGCTCCACGGATACCTCTGGGACAAGGGAACGATCACCGACCTCGGCTATCCGACGCGGCCGACTGACTTGAACGACGCGGGCGTTGTCGTCGGCTTCTACGGCGACGATCGCTACTGGTTCCGCTACGAGAATGGCGAGACGACATTCGTGCCCGGTCAGGCGCGCGCCATCAACGCACGGGGCCACACGGCCGGCGACGCGCTCTACGTCGATGGCCAGCGCACCGAGCTTCACGACGGTCAGGCGGTGATCGCTACCGCTCTCAACTCGAACGATCACGTCACCGGCTCGTTTGCGGTTTCGCCGTTCAATGGGCAAGACCGCCCGTTTTACTGGGATGGGGCCTTCCGCGACCTGGGATCACTCGGCGGACCGCGCGGGCAGGGCCTCTCGATCAACGAGCACGATCAGCTCGTCGGATTCATGTGGGATCCGATGATCAACTATCACGCGATCTACTTCGACGGCAGCGCCGTCGTCGACCTCGGCAGAGCCACGAACATGCCCGGCTCCCTCGCGACGGCGATCAACAATCGCGGTGACATCGTTGGCCACGACCACGACGGCGGTCTGGCGACGCAAGGCTGGATCGGTCGAGTCGGCGAGCCGCTCGCGACGCTGCAGTCGAAGCTTGTCGACGGGCGTTGCTTCACCATGATGGAGGTCCAGGACATCAACGACGGCGGCGAGATCCTCGCTCGCGCGTGGGAATGCGACATCGGTTCTCCACGGTCGTATCTGTTCGAGCCGATCAAGGCACCGCGCTAGACATTCGACGTTCGGGGCTACCCGTCGAGCACGGCGGGGAAGCCCCACGCCGCGAACAGCTCCGGCAGCACGAACGTCGTGAGCTCGCCGATCGAGCCAGCTGCGTCGAGCGACAGCACGGTGAGGCAGACTGCGTGATAGCGGCCGTCGGGTCCGCGGACATAGGCCAGCCCCGCGGGCTCACCGTTCATCGGCGCGAGCACGATCTTGTAGCGACCCGCGCGCGGCTCGCCGTCCCACGTGCCGGGTGATCGCATCGTGGCGACCACTGCATCCTTGCCGTCGAGCCAGTACTCCCAGGGTGGCATGTTCATGACGGCGTCGTCCGCGAGCAGTGCGACGAAGTCATCGAAGTCGCCGGACTCCCACGCGCGCACGAAGCGCTCGACGACCTCCGCGTGGCGCGGCGCGAGCGCCGACGGTGCGGCATGCGGGCGCGCGATCGTAGCGCGGGCTCGCTGCAGTGCGCTGTTGACCGCGGTCTCGGTGGTGTCGAGCATCTCGGCGACCTCGACGACACTCCACTCGAGGACGTCGTGGAGGAGCAGCGCGGCGCGCTGGCGCGGCGGCAGCACCTGGACGACACGCACGAACGCGAGCCGGATGCTCTCGCGCAGTCGCACGGCCTGCTCGGGCCCGGGCACTGCAGGCAGGAGCGCGTCGGGGTACGGCTCGATCCACGCGATGTCGGCGCGCGGCGCGGACGTCGGGGGGCCCGGCGCGATCGACGGGCTCACATCCTGCGGCATCACGCGGCGCGATCGCACCTTGAGCAGATCGAGGCACGTGTTGGTGACGATCCGGTACATCCATGCGCGAAAGCTCGAGCGCGGCTCGTACGTCGCGAGTGCGCGCCAGGCCTTGAGCCGGGAGTCCTGGAGTGCGTCGTCGGCGTCGTGAAAGCCGCCGAGCATGCGGTAGGCGTACGCGTGCAGCTCGCGGCCGAGCGGTTCGACCAGCGCGCGAAACGCGTGCTCGTCGCCGCCGCGGGCGGCCTCGACCAGGGGCTCGAAGTTTTCGCTCATCGACCGATGACCTGCGGGCGCGGCCGTCGTTTCAGTACCAGACCACACGGCGAAAGGCCCGTACAGATGAGCAAGGTGTTCTTCAGCGTCAGCGTCTCCCTCGACGGATATCTCGTACCACCCGGCATGGATCTGGCCCATGCCGCCGATCCGACGTTCGAGGACTGGGGCGCCCAGTGGGGCAAGCTCCACAGCTGGATCTTTCCGCAGCGGTTCTTTCGCGAGAACTTGAAGCTCGGCGACGGCGGCGAGACTGGCGCCGACAACGAGATCCTCGAGCAGACGTTCCGGCGCACCGGCGTCAGCATCATGGGCAAGCGCATGTTCGAGCTGGGCGAAGCGATGTGGCCCGAGGAGGCGCCGTTCCACACGCCGGTGTTCGTGCTGACCTCGCAGGTCCGCGAGCCATGGGTGCGGCCCGGGGGCACGACGTTTCACTTCGTCAACGATGGTATCGCGAGCGCGCTGCGCCAGGCGCGCGCGGTGGCCGGCGACCGCGATGTCCGCATCGCCGGTGGCGCCGACGTGATCCAGCAGTACCTGCGCGCCGGACTCGTCGACGAGGTCGCGCTCGCGATCTCGCCGGTCATGTTCGGCGGCGGGCGACGGCTGTTCGAGAGCATCAGCCGCGAGGTGAGCCTCGAGCTCGTCGAGACCCTCGCGTCGCCGCGCGTGACCCACGTGCGCTATGCGGTGCGCGAGCGGTGAATGCGACCGGCGGCGTCGCGGCTCATGCGGGCGTGATGAGGTCGAGCACCTCGACGTTGCTGACCGCGTGAGCGTCGATCCTCATGCGGCCTTCACCGCATCTCGCCGCGAACGTGCGCAGCTGACGCAGATACGGGTCCTCGGCGACGAATGCGAGCGTGCGCTCGGGCGCGGACGGATGCAGGAGCGCGCCGCGCAGCGAGTCGGCCGTGCGGTGCAGGATCGTGCCGCCGCCATGCGCGCCGAGCGTGCCGAGGCACTCGATCTCGCCGTCGCTGCCTGTGAGGAGGACGACCGATCGCGCGCGGTGTTCGAGCGAGACGGAGATGTGGGCGAGCGGGCCGCCGGTGAATCGCAGCGAGACCTCCGCGGCTCGGTCGAGCCCGCGCTGCGGATGGCGCATGCACACGGCGTCGGTGACCGCACCGGCCGCGAACCCGAGCGCGAGATCGATGCAGTGGGTCCCGAGCGTTGCGAGGCTCCACCAGCGCGCGCTGTCGGGGTGAGGGCGCGAGGCCTCGGTCGTGAGGAGCAGGTCGGGCCGCGCCCACCGGATGAAGATCGTGTTCAGACTGCCGACGAGCGCCTGCAGATCACGCCGCACGAGCTCGTGGCCAGGGTGGTGGCGAAGGTGATAGCCGACCTGCAGGACGCGGTCCCTGTCGCGCGCGAACGCGACGAGGTCGTTCGCATCGTCCGACGTGAGGGCGAGCGGCTTCTCGACGAGGACGTGCAGCCCGCTCGCCATCGCCTTCATCGCGTGCTCGCGATGCAGACCGTCGGGCGTCGCGATGATCACCGCGTCGCACAGCTCGGCTGTCAGGAGCTCGTCGGGCGACACGACGCGGGTCCCGGGCGGCTTTCCGAGCTCGGCGCACTGCGCGGTGGCCCTGGCGAGGTCGCGCGCCCCGACGGCGGACCATGCGACGAGGCCTTCGGCCTGCGCGGCGGCGAGGGCGCGCGCGTGAAGGGCACCGGCCTCACCGGCCCCGAGCAGCCCCACGCGCAACATGCCGTGATGGTAGCTCGATCAGAACATCTCCGCGACCTCGCCGTCGGGACGGACCCGGCATGGTGCGGTGCTTGCTACTTTATAGGCTCGTCATGCGGCACATCGCAGGCGCCGAAATTCTCGCGCTTGGCGAGAAGCCAGGCCACGTCACCGAGGCGAGCGTTATCGTCGACGCTCCGCCGGCGAAGGTCTATCAGCTCGCGACTGACTACGGACGCTGGCCGGAGCTCCTGAGCGACGTCCGATCCGTGAAGGTCGATGGTGGTCACCGCGACGCGACGGTCCGGTTCCGATCGACCGCGCTCGGGCACGAGGTCGCGGTGAAGTTCGACAACGTCGAGAACCAGGTGATCCAGTTCGACAGCGTCGACGCGCCGCCCGGTGCGCGCGCGAGCGGGACGTACGTGCTCGAGCCTCTCGATGGCGGCACGCGAACGCGGCTGACGGCGACGCTGTACCTCGACGTCGGCGGCGTCGTCGGCTTGCTCGTGACCGACCGCTCGCTACGCGCGATGCGCCAGGCCAAGCTCCGCGCGGATCTCGAGGATGTCGAGGCTCGGTTCACGCACGGCGACGGCTGACAGGGCTCAGACCTTCGGCAGCGCCTCGGCCCGATTGTGACGTCCCGCCGGGAGCCAGCTGACGTGCTGCTTGCCCGGGTAGTGCACGGTCCGGATCGCGGCCTGCGTCTCGGGTGCGAGCAGGTAGCTCTGGAACGCGAGCGCGCCGGGCGTGTTCACGCGTCGACCGGCGCCGGGCTTCACGACGATCGAGCACATCATTCGCTGCAGGAGCGGATCGGCGACGACGAGCGGCTCGAGCGCGAGCGAGCGATACGCGCCGAGCCGGAGAAACGGCGTCAGGCCCCACAGCGCGTAGGCGCCTCGCTCCGACGCCTGCACGATCGCGGCGTCCTTTCCGACCTTCGGATCGATCCACCAGGCCGCGCGCTCCGGCTTGCCGATCGCGTTCCACAGGATCTCGGTCAGGTAACGGACGCCGTTCTGATCGTTCAGCACGTACGGGCTCTGCGTCGTCGCGATGCGGTGGAACGCCTCGGCGAGATCGTCGAGGCCGCGCACGCCGGCCGGATCCGACGGCGGACCGAACAGCGCCATCTGGTTCGAGAAGATCATCCGCGGCCACTCGCCGAGGCCCTCGAGCACGAAGCCCTCGGCATCGCTATGGCCGTAGTGCGAGATCACGAGGTCGACCTTGCCGTCGCGCGCGAGGTCGTACACCGCGGTGCCGGTCGTCAGCCGGACGGTCATGCCGGCGCGCTGCGAGAATCGATCGATCAGCGCGGGCAGGATGCCGCCTTCGACCGCCGTCTTGACGCTCGCGATCCGGACGACCGTCGGTTCGAGCGGCGGCTCCTCGGCGGGCGGGCGCGGCGCGCGGTCCGGAGAGCAGGCTGTAGCGAGCGACACGAGGGCGCCTGCTTTCAGCAGGTCGCGACGATCGATGTCGGACATGGGGCGATCTTATCGAGGAACGTTCCGGAGGGGTCGAGGCAAATCGACGTCATGGCCGTCGACGTGCTTCCGCGGTGATAGGGTGCTGCGCATGAGCCGCGTTGCCGATCTGCTGTCCGAGCTCGTCGCGATTCCAACGCACCAGGCGGGGCCCGACGGCACGTCTGGCAACGAGCGACGGCTCTGCGACCACCTCGCGCCGCTCTTGCGCGAGCGCGGGGCAGACGAGGTGATCGTCGCCGACGCGAAGCGCACGGACGGATCGCCGGGCGCCTACATCTTCGCGCGCTGGGGCACGCCGCGCCGGATCATCAACGCGCACGTCGACACCGTGCCCGCGAATGCCGGGTGGTCGCGCGATCCGTGGAAGCCGCACGTCGCCGGCGGCAAGCTGTACGGGCTCGGCTCGGCGGATACGAAGGGCGCGATCGCGGCGACGCTCGTCGCGCTCGACGCGGGCACCCCGAAGGACGTCGGTGTGCTGTTCTCCGGCGACGAGGAGCACGGCAGCCATGTCATGCACGCGTTCCTGTCGTCGCCGCACGCGAAGAGCGTGAAGCAGGCGATCGTGTGCGAGCCGACCGCGCGCACCGCCGGCGTCGCGCATCGCGGCGTCATCGGCCAGCGGGCAACGCTCGAGGGCGAGGGCGGGCACTCGTCGAAGGCCGACTTCATGCCCAAGCCGATCGCGACGCTCGCGCGGCTGGCCGTCGCGCTCGACGACATGGGCGTCGCGCGATTGAAAGATGGCCCGCCAGGCATGACCGGCATCTGCATGAACGTCGCAGGGCTGGCGGGCGGCGTCGCGTTCAACGTGATCCCGCAGCGAGGGGCGCTCGAGTGGTCGCTGCGGCCGTATCCGGGCTTCGACCGCGCGAAGTGGGATGCCGACGTCGCCGCGGCGATGGCGAGGATCGACCCGGCGATCGTGCTCGCGAGCTCGGTCGATCACGCGCCGTTCTCGTGCGACGCGCTCGCCGAGGAGGTCAGGCCGTTCGTCACGAAGGTCGGCTCGCTCGACTTCTGGACCGAGGCGGCGCTGTACGAGGAGCATGGCATCGACGCGATCGTGATCGGACCGGGCGACATCGGTCAGGCGCACGCCGCCGACGAGTTCGTGACGCTCGAGGATCTCGACTGGGCCGTGACGCTGTATCGCGCGCTGCTCGGACTATAGGCGGAACACGAGGACCTGGTTCGCGCGGCGCGCGGACACGAACACGCGGTCGCCGTCGGTCGCGACGCCGCGCGGCTGCCACGCGCCGTGAGCGATCTCGCGCGTGCGGCCATCGAGCCAGAGCTTCTTCACCGAGCCACGACGGAGGCCGTCGTCGAAGCAGGTGATCAGCACGGAGTCGGGACCGCACGCGCAGATCGAGTCGGGACGATCGAAGCTCGTGAGGCGCACGCGCGTGAGCGGGCGACCACCGCGGAGCTCGACGATGAAGACCGAGCGTTGACCGGCATCGGTGACGACGATGCGGTTCTCGAGCTTGACGACTCCAACCGGCTTGACGAGGCCGTCGAGAAGTCTCGTGGCGGCGCCGGTCGCGAGGCGAATCGCGATGACCGCGCCGTCGAACGGGCCCGAGGCGGACTTCATGAACTGTGTCGTGTAGAGGACGTCATCCTCGAGATCGTGCGAGACACCGAGCCGCCACGGTGTCGATGGAAGCGAGAGCATCTCGTGCGTCGCGCCGTTGGGTTCGACGCAAAAGATCGCGCCGGCGCGGCCGTGGCCGAGCCTGGCGGCGTAGAGCGTTCCGTTCGGCGTGATCGTCAGGCCGCCGAGGCGGTGGGTTGCGACGACCCCGCCGGCATCGATCTGGGCGATGCGCGCCTGGATATTCGACTCGATGCGAAGGATCGCGCCGCTCCGGTCGTCGGCGGCGAAGAGCGAATCGGTGCGGCTGTCGTACGCGAGGCCGTTCGGCTCCCCGCGGACGGAGATCGGAGTGATGTCTTCTTCGACGAGCGGTGCGCGAAACGACGTTGCAACCACACGGGTTCGTAATGCCAGTTGCGTGCCGCGCGTAAGTTGATGGACGCCGAAGACACCGAGATGACATCGGGGAGTGCGCACTCCAGCGAGAGTCCTCGCCCCGGTGCGCGCCACGCGACCGTGTCATGCCGGCGCAACAACTCGCGCGTGCGGTCAGCCGGTCTTGCGATCGGCCTCGCGCAGCGACTTCCACGCCGGGTGCTTCGCGATGAGGGCGAGCGCGCTGGCGAGCAGCGTCTTGCCGGGCTCGGTGCGATGCCACGTCGATGCCCCGGACGGATGGGGCAGGGCGACGACGTCGAACGACGCGCCGGCCATCTCGCCGCGTCGCTTCTTGCCGACGATCTCGGAGAGCTTGTCGACGTCGGGATAGAGCTGCGCGATCGCGAGCTTGCCGACGGCGATGACGAGCTGCGGCCGCAGGATGCGGATCTCCGCCTGCAAGTGGCGGCTGCACCGCTCGATCTCGACCGGAGACGGGACGCGATCGCCGCCACTCGCCGCCTTGCCCGGGAAGCAACGGCACACCGCGGCGATGTAAACGCGATTACGAAAGCTCTCCTCGTCGAGACCCACCTGGGCGAACCAGCCGAACATCGTCTTGCCGGCCGTCCACGCGAACGGTTTGCCGGCGGGGCCCTCCTTCACGCCGGGAGCCTGGCCGATCAACATCACCGGCGACATCACCGGGTTGCCGGCGACCACCGGCCGGATCATGTCCGGACATTCACTGCATTCTCGCAAGCGAGTCACGTGGCGTCGCAGCTGCACTAGCGTCGACATCGAACGCGGACACTATGGCCCAGGACTGTGATCGTCGCACCCTGGCCGGTCGGGGCGGGAGTATGGGCAAGTATGCGCCTTCAGCCGACTTTGTAGATCCCACCGATCGAGATCACGGGCGAGTCTGCGTCTCGCACGGTAAGATCGAAACGTGACCACGCTCGAACAGGAGCCATTGATTCGCAGGGTTCTGGGCACGAACTACCTCCAGTTGACCCTCACGAAGCTGCACATCGAAGAGGATCCGACCGACGGCGCTACGGTGAAGATCGTAGTGAGCGAAGGTGACACGCCGGTCGAGGTCGAGGGCAAGGGCGTCGGTGTCGTCGACGCGATCTACGGTGCACTACTGAGTCGCTACGCGCGCGAGTACAGGTCGCTCGAGACGATCCAGCTCGTCGGCTTCAAGGTCGGCGCCGACATGGAGACGAAGAAGGCGAGCCACGGCGTCGATGCGATCGGCCGCGTCACGCTCGACGTCACGAACTCCGAGCACCGCCACTTCACGTTCAGCGATGCCTCGCGGTCGGTGACGACGTCGACGGCGCGCGCGGTGGTCGCGTGCGTGCAGTACTTCGTGAACGCCGAGCGCGCGTTCCTCACGCTTCACAACGCACGCCGAGATGCACTCGCCCGCGGCCGGGAGGACCTGGTCGCGCGCTACACGGCGGAGATGGCGGAGGTCGTCGAGTCGACGAGCTACGCCGAGGTCATCGCGAACATCCGCAAAGAGCTCGGCTGAGCTATAAGCTCACCGCATGATGCGGTGGTGGTGGCTCGCAGCGCTCGTCTCGATCGGAGTGGCTCGCTGCGCGTGTCGCGATGACAGCCCGCGCGAGCGGATCCGGTTCGCGACGTTCAACATCGAGGACTTTCCGAAGGACGAGCGCCAGATCAACGGCGCATTCGCCGAGATCCGCGTGTCGCGCGCGAGCTTCGTCGGCGTCCAGGAGATCGGGGACCCCGCGCTGTTCGCACGCGAGGCGGCGGCGCGGCTCGGCCCGCGCTGGCAGCTCGTGTCGATCGACACGCGGCCGATCGGCGAGACGCGACCGGGCGATCAGATCGGCGTGCTGTTCGACGGCTCGCGGTGGGCATACGCGGGGATGCGGACGCACGAAGGTACGCGCGTCGGACGATTCAAGCCGACGCTCGAGGTGCGGCTACGGCACGGCGAGCGGTTCATCCGCGTCGTCGTCGTGCATCTCAAATCAGGTACGGATGGTCGCAGCGTGCGCGCGGCGCAGTTCGCGGCGCTCCGCTCGATCGTGAAAGAGGTGCAGAAGAGCGGCGAGCCCGTCGTCGTGCTCGGCGACTTCAACGCGACGGAGATCGGTGATCGCGACGACCTCGCCGCGCTCGCGAAGGCGACGAAGCTCGTGTGGGCGACGGAAGGTCTCGCGTGCAGCGCGTTCTGGCGGCGCGAGGACGGCTGTCCGCGCTCGCGACTCGATCACGTGCTCTCGTGGGCGCCGCCGATCGACGTGCACGCCGAAGGCGCGTGCGTGACGGATGGCTGCGAGTGGCAGGCGAGCTGCCCGCTCTACGCGCGCGCGATTTCCGATCATTGCCCCGTCGTCGTCGACGTCGAATAGGTTGAAATCACGCGCTGTGCTCGTGCGCCACACGTGATGAATCGTCGTCTAGTTGCGCTCGCCGCGAGATGAGGGCAGGGTGCTCCGATGCAGACGTGGCGAGGGATCGCGATCGCGTGCTCGATCGCATCGCTGACCGCGTGCGGCGGCACGCGAGCGACGGCGCCCGCGTCGCCGCAGCCGAAGCATCACGAGGCGGCGATTCCCGCGCCGACGACGATGCCGAGGCGCGCCGAGCCGGTGCCATCGTCGCTGACGCCCGACGTGGTGCTCGCGACGATCAAGGATCGCTACCTGCCGGGCGTCGAGCGCTGCTATCACCGGCACCTCAAGGCGCACTCGGATGCATCGGGTCGCGTGACGGTGTCGTTCACCGTCGATCCGAGAGGGCAGGCGCGCGATGGCGCCGCGCGCGGGATCGCGGCCCGCGTCGAGGACTGCATCGTCGCGCAGATGGCGCGCTGGAAGTTCCCGGTCCCGCGCAGCTCGATCGGTGCGCCGATCGAAGCGTCGTTCGCGCTCGGTCTGCAGCTCGAGCCGCGCTGAATCGCTACTTCTTCGCCAGCTCCCAGAGCGCGTCGTAGTCGGGACGCGCGAGCTGCGGCAGCGCCTGGTAGGCGGAGACCGCCGTGCGCGCGGCCTGCGGATCCTGCGACGCCGCCGCGAGCGCGACGAGGATCTCGAGGGCGGTCTTCGACGGTTCGTTCGGCAGACGCTTCGCGACCGCCGCGAGCACCTCGGTCGCCGCTGCCGTGTCTCCGGCCCAGGCGAGCGCGCGGCCGGCCGCGAGGTGGAACGCCGGATCGAGCGCCGGTGTGATCTTCGCGCGGAGCGCCTCGGCCTCCACCTTTGCCGCCTCGCTCGTCGTCACCTCGCGCGCGAGCAGTCGCACCCGCGTCGCGAGCGCGTCGGCGCGGTCGACGGAGAGCACCTCGCTGGCCCCGAGCGGAGCGATCGCAGAGGCAGACACGTCCGCGCCGGCCATCGC
>JAEWJO010000415.1 GCA_023386455.1 Pseudomonadota bacterium | reverse complement strand
CACGGTGATCGCACGCGCGTCGATGCCGAGCGCGCACGGCTCGCTCATCACCGCGATCGCCGCGAGCACCTCGTCGAGGTTCGCGAGCGGCTCGCCCATGCCCTGGAACACGACGCCGTGAACGCGGCCGTGCGGGAGGCGCGCGCGCACGACGCGCACCTGCTCGACGATCTCCCACGCCGCGAGGTTGCGCTGGAGACCGAGCCGGCCGGTCGCGCAGAACGAGCACGCGAGCGCGCAGCCGACCTGCGAGCTGACGCAGACGCTGAAGCGCTCCGGATCCTCGAGCGGGATGCGCACGGTCTCGAACTGCGCGCCATCGGGAGCGGCGAGCAGATACTTCACGAACGGATCGATCTGGCTCGGCGTCTCGGTCACGACCTCGAGCGCTGGCACGTGACCGCAGGCCCGGACCGCCTCTGCCGCAGTGCGGCGGATCGCGGAGGTCGCCGCGATCGGCTCGCCGCGGTGCACGCGGGCAACGAGCTTGCGCGCCTCTGCCAGCGTGATGCCAGGCACGGCAGACGCCAAACGTTCAGGTGTGAGGGCTTGAAGCGCGAGCATTCGCGAGACTTACGTGATGGCGTAGACCTTACACTTTGCTGCGTACGTTCGGGCCCAGTAGACTTGGATCGTGGCGTACCCCGAGGTAGTCCGAGTCTTTGCGACGTCTCAGGACCCCGACTTCGATGGACCGTGGCAGGCCCGGACGCCGTCGAACAGTACCGGGTCGGCCGTCGTCATCGGCAAGGGCCTGCTGCTGACGGGAGCGCACGTCGTCGCCAACGCGACGTTCATGCAGATCCAGAAGGTCTCGCATCCGGACAAGGCGATCGCGCGCGTGAAGGCGGTCAGCCACGACTGCGACCTCGCGCTGCTCGAGGTCGTCGATCCGCCGAATTTCCTTGATGATATCGAGCCCGCCGAGGTCGGCGAGATGCCGAAGCTGCGCGACGAGGTCGCGGTCGTGGGCTACCCGGTCGGCGGTGAGGAGATCTCGATCACCGAGGGCGTCGTGTCGCGCATCGAGGTCCAGCGCTACAGCCATAGCCAGCGCCACCTGCTCGCCGTGACCGTCGACGCCGCGATCAACGCCGGCAACTCCGGCGGTCCGGTGTTCGGCGAGGGCAAGGTCGTCGGCATCGCGTTCCAGAAGCTCACCGGCGTCGACAACATCGGCGAGATGGTGCCGCCGCCGATCATCCGCGCGTTCCTCGACGGCGTCGAGAAGGGAAAGCGTCCGGAGATCCCGGCGCTCGGCATCACGACGCAGAACCTCGAGAACCCGCTCCTGCGCAAGCAGCTCGGCCTCGGCGACGGCGAGCGCGGCGTCGTCGTGCTCCATATCGATCACGCCGGCAGCTCCGACGGCGTGCTCCAGCCGCGCGACGTGATCACGTCGATCGAGGGTCTACCGATCGCGAACAACGGCACCGTGCAGTTCCTCGGTCGCCATCGCACGCGCTACGACGTCGTGCTCGGCTACCGCTACATCGGCGACAAGATCAAGCTCGACATCAAGCGCGGCGGCAAGGCGAAGACCGTCGAGATCGAGCTGCGCCCGTGGACGCCGCTCGTGCCGCGCTCGCGCTACGACCAGCCGCCGCAGTACTTCGTCTACGGCGGCCTCGTGTTCCAGACGCTGACGCGCGATTACCTGACGACCTGGGACAAGTGGTGGAACAAGGCTCCGAAGGAGTTTCTGAACTACTACTACCTCGGCTACCGCACCGCCGAGCAGCACGAGGTCGTCATCCTGACGCAGATCCTCGCCGACGAGATCAACGTCGGCTACTCGCACCTCTACAACGAGGCGGTCGCGACGCTCAACGGCAAGGCACCGCTCGACATGGTGGACTTCGTCCAGCAGCTGTCGAGCGCGCGCGGCGTCGTCGAGATCACGACGACGTCGGGCGGCATGATCATGCTCGACGCCGACGAGGTCCGCAAAGCGACCGCTCGCATCCTCGCGCGTTATCACATCCCGCGCGATCGCACGGCCGGCCTGCCCGGCGCACCGGCGGCCGAGCCGCTACGAGCTGCCGCGGCCGGCTAGCTCGGGGTTCCGACGGTCGGCAGCATCACGGCGACGAGCGTGCCGCCGGTCGCGCGCGGCACGACGCGCAGCGCGCCGCGGTGGTGCTCGACGGCCTGCTGGACGATGCCAAGCCCGAGGCCGACGCCGGCGCGCTTCCTCGACACGTCGGTTCCCTCGGCGGGCAGCCGCAGACCGCCGATGCCCGTGTCGGCGACCTCGAGCATGACCGCCGCCGGCGTCGCGCCGCGGACCGCGACGTGGAGCTGGCCGCCGCCGACCATCGCATCGCACGCGTTGATGACGAGGTTCAACACGAGCTGCTCGAGGTGCGAGCGCACGCCGACGATCGGACGCAATCCGTCCGCGAGCTCGAGCGTCAGCGTGACGTCGATCGGGATCATGCGGCGCGCGATCGTCATCGTCTCGGCGACGACGGTCGCGAGATCGAGACGCTCGGGATCCGGCGCGCCGCCGCGTGCGTAGGCGAGCAGGCTCGCGTTCAGGCGCGTCATCGCTTCCATCACCGTCCGGACCTGCGGCCACAGCTCGGCCGCGTCGTCGGGTCGCCGCAGCATCAGCTCGAGGCTCGAGTGGAGGACCGCGAGGTAGTTGTTGAAGTCGTGGACGACACCGGCGGTCATTCGACCGAGCAGGCGATGCGACTCGGCCGGCGGGACCGAGCTGCGCGGCCGGCCGCGCAGGTTCGCGACCGCGTACCTCACCACCTCGAGGTCACTCGCGTCGACGACGTAGCGATCGGCTCCCGCCGCGAGATAGCGGTCTCGTTGTCCCTCCGAGCCCGCCGCCCCGACGACGACGATCGACGGCGTCACCGCGAGCTCGCGGACGCGCGAGATCAGGTGCGCACCGTCACCATCCGGCAACGCCACACCGGTAACGACGACATCCGGCTTCGCATCCGCCACCGCGAGCAGCGCGCTGCGCACGTCCGCGACCGCACCCTGAATCACCACGTTCGTCAGCTCGCCGAGCGCTTCGACGAGGTCGTGGCGCTTCTCCTTCGAGCCATCGACGATCAGCACCTTCATCATGTGCAGTGGACGCGATCTGGCTCGGTTCGCCCGTCGGCCCTACGAGGATCATCTAGACGGCATTCGGCGCGTTCTCGCGTCGGCGTCTGTCCTACAGAACCGCTGGCGCGGTTCGTCCTGCGGAGAACCGCTGGCGCGGTTCGTCCTGCGGACGCACCCCTACACGAGGTTGTGCTCGAGCGCGTATCGCGTGAGCTCGGCGTTGTTCGTCATGCCCATCTTCTCGAGCAGGCGCGTCCGATAGGTGCTGACGGTCTTCACGCTGAGGTGCATCTGCGCGGCGATCTCCGAGACGCTGCTCCCCGACGCGATCCCGCGCATGACGTCGAACTCGCGGTCGGACAACCGCTCGTGCGGGCTCTCGCCACCGGTCCCACCGACGTCGGCAGCTAGCCGTTCGGCGAGCGTCTCGCTGACGTACTTGCCGCCCCGCATCACCTTCGTGATCGCCGCCACGAGCTGCTCGGGCGCCGCCGACTTCGTGAGGTAGCCTGACGCGCCGGCTCGCAGGGCCCGGACCGCGAATTGCTCCTCTCCATGGAGGCTCATGATGAGGACCGGAAGCTTCGGATTCCGATGCTTGATCTCGTGGAGGAGGTCAAAGCCGCTCCGCCCCGGCATCGACAGGTCCAGTACGACCGCATCGAAGCTCTCCGAGAGGGCCGTCAGGGCGTCGGCCCCGTTCCCGGCCTCGGCAACCGCAACCCCCGGGAAGTTATCTTCGAGGATCGCACGGACCCCTCGCCTAACTACGACATGGTCGTCGACGAGCAGGATCCGGTGCACGGGACTGCATTCTAACGTAGCGTCATACGTATGGCGGAAGGGAAGTCAGAGGTGATGGCGCGTCAACTCGATGCGGCTCAGGCAATCACCCACGTCGGGAGCTGGGAATGGGACCTCGCCAGCGGGACGGTCAGCTGGTCGGACGAGCTGTTCCGGATCTACGGCATGGAGCCGCGCTCCCAGCCGATCACGTTCGACGTGTTCCTGGCTGCACTCCTTCCCGCCGACCGCGATCGGATCCGCGGCGAGATCGAGGCCGCGCTCCAGCGCGGCGGCCGCTTTGCGTATCGCGAGCGAATCACGCGTCCCGACGGCAGCATCCGCGTGCTCGACACGGTCGGCGAGGTCGTCGTCGGCGACAGCGGCGCGCCGGTCGGCCTGATCGGCACGTGCCGCGACGTCACCGACGAGGAGGCGCTCGCCCGCACGCGACAGCGCGCGGAGCGAGTGCGCGCCGGCGAGCGCGAGGCGCTCGAGCTGCTCGCGTCGGGCGCCCGGCTCGAGGACGTGCTCACCGTGATCGTGAAGCTGATCGAGGAGCTGACACCGGGCAGCACCGCCTCGATCCTGCTGCTCGACGGCACCAAGCTGCGCCACGGCGCCGCGCCGAACCTGCCGCCCGAGTACAACCGCGCGATCGACGGCGCCCAGATCGGTCCGAGGACGGGCTCGTGCGGCACCGCCGCCTATCGCGGCGAGCCGGTGTTCGTCTCGAGCATCGAGACCGACGCGCTGTGGATCGGCTATCGCCACCTCGTCGAGCCGTACGGCCTGCGCGCCTGCTGGTCCTATCCGATCCTCAACGCCGAGAGCCGCGTGCTCGGCACGTTCGCCGTCTACTTCCGCGAGTCGATCGATGCCGACGCGCTGCCTCGCGATCTCGTCGCGCGTGCCGCGCACGTCGCGGGCATCGCGATCGAGCGCCGCCAGCTCGACGATCAGCTGCGCATGCTGCCGGAGCGGCTCGAGGCCGCGCGCGAGGAGGAGCGCACGAACATCGCGCGAGAGATCCACGACGAGCTCGGCCAGGCGTTGACCGCGCTCAAGCTCGACATCGCGTGGATCGCACGTCGCATGAAGGCCGGCGCCGGCAACGGCAGCGCCGAGGAGGTCTCGCGCAAGCTCGACGAGATGGCGCACTCGACCGACGACATCATCTCCAACGTCCGCCGCATCTCGTCGGAGCTGCGGCCCGGCATCCTCGACTCGGTCGGCCTGCGCGCCGCGCTCGAGTGGCAGGCCGAGGACTTTGCCCGGCGGACCGGCGTGCCGTGTGTCGTCAAGTCGGACGTCGGCGAGCTACAGCTCGAGCGCAGCCTGTCGACCGCGGTCTTCAGGATCTTCCAGGAGGCGCTGACGAACGTCACGCGCCACGCGAGCGCGACGCGCGTCGACGTTCATCTCCGACTCGAGCGCGGCATGCTCAAGCTCGACATCGCCGACGATGGCGTCGGCGTTCCGGAGATCTCGCCGCGCAACTCGTCGCTCGGCCTGCTCGGCATGCGCGAGCGCGCGCGCCGCTGTGGGGGCGAGTGCACGATCAGGCGGCGCTCGCCGCGCGGCACGATCGTGTCGGTCTCGGTGCCGCTGCGGTTCCCGAAGGAACACGATCACGAGCTCGGGACGGGCTAGTCGTCGGCTACTGCAGCTCGACGAGCAGGTCACCGGTGTCGACGGCTTGACCGGCTTGCTTGGCCACCTGCGTGACCTTGCCGCCGCGCTCGGACACGATCTCGTTCTCCATCTTCATCGCCTCGAGCACGATGACCGGCGCACCGGGCGTGACCTCGTCGCCGACCTGGACGAGGACCTTGACGACCTTGCCGGCGATCGGTGCGCGCAGCGTCTCGCCGCGAGCCTGGGTGCGCGGCTGCGCGGCGGCCGCGAGCCGGCGATGCAGCGCGTCCTCGACCTGAAGCATCGCCTCACTCGCGCCTACCGAAGCGGCGATACCGGTGCGGCGCTTGTCGAGATCGACGAGGTAGTGAGTGCCTGCGAGCTGGATCGACCACGTGCCGGGGCGGACCGCCCGGCCATCGACCTCCTGGGTCTGGCCGTCGATCGTGACGCGGAAGCGGCCATCGGGGAGTGGACCCTCGACCGTGACACTGCGGTCGCGGCCATCTGCCGTAACGATCAGGTCGCGCTTCATGTGCGCCTTCTTATATGCTATCCGCAGCCGACGTGCCGAGCCTGACCGACGTATTGCTCGAACGCCGCATCATCGTGTGTGTCGGCTCCGGTGGCGTGGGCAAGACCACGACGGCAGCGACGCTCGCGCTGGCGGCCGCCCGCCGCGGGAAGCGGACGCTCGTCCTGACGATCGATCCGGCCAAGCGGCTCGCGAACTCGCTGGGTTTGCAGGCACTCGGCCACCAGGTCCAGGAGGTCGACCGTGCGCTCGTGCGCACCGGGGCGCCGTCGCAGACCGGCGAGCTGCACGCGATGATGCTCGATCAGAAGGCCGCGTTCGACGAGGTCGTCGGGAAGCACGCGAAGGATCCTCAGGCGGTGAAGCGGATCCTCTCGAACCCGGTGTACGCCCAGATCTCCGGTTCACTCGCGGGTGCGCAGGAGTACGCCGCGATGGCGAAGCTCCACGACTTCGATCAGAGCGGCCAGTTCGACACGATCGTCGTCGACACGCCGCCGACCGCACACGCGCTCGACTTCCTCGATGCACCGCGCAAGCTGTCCGAGGCGATCGACTCGCCCGCGATCGAGTGGTTCCGCAAGCTCCAGGGCGGATCCGGATCGGGCTGGTCGTTCGTCGGCAAGACCGGCGCGTTCGTGCTGAAGCGCCTCGCGAAGTTCGTCGGCTCGCAGTTCATCGACGACCTCGGCGTGTTCTTCACCGAGTTCAACGACATCCTCGGCGGGTTCCGGAAGCGCGCCGAGGAGACGTTCGCACTGCTCCGCCAGCCGCGCGTCGGCTTCGTGCTCGTCGCGAGCCCCGAGCCGATGGCAGTGCGCGAGGCACTGTTCTTCCACGAGCGTCTCGTCACCGCGGCGATGCCGTTCGTCGGCTTTGTCGTCAACAAGGTTCACCCTGCCCTGCCGATCCGCGCCGACGAGCCCGCGGTCGTCGCCGCGCTGTCGGCACATCCCGGCGTCTCCGCGCTCGGCCTGTCCGCGACGACGAAGACGATGGCGGCGCAGGCGCTGTTCACGGCGCACGGCGAGCTCGAGACGCGTGCCGAGGCCGATCGCGCCGCGATCGAGCAGCTGCGAAGCGCCGGTGGTGCGAAGTCCCTGCTGATCGAGGTCCCGCTGCTGCGCGACGACGTTCACGACGTCCAGCGCCTCGTCGGCCTCGAGCGTTACCTGCTCGCATGAGTCCGATCGTCATCATCGTCGCGCTGCTCGCAGCCGTCGCGGTCTTCATCGCGATCCGCGCGGTGCCGGTGAGCGAGCCGGCGACGCACGGCGGCGAGCCCGATCTCGCGCCGCTGACGTGGAAGCCGAAGGCCGAGCGCTGGTGCCAGACGGTCGTGTTCCGCGGTGGCGCACTCGAGGTCTGCCTCGACGGCAACGAGACCGGACCGTCGGCCGAGGCGATGGGCGCGTGGCTCGATCTGCGGCCGCGCCTGCAAGAGCAATGGGACACGATCGTCGAGTACGCGATCCGGCAGACCGCGCGCGATGACGTGCAGAGCTACGAGCCCGACGAGTTTGCCGCGAAGTCGGTCGACGTGTGCCCCGAGGATCCGTTCGACGGCGGCGACATCGTGTTCTGGTTCACGATCGCGAGCGAGCTCGGCGCCGAGTTCTACGTGCCGCTGCGCGACGGCGTGCCGCTGCGCCTGCAGCGCGACGGCGATCGTCCGAACTAACCCAGAGTCCGGCTGGGTTGATCCGTAGGCGTAGGCGCAAGCGTAAGCGACTACCCGATCATCTTGGTCAAGATCGAGATGATCCCTGGAGTTAGCGGCGACGCCGGCGCGTCAGCGCGACGAGCACCAGCACGAGCACGACACCGCTGCCGCTGTCGTCGCCGACCGAGCAGCCGCGCTTCTTCGTCACCTTGACGTGGACCGTGCTCGGCGTCGCGGGCGCGTTGATCCACGTCGAGCCGGGAGGCCACACCGGGTTGCCCGGCTGCATGCGCGCGGTCTCGACGGCCTGGACGCGCGTGCGGATGAGGTGCTTGCCGCCGTCGGGGATCTTGATGTGGTACCAGTCGTGGCCGAGCGGCTGCGCACCGTCGATCGCCCACTCCCAGCCCTGGACGTCGCCGATGTGCTCGACGACGTAACGGAAGCTCGTCATCGGCGCGAGCCACAGCGACTTCTTGCCGTCGAACGTGTCCATCACGCGACGCGCGTCGTAGTAGACGTCGAACTCGAGCGTCGGTGCGACCTGTCGCACGACGGACAGCGGCAGCGCACGGATCTGGCCGATGACGAGGGCCTGGCGTGCCTTGTCCGGGATGTTGTCGTTCCCGCTGCCGAGCCGCTCGCGCAGCGCCTTGGAGAACGGCACGAGCGGCGACGCGAGCGCGTTCGACGGCGGCTTGCCCATCTTGCCGACCATGCCCTCGAGGCGCGCGAGCGTGGCCTCGACCGGCAGCCCCGTGGTCTGCGCCGGCAGGTTCGCGGCCTTCACGTGGATGTAGATGTCGCGACCGTCCGGCGGCGCCGGTGCGAGCGGCGGCTGCGTGTCCCGGATGCCCGCCGTCGAGATCGTCGCGACGCGCCAGAACACCGATGCACCGACGAAGTCGGTGTTGAAGATCATCGAGTCCTGCATGAACTGGTACGACGACGTGCCCATGCCCTCGAGCTTCACCTGCGTGCACTGATGCGGATGGTGGGTGCGCGCTTGATCGATCCCGGCGCACGGATCGGGCATCACCCCCTTCGGGAACGGACATCCGGGCACGGTCGCGTCGCAGTCGCTGTACTTGCACGCGAGCTTCTTGTGGTCCGCGTTCGACATGTTCTGCGGTGGCCAGCGCAGGACGACGTGCTCCGTGCCGCTGATGGCCACGCCGGGATTGGTCACCTGACCGATCTCCGTCCACTGCGAGACGTTGAGGTTACCGATCTGCGAGCCCCAGTCGGCAGTGTAGAACCGCGCGCGATACTTCCCGGCGGTCGGCGTCAGCGGCATGGTGACGCGCGCGGCGAAGTAGTTCAGCGGATCGTCGTCGGGGTTGCCGTTGTTGTCGAGGTACATCCGCTGCGGCCACGTGAACGCGGCCGACGGATCGTACGCGGTCGTCGCCGTCGCGCCGTTCTGCACGCCCGCGGACGCGAGCGTCGGTTGTCCCGTGCACGACGCGGGGTTCGTGCGGTGGAGGATTCCCCAGTCGGCGAGTGCGGGAACCGAGTAGTTGTTCGGCGTGCTCTCGGTGACCTCGCCCGCCGAGGGCCAGTTGCCCTGCGACGCGCAGTTCGACGGACCCGTGCCGAGGAACGCGCACGCCGCGGCCGCGACCCACACCTTCTGATCGGTCGCCGTCGCGGACCCGAACACCGTGTTCGGGATTCGCAGCACCACCGTCGCCGCGGTCGGAGGGCCGCTCGTGCCGGTGTAGAGCGGGCCATGCCACGCGCGGCTGCCCGGACCGGCGCTCGCCGAGAGCCACGTCGCCTGGACGGTCTGATCGAACGCGGCGCCGTCCCACCGGAACACGGAGTTTCCCGCGATGCCATGGAGTAGCCGATAGCTGACGAGCGGGTGCGGCGCGCACGCGGTCTGCGTGCACGTCTCGCCGGCCGGACAGCTCGGCGCATCGCAGCCGATCACCTTCTGGTTGATCTCCTGCATCTCGGGGTTGCTGACGTTCGGATCGGGACGGACCGAGACCTCGAGCAGCCACGCGTTGGCCGCGTCGGTCGCGCTCGACGGCGCCCAGCCGAACCAGAACACCTCGCGATCGGCGGCGGTCGTCTCGATCTCGAGCGACACGTACAGCGCGCTATCGGTGCCTTCGAGGAAGCGCACGCGACCACCGGCGTCGCCGCTGCTGAGCGGGACCTGCGCGGCGCCGGCCCACCGGCCGTCACTGCGCGCTCGCATCTGCGTCACGGCGCACGGCGTGCCGCCGCAGACCTCGGCGGGTGCGAGGTCCCACACGTTGGGGACCTGCCCCCACGACGGCGTGCGCGGGCACGCCTCGTCGGCAACAGCGGTGCCGGCGAGCAGCACGAGGAGAACAGGCGCGAACGAGAGACGGATGGTGGTCATGGTTGCGCGATCAGGTAGAGGTTGAACGGATCCGTGGTCGTCGAGCCGGTTGGCTGCGGGTTGTACGTCGTCGGGAACGAATTCGCGTACGGCAGCGACGCAGCGGCACCCGCCGCGTTGTTGCTGTCGAGCGAGCCGATCTCGAGGGCTGCTTCGGTCGCGAGCACGATCCAGTACGTGCCCGCCTGGAGCGTATGGGCCGCGAGCGGCGACTCGTTGTAGCTCGGCGTGCCGTCGAGCGTGATGTCGGCGGTCATCACCCGGCGCGTGAACGGTGACGTCGCGTTGTCGTTGTAGATGGCGAGCTTGATGTGCGCGCTCGGCGTCTCGCTCTTCAGGTACGCACCGGCGCCGGTGATCACCGTCGTGCCACCGACCGTGAACTGGCGCGCGATGATGAAGTTGCCGCTGACGGCCGTCTGCGCGCTGAAGATGGCGTAGTTGCCGATGTGCTGCGCCGGCCCCGCGTCGATCATGGCATCGGCCATCCCGCCGTCGCTGCCGTTACCACTGTCGTCGCTGCCGCCGCCGTCGCGTGTGGGCGCGTCGTCACCACCGGAGCTGTCGGCATCGCTCAGCGGATGGATGCCGAGGACGTTCGAGCAACCGCCGAGCAACAAGGCGAGGACCAGGTACCGCATCAGAACCTCCCTCCGAACGCGACGCCGACGCCGGACTTCGACACGACCGGCGTCCACGCGACGGAGCGCTCCGACGCGGCCGGCTTGCCGACGATCCACAGCGTGATGCCCGCGGCGACGCCGGCGACGCCGACGACACCGCCGATCGTCGCGAGCCCGGCCTTCGACTCGGCATCCTTGCGCAGCTGATCGTCGCCCGCGTCCTGGGCGTCCTGCCACGTGCTGCGCGCCTGCACCGCGAACACGGTCATCGCGACGAGACCGACGCCTCCGACGATGCCCGCGCCGATCGCGGCCTTGCGCATGGCGGGCATCCCGCCGTCGGCTTGCTCGTCGACGATCGGCTCCGCGGGCGCGCCGTCGTCGACGCCTCCGCCGGCGACCGCCGGGACGAGCTTCGTCACCTCCTTGAACCGCGGTACCTCGACGCTCTTGCGCTCCGCCTCGCCGGCGGTGAGCGTCGTCGTCCACGGCTCGTGCCCCGGCGCTCGACCGAGCACCTGGTGAGAGCCCGGATCGATCGGGAGGCCCTGGTTGTACTCCGCGGGATCGAGCGCGCGGCCGTCGAGCTCGAGCACGAGGCCTTCGACGCGACTCGTGTCCGGGACCGAGACCGTGAGGTAGGGCAGCCGCGGCTCGAGCTTCACCGCGAACGCGTTCGCGATGTCGACGAGCTGCGTCTGGCCGTTCTTGCGCGCATCGCCGGCCGCGCGGAGGAACAGCGCCCACGCGGTCGCGATCTGGCCGTTCTTCTCGCGACACCCCGCGAGGTTCAGCAGCGTGTTGACGTTCGGCTCGATGCGCTGGCTGGCCTCGAGCTTCTCGCAGCCCTCGGCGTACTTACCTTGCTTGACGAGATCGCGACCCACGCGGAACAGCTGCTCGGCTTGCGGGCTCTGCTGCGCGTGGACCGGCATCGCGCTCGCCGCGGCGAGCACGATCGCGACGGCCGCTCTCTTCACGGCGCACCGACGAGCTTCCAGTCGACGTTGCGATCCTTGTCGACCGCAACTGCCACCTTGGTCGCCGTCGCCCCCGCATTCTTCACCGTGCACTGGACCTGCGCCGGAATGGTCACCGGCATCACGGCGTTGCCGCACTCGACGGTCGCGGCCTCGTGACCGAGCAGGAACATCTCGGTCTCGAGATCCTTCTCCATCCGGTCGCCGAGCACCCAGTCACCGGCCGGCGTCACGACGAGCGTGCCGGTCGCGTCGGTCTGCTCGACCTTGAACGTCAGTACGCCGCCACCGGTGAACGTGACCTCGCATGCAAACGAGGTCCCGGCACCTGCGGCGATATCGGCCGGACATGTCGTCGACGCGACGGCGATGCCGACGAGCTTCGCGGCCTCTTCGCCGACCTTCGCCTGCGCATCCGCGCGATCGACCTTCGCCTTCCCGCCGCCGCACGCCGCCAGCACCACAAACCCAATCACGCAACATCGCATCACGCACCCCCAGGAAACGGACTGCATCGTACACGAGTTCGCGCGGCCGGGGAATTTGGGGACCGCCGGATCGCGCTAGTTCGTGAATGCCGTCGTGATCGCGGGCAGGAGCGTCGCCGGAACGCCGACCGCGATCGAGACCGCGGTGCCCTGGCGCGCGACGAGCGCGGTCTTGCCGTCGAGCCCGAGCCAGCGCGTGCGCGTGGCGGCGTGCTCGGCCGTCGCACCGATCGTCGTGTCGTCGATTGCACGCACCGCAGCCTCGTACGCCTCGATCGCGTCGATCTCGGTGTCCCACTCGAAGCGCGCGAGCCCGATCGTGCGATCGCCGTCGAGCGCGAGCGTCGCGACCCGATCGCCGGCCCAACCCTCGGCCGCGATCGCCGACGTCTCGCCGGGGATCCCGTGCGCGCGCAGGAACAGCGAGAAGCCGAGCTCGCCCCAGACGGTCGAGTGCACGAGTCGGGCAGTCGCGAGCGCGGTCGGGACGTCGAGCGTGACGGCGACCGGCTTCTCGTCGGCGATGTACTTCTCCGGATGGAGGATCTGCTCGGTCGAGCGCGGCGGTCGCTTGTACGCGGCATCGACCGCCGACCACGGCTCGTAGCGGCGCAGCGCCGCGACGAACGCGAACCCGGCGCGATACGGAAACAGCATCGCCTCGCGCACCGCGACCGGCGCCTTGTCGAGCGCGTCGCCGGTCGGCATCGTCAGCGCGCGGCCGAGCTCGGCGGTGATCTGTGGATTGTCCCACGGCGCGCTCCGGCC
>JAEWJO010000552.1 GCA_023386455.1 Pseudomonadota bacterium | reverse complement strand
CACCACCACCGCCGCCACTACCACCACCGCCTCCTCCGGGTGACTCCGGCGGAGCACCGGCGCAGGCACCGAGCAATGAAAGAAGAAGGATCGTTCGCAGATGCATCGTCATCGGGACAGCTCCTTGTTGATGCATCGTCCAGTTTGCAACTGGTCGGCCAGCTCCCATCGAGCGTGCGATCGTCGACGAACGTCGTCGCAACCTCGCGTCGCGCGATCGCGATTGCTCGACTCGTGCACGCGGCTGCGCGATGACGTCGATTCTCGACGACGATCGAGCGCGTGGGGATCGCGCGACTGGTGAGAGTCCCGCCCTGGGACTGTCTCCGTCTACCGCGAGCGACAGGACGCGCCGCTCACGCTTCTTACAGCGCGGCGACGCAGGTGTGCGTGGCGTCGTCGCACGTGAACGACTCGCACGAGTACAGCGACTCGCACGAGCCGCCGTCAGGGACCTTGCCGACGATCACGCTGTAGCAGGCGTCCGCCCACTCGATGCCGCGGGTCCAGTAGTCGGGGCAGGCGCCGAACGTCACGCCGTCGAGGCACGACTGCGCGGCCGAGCCGTCGTACACGGCGCGGCCCTTGGCGATCTCCGACTCGAGCGTGTCGGTGTTCCATGCTTCGAGCAGCATCGCCTCGCAGGCGGGCTCGGTATCGGTCCACTGCGCCTCGAACGTGTACCCGCGGTCCGGCGGGAACGAGTCGCGGCACATGAAGGCCTGCGTGCAGTGAATGTTCGCGATGCGCTTCAGGTAGCCGATCGGGGTCGCGGTCGACTCGTCCTCCGTCGTCTCGGAGCCGGAGCCCTCGCCATTCTGGGTCGACTGATGGGTGCCCGCGACGTCCGCCACACAGGCGGCGAGCAGCAGCGTCAATCCCACGACCATCCGCATCGCGCCCAGTGATATGCAATGGTTACGCCATACCGGCTAGTCCAGTAGCCAGTTCAGTTTCCTCGCCGCAACAGCTCGGGATCGTGCGAGAACCCGGCGATGCGGCGAACGCTCGAGGCGCGGCGGATCGGTAAGCTCGATGGTGGGGATAACACCAGATCCGGGGAGTCCAGTTCCCCGAGCGACGCGGGAGCGAGGTCGTGAGCGACGCGGTCCGGTCAGTGTCGCCGCGGCGGCTCGCGCTCGGCGCCGGCCTCCTCGTCGGCATGTACCTGCTCGCCGTGTTCATGGTCCAGCCGGTGCCGCCGCGGCTCGTCGCGCTGCTGGGCGGGGCGCAGACGGCCTTCGAGCGCGAGGGCGGCCTCGTGATGGCTTGGATCCCGCCTCGGGATCTCGACGCAGCGAGCCTCGACCGCATCCGCGCCGCGCGCTCGGGCCGTGCCACGGTCGTGGAGCGGGACGGGACGTTCGAGCTGCGGGTCGCCGGCGTCCGCAGCGACCAGATCGAGGAGGTCGCGAAGCGGATCGCGAAGGATCGGCTCGCATTCCACGAGGTGCTCGAGCTCGACGAGATGAAGCAGCTCGCGTCGATCCTGAACCTGCCGATGAAGGGCCAGCACCCGGTCGACATCGAGATCGATCAGTGGCGCCCCGACGAGATCGACCGGGTCTACACCGACTACTACCTGCTCGGCGATTCGCCGCAGGTGATCGAGGCCGAGCTTGCCGAGGCGGCTCGGCGCGGCTGGTCGCTTCCGGCCGGCACGCGGATCGCGCTCCAGAAGCTCGAGCCGCTGCGAGCGGGAGATGTCCCGCAGTGGCGCACGTACGTCATCCGCACCACGGCCGAGCTCGACGGCTTCTCGATCGCGAACGCGACGGGTTCGTACGATCCGAACACGAACCGGCCGATCGTGCTGCTCGACTTCGATCGCGAGGGCGGCCGGATCTTCGGCGAGGTCACCGGCCGGATCGCCGGACACAAGCTCGCGATCCTCGTCGGCGAGGAGGTTCGCTCCGCACCGATCATCAACAGCGCGATCCGCGGTGGTCGCGCCTCGATCACGATGGGCGGCAGCGACCCGCGGACCCAGGAACACGAGCGCGACATGTTGATCGAGACGCTGAAGGTCGGCGCCCTGCCGCCCGGCGGCGAGGTCGTCGGCTCGCTGTACGTCGCGCCGAGCGACGATGCACCGATACGCTGGCTCGCGAGGCTCGCGCTCGTCCTCGGCGGCGGCCTGCTCGCCGGCTTGCTCGCATGGCTCGCGGCGCGCTTCGCCCGACCCGTGTGGCGACCCGCGCCGGCGCGCGCCGAGGGACCGCTGCCGTGGAGCCGGCTCGGCGTGACGCTGCTCGCGCCGGCCGTGATCCTCGTGCTCTCCCACGTCACGGTGCTCGGCATCGACACCGAGGAGTACCTGTTCCGCGTCGGCGGCGCGGGCTGGCTCGGCGCGATGCGCTCCGATCCGATGCAGTACATCAGCGTCGGCGCGCTCGGGTTCATGCCGATCCTGTCGAGCTTCGTGCTCGTCGAGCTGCTCGCGGTCGTGATCCCGGGCTGGCGCCGGCGCCGGCACGCGGGACCACTCGCGCGCGAGCCGATCTGGCTGACCGCGATCTTCGTGTCCGCGCTCCTCGTCGCGGTGCAGGGCTGGTTCTTCGTCCAGTACATGGCGTCGCTCGGCGACATCGTGCGGCCGGGCCTCCTGCCGCGGCTCGAGATCATCGCGTCGCTCGGCGCGGGCACGCTCGCGCTCGCGATCGTCGCGCTCGTGATCCGCCGCCACGGCGTCGGCAACGGGTTCTCCGCGCTGATCGTCGCCGGCTGGGCGATCCACGTCGAGGACACGTCGTCGCACGTCGGTTACCTCAGCGGCGATACCGTGCTCGGCGGCCTGACGTTCGTCGTCATCGCGATCATCGTCGGTGTCGGCCTTCGCCTGCGCGTCCGCCGCGACGAGATCCGCACGCTGCGCGTCCCGACGTCCGGCCTCGCCCCGCTGTCGGATGCCGGCGGCCTCGTGATCGCGCTCGTCCTCCTGACGCGCATCCCGCTCGACCAGCTGATCGCGAAGCTCACCGCCTGGACCCTGGAGCTCCACGACCACCGCTGGTCGATGCTCGTCGTCGTCGCGGTGCTGACGATCCTGTGGTCGCTCGCGTTCGCACGGCGCGCGGCCGGGTCGTCGCGCGTGTGGTGGGCGGCGACCGGGCTCTCGATCGTGATCCTCGTGCTCGTCGCCGCGATCGCGACGTTCGGTCTGTCGGCGCGGCCGACGATCAGCTGGGTCATCGACGGTGCCACGGCGGCGCTCGTCGCCGGCTGGCTCGTCGACGTGTTCGACGACCTCCGTGCGCGCCGGACGTCGCTCGAGCAGGTGTGGGCGCTCCACAGCGCGCAGCATGTCGACGTCGCCGAGCACGCGCTCGCCGAGGCGGGCATTCCGGCGCACTTCACGGCGACGCACACGCGCACGCTGCTCGCGTTCTTCGGCCCGTTCGTGCCGATCGACGTGCTCGTGCCCGTCGAGCATGCGCCCGCTGCGAAGCAGGTGCTCGCGTCGCTCGAGCTTCCCTAGAACAGCGAGCCCTGGCTCGCCGGAGGCTCGGCCGCGACGGGCTCGATCAGCTCGGGCGCATCGTTGGCCGCGCTGTTGACGAGCTTGCTGACGGCCTCGGCCTGCCAGCCCTCGTCGGACGGCACCGCGAGCAACGCCATCGCGTGCGCGCGGTCGAGCGCCGGATCGAGCCAGCGGTCCCACGCGTCGCGCGCCAGGATCACCGGCATCCGGTCGTGGATCGGTGCGACGAGCTCGTTCGGCGGACCCGTGATGATCGTGAAGCTGTGCAGCTCGCCGTCGGGATACTTCGCGCGCGCCCACAGCCCCGCGAACGCGAAGAAGTGACGATCGCGGGGGTGGATGTACATCGGCGTCTTCGTTTGCTTCTTGCCCGTGCCGGTCTTCAGCCACTCGAAGAACCCGTCGGCCGGAACGAGGCAGCGCTTGCGCTCGAGCGCGTCGCGGAAGATCGGCTTCTTCTCGATGCCCTCGACGCGCGCGTTGATCATCAGCGGCGCCGAGGAGGCGCGAACATTGTTCTTCGCGGCCCAGAACGGGACGAGGCCCCACCGCATCATCTCGACGATGCGCGTGCCTTCCTTCAGCACGACGACCGGCGCGTCCTGCGTCGGCGCGACGTTGAACCGCGGCTTCCACCACTGGTTCCGCTCGACGTTGCCGTCGAGCGCGGCCTCGAGGTCCTCGATCAGGCCTTCCTGGCGCGTGATCGTGTAGCGCCCGCACATGGCTACCCGAGGCGTAGCACGCAAACCTGGAGGTAGCGATCGTGCGGCTGCGCCGCGACCGTCGGGTACTCGGGCGGCAGGCCACCCTGCTCGACGATCGTCGCCGTGCGGCCGACGGTGCGAAGACCCTTGAGCGCGAGCTTCGCGAGCGAGCCGAGCTCGTACGTGTTCGCCGCGAGCCAGAGCACACCGCGCTCGGGGATCACGGCGGCCGCCTGCGCGATCAGCGACGGATAGTCGCGATCGAGCGTCCACGGCGTGCCGCGCGCGGTCGAGAACGTCGGCGGATCGATCATGACGAGGTCGTAGCGCTCCTTGTCGCGAGCCGCGCGCGCGAGGTAGCGAACCGCGTCGCCGGTCTCGAACTTCCACCGCGGGTCGCTCGCGAAGCCAGAGCGCGCGAAGTTGCCGGCGGCCCACGCCTGCACGCCGGCGGACGTGTCGACGCTCGTCACGCTCGCAGCGCCGGCACGCGCGCAGGCAAGGCTGAGCGCGCCGGTGTACGAGAACAGATTCAGCACGCGCTTGCCGGCGGCGAACCGGTACAGGCCGCGGCGGTGCTCGCGCATGTCGGTGAACAGGCCGACGTTGAGGCCGCCGAGCGGATGGATCTCGTACGGCACGTCGCTCTCGGTCGCGATGTAACTCTCCTCGGGCTGCTTGCCGACGATCTCCTGCGGGACGTTGTCGGCCCCGCCGCGGGCGCGGAGCTTCACGACCGCACCATCGAGGCCGGCGAACCCGACGATCGCCTCGGCGAGCTGCTTGCCGAGCGCGCGGAGGCCGTCGCCATAGACGTAGACGACCGCGGTCCTGCCGAGCACGTCGGACGCGAAGCCGGGCAGGCCGTCGCCCGCGCCGTGGACGATCCGGTACGCGTTCGTCGGACCGGGCAGCCCGAGCTGCTTGCGCCAGGCAAACGCGCGCTCGACGTGCCAGCCGATCAGCGCGCCGTCGATCTTCGCGAACCCGTCGGCGGGCGTCGCGAGCACGCGGAGCTTGCCGTTGTCGGTGTCGGTGATCGCGAGCCCGATCTCGTCGCCGTTCGGATCGGTGATCTTGACGTGCTCGCCGGATGCGAGCGCGGGCAGCTCGCCGGCGCGCGCGATATCGAGGTCGCGGCCTCCGCCGGTGACGAAGTTCGTGGCAGCCGACGAGACGGCGACGGTCTTCACGCGGGCGTTGTAGCGCTATTCATCGCGCTTGCCCGCAAGGGGGAAGCTCGAGTTGTGGAGACCGCGATTCTCTTCGTTCGAACCACGGTGATCTATTCATCTCGCTTCCGAGGACGCGCGATGCCGTATTCGTCGAGCCGGTTGATCAGCGTGCGGCGCGAGATGCCGAGCAGCTCGGCGGCGCGCGTCTGGTTGCCGGCACACTTGTCGAGCGCCTCGAGGATGCGCTGCTTCTCGAGCTCGGCGACGGTCGCGCGGACCTGCGTCGGCATGTCGCTCGTGATCGTCCCGGGCGGCGGCGTCGTCGGCGAGCGGTAGCGGCCCGGCGGACGCTTCGGCTCCTCGATCGTCAGGTGACCCTTCTCGATCACCGAGCCCGGCGCCAGGAGGACGGCGCGCTCGCACGCGTTGCGCAGCTCGCGGATGTTGCCGGGCCAGTCGTGCTGGGCGAGCCACTGCCTCGCGTCGTCGGCGAGCACGAAGTGGCGGCCGAGCGGACCGGATGCCGACGCGACGAACTGCTCGGCGAGCGGCAGCACCTCGTCCTTGCGCTCGCGCAGCGGCGGGATCGTGAACGACGCGCCGGCGAGCCGGAAGTAGAGGTCGCGGCGGAACCGGCCGGCGTCGACCTCGGCCTGAAGGTCCTTGTTCGTCGCGGCGATGAACCGGACGTCGACGGGGCGGGGGTTCGCCGAGCCGATGCGCCGGACGGCGTTGTCCTCGATCACGCGGAGGAGCTTCACCTGGAGCGACTGCGGGAGCTCGGCCACGTCGTTCAGGAAGGCCGTGCCGCCGTCGGCGTACTCGATGAGGCCCGGCTTGCCGGTGACCTCGTTGCCGAACAGCTCGGCCTCGAGGAGCGGCTCGCTGATCGCGGCGCAGTTGATGCGGACGAACGCGTGGCCGCTGCGCGGCGACATCTCGTGCAGGCGCTCGGCGAAGCGCTCCTTGCCGACGCCGGTCTCGCCGAGGATGAGCACGCTCAGCTTGCCGACGGCGATGCGCGACGCCGACTGCTCGAGCGCCGCGAGCACGGTCGAGCGCTGGTTGTTCTCGCGCTGCCGCGAGCCGGCGCGCGTCTGCACCATGACGGTGACGCCGCCGATCAAGAACGGGATGCCGATGCCGAGGCGGATGCGCTTGTTCGCGGCGAGCCGGACGCCGTCGACGAACGTGCCGTTCGAGCTGCCGATATCCTCGATCTCGACCTCCTGGGCGACCACGAGGTTCGCGTGGTGGCGCGACACCGAGCCGGAGTCGATCGACACGTCGCACTTCTGCGAGCGGCCGACGGTCAGCGTCCCGTTGCCCGGGAGCGGAACGACCTGGAGCGACGCGCCATCGATGACGAGCAGCACGCGGTCCCCAAACGGCGCCTGCCGATCGATCTGTTCGGTGGTTGCGCCAACGTCGTCGTCGATCACCTCGGTAGCGTACGGCCGGACGCTCCCGAACTGCAAGGGACGGGCACGACCGGCTCGAGGCGGCTGCCGACGACCTTGAGCGGGACCCGGCAGTCGATCTCCGCGAGGATCGCGGTGACCGGACGGGTGTCGCGGGGGATGTCGAGGACGCCCGGGAACCGGCGGTTCGTCTCGATGCGGCCGTCGGGGAGGAATCGGCCCCCGCCGGGCTCGCGCAGGACGTCGAAGCCGAACACGAGCTCGTCGCCGGTCTCGCGCTCCCAGATCGTCAGGGCGCCGCGGCTCGAGCGCAGGAGGAGATCGCCGGTCGCGTCGAAGCTCGGCGCGCCGCCGAAATTGTCAGAAGCGGCCAGCGTCCGGACGAGCTCCCAGGTGACGGCGTCGACGATCGCCGACTGGCCGTTGCGCAGCTGGGCGGCGACCCAGCGGCCATTCCACGACGCCGACAGCGAGGCGATCGGCTGGCCGAGCGCGAGCCTGGCGTGCTCGCGGCCGTCGACGAGGACCACGAGGCTGCCGTCGTCGTGGCCGAGCACGACCGCGCCGGGGATGCCGAGGATCGCCGACGCGTCGCCGGCGCGCGCGACCTCGGTCCAGGTATCGGGCAGCGTCCACCGGTAGAGCGCGTGCTTCGGCTCGACGACCCACAGGTGGTCCTTGTCGTCGAACGCGGCGGCGGCGTCCTTCCGATCGCTCGCGGCGATCTGCTTGCCGGCGTCGTAGACGCGGATGCCGAAGTCGCCGGCGATCACCGCGCGGCCGGAATCGCGATCGAGATCGACCTGCAGCATCATGTCGCCCGCCGGGTAGTCGCCGAGGTGCTGGCGGCCGACGTAGACGTGGGTCGTGTCGCCGCAGTCGTAGCCGGTCGCGATGCCGTGCTGCGCGTACGTCACCCTCGCGCACACCTCGGCGTCCTCGACGATCTGCCTGGCGTTGGCGCGCACGATCGTCACGGTCGAGTCGGCGCCGAGGATCGCGAGCGCGTCCTTGCCGATCGCGCCGAACTGCAGCTCGCTGGCGTGCGTCGGGATCGACGCGACGACCTCGCCCTCGACGTAATGACGGATCGTACCGTCGTTGCCGCCGGTCCACGCCTCGTCGCCGCGCAGCACGATCACGGCCTGCTCGCGCGCGATCGGGAACGCGCCCAGGATCTTGCCGGCGCGATCGTAGATCGCCAGCTCGGTATCGCCGACGAACCCCATCCGCTCGCCGTCGTCGGAGAACACGATGCCGCTCGGCTTCGTGCTCGAGTCGATCGTCTTGATCGGCCTGCCGTCGGCGGCGATCAGGTGAACGCGTCGCTCCTCGTCGATGTATGCCAACGCAGACCCGTCGGCCGAGCCGACCGCCGCACCCCAGGCGTTCTTCTCGATCACCTTCGACGTCATCGTCACGAGATCGAGGACCGTGAGTACGCCCGCGCTCGCGTACATCACGTGGTGCGCGGTCGCGTCGATCAGCGGCTCGTCGGCGGTGCCGCGGACCGCGGTCGACTTGCGCCGCAGCGTGCCGTCGATGCCGTAGACCGCGAACGAGTCGGCGTGAATCACCGAGATCTCGTCGGCGGCGGGGCCGAACCGGGCGAACCATGGCTGCACCGTCAGCGGGATCCGGCGCAGGACCTCTCGCTTGTTGTCGAGCTGGACGATGCCGTCGCGGCCGACGACGAGAAGCGTGTCGTCGCGCAGCCGATCGAGCGAGCTGATCGAGCCGACGCCGGGCGCGACCTCACCGAGGAGCTCGCCGGTCTCGGACCACCAGCGCACGGTGCCGGCTTCGTCGCCGGCGGCGAGCCAGCCGGACGGCGTGCCGACGATCGACGACACCGGCCGTCCTCGTTGCGTCGCGAGGATGTCCTTCCAGCCGCGGCTCGCGATCGACTCCATCGCGCGCAGACCGGCCGAGTCGGCGCCCCGGCGCATCGCGGCGGCGAAGTAGGCGAGCGCCGGCAGTGCGCGGCCGTCGTTGAGC
>JAEWJO010000408.1 GCA_023386455.1 Pseudomonadota bacterium | reverse complement strand
CCGACGAGCCGTTCGGCGACGCACCGCTCGCGAGGCTCGTGCCCGTGTCCGTCACGACGACGGCGAGCGCGGCGGAGATCAAGCAGGCGGTCGACCTCCGGCTGCAGTGGGTCGGCGCGAAGTCGGCGGTCGCGATCGCGACGGCGTGGGACAACGGTCGGATCTCGCGGCCCGACTCGACGCGCCCGCCGTTCGCGTACGAGGTCGCCGGTCTGCTCGGCATCGCGAGCGGCCTCGCGCCCGAGGACATCGCCGGCGCGACGGGCATGCTGAGCGCGACCGAGCAGCTCGTGCGCGCGGCGACCGCGGCGCGGCAGAGTCGGCTCCTGCCGCTCGACGTGCTCGCGCGCGACTTTCATCTCTCGGAGATCGCGACGTCGATCCTGTTCACCGTCGTCGCGCCCCGGCTGCGCGGCGAGCTCGCCCGTCTGTACGGCATCCTCGCGAACGATCCGGGGCGGCCGCTCGTCGACGAGCACCTCGTCGGGCTCGTGCTCGGCTCGAGTTTCGCCGAGGAGATCGCGCGCGAGCTCGACGGCGAACGCCCGCTGCGCCGGTTCGGCCTCATCCGCGTCGGCGCGGGCGATCGACCGTTCGCGTCGCTGACCGTCGATCCGCTCGTCGTCCGCTACATCGCGAACCAGCCGGCCGAAGGCGAGCCCGATCAGTACCTGACGGTGCGCACGTCGGACCGCGAGCTCGACGAGCTCCACCTGCCCCGCCCGCTGATCCTGAAGGCGCTGCGGTTCCTCCAGAGCGCGCGCGAGGACACGCCCGCGCGCATCGTCGTCCGCGGCCGCACCGGCATCGGCCGGCATACGCTGCTCGCATCGCTGGCGGCCCGCGCGGGCCGTGCGCTCGGCGTCATCGATCTCGCGACCGTGCCGCGCGAGGCCGGCGTGCTCGCGCCGGTGCTCGAGTCGGTGCTGCGGCGCGCCCTGCTCCGCGGTCTCATCCCGTGCGTCGACGGCCTCGAGGTGATCGGCGCGGAGGATCCGGATACGCGCGTCCAGGTGCAGGCAGTCCTGCGCGGACATCCCGGCCCGCTCGCGGTGCGTCTGCCGACGGACACGCAGGTGTTCCTCGATCCCGGCTACCTGATGCTCGACGTGCCGCTGCGAAACGAGCGCGAGCGCGGCGTGTCGTGGGCCGAGGCGCTCGTGCGCCACCACATCGAGCTCGCCGCTCCGCGCGAGCTCGCGGCGCGCTATCGCGTCGGCCCCGGCATCATCGATCGCGTGTGCAGCGATGTCGCGCGCCGGCCCGAGAAGCCGACCGACCCGGCGGGCTGGATGCGCGAGCTCGACGACACCGTCCGCCAGCACCTCGAGAACCGCCTCGGCAAGACCGCGACGCGCGTCAATCGGCTCGCGAGCTGGGCCGACATCGTGCTGCCCGAGGACATCGTCGACTCGTTGCTCGAGCTCACCGCGCGCGTCCGGCACCGCAAGACGGTGTACGAGCAGTGGGGCTTCGATCGCTCGATCACGACCGCGCGCGGCATCACCGCGCTGTTCCAGGGCAGCCCCGGCACCGGCAAGACGATGGTCGCCGGCGTGATCGCGCGCGACCTCGGCCTCGACCTCTACCGCGTCGACGTCTCGCGCATCACGAGCAAGTGGATCGGCGAGACCGAGAAGAACCTCGGCTCGCTGTTCGATGCCGCCGAGGACGGTCAGGTCATGCTGCTGTTCGACGAGGCCGACTCGCTGTTCGCGAAGCGCACCGAGGTGAAGACCTCGGTCGATCGCTACGCGAACATGGAGGTGAACTATCTCCTCCAGCGCCTCGACAGCTTCGAGGGCATCGCGATCCTGACGACGAACTTCGGCAACGCGATCGATCCGGCGTTCAAGCGCCGCCTCACGTATCGCGTGACGTTCCCGTTCCCCGACGAGGAGATGCGCGAGCAGCTGTGGAAGTCGCTCATCCCCGCGCAGGTCCCGGTCCAGGGCACGCTCGACTTCGCGGCGCTGTCGCAGCGGTTCCGGCTGTCGGGCGGCTACATCCGCAACGCGGCGCTGCGCGCGGCGTTCCTCGCCGCCGAGGAAGGCGTCGCGCTGACGCACGAGCACCTCGAGCGCGCGATCCGCATGGAGTTCCGCGAGATCGGCAAGCTCGCCGAGACCGGTACCCTCGAGTAGGGTTGGCCGTGGCGGTCGAACGTGCCAGCCAGCGCGAGCTTCGACCCCGCCGACTGCGGCTCGACGCGATATTGCGCGAGCTCGGCGCCCGCACGGCGGACGATGCCACGAGCGCGAGGGACGCAGCCGGTGACGTTCCAGGGCGCTTCCCCGAGGGTAGCGATGTCGGCGCGAGGCGTCCCGAGCTCATCACCGTCGGCGAGCTCGTCGACAAGGCAAGCGACGCGGGGTTCGGGTTTCTGATCGGCGTGCTCGTGCTGATCGCGATCCCGTTCTTCGGCCTGTCGACGCCGTTCGGCCTCGCGATCGCGCTCGTCGGCGGCCAGCTCGCCGTCGGCAGAGCGAGGCCCTGGCTGCCGGCGCGGATGCGCAGGCGGCCGCTCTCGATGACGATGCTCGACCGGGTGCTGGGCCTGCTCGCGCGCCGCACGAAGTGGCTGACGAGCTCGACGCAGCACCGCTGGGAGCGGCTGATCATGCCGAGGACCGTCGGCTTCGCGATCGTGCTGCTCGGACTCGGCCTCGCGCTACCGCTGCCGATTCCCGGTTCGAACATGATCTTCATCATCCCGATCCTCGTCTACGCGGTCGGCCTGCTCGAACGCGATGGCCTGTGGATCGCGGTCGCCCACGTGTGCACGCTCGTCGATCTCGCGCTCGTCGTGCTGTTCGGCGCGACGGTCGTCGCGGTGTTCGAACGGATCTGGAGCTGGCTCGCCTAGCGCTGGCTACGCAGCAGCTCCGCGATGTCCTTCTGGCCCGCGGGGTCCTCGAGCAGCGTGATCGGCTGGTCGACGAGCTGGTCGTCCTCGAGAATCAGCTCGACGGCGCGACGCGCGCCGATCAGACCCGACGCGCGCCCGGGCGCCTGCAGCGCCCAGTCGGCGACCCCGGCATTCTTGACCACGCCGAGGATCCACTTCAGGTCCTTCTTGAAGCGGTCGTCGGTGTAGCCCTTCGCGTCGCCGAGCCCGAACCACAGCACGCGCTTGAACTTCAGGCGGCGGCCGGGCGGCATCATCATCGTCTCGCCCGCACTGGCGGTCGCGCGCTCGCTCTTCAGCAGGCGCGAGAGCTTGCCGCACAGGCGCCAGTCGGCGAGGCCCGCGGCACCGCGCAGCGGGCGGTCGTCGCGAAACACCGGGAGCACGAGGCAGTCGCGCATCGATTCGTCCCAGCGCGCGAGATCGAGCGGCAGGACGGAGAGCGCCATCAGTCCTCGGCCGTGCGCCCGACCGCACCGGCGATGCGATCGAGGACGCCGTTGACGAACGCCGACGACTCCGCGGTACCGAACCGCTTCGCGAGCTCGACGGCTTCGTTGATCACGACCTTGACGGGCACGTCCTTGAACTGGAGCAGCTCGCACGCGCCGAGCCGCAGGATGTTGCGATCGACGCGCGACATGCGCTCGATCCGCCAGTTCTTCGACGCCGACGCGATGAGGTCGTCGATCTCCTTCGTCCGCTGCGATGCCGCGGCGACGAGGTCGCGCGCGAACGCCTGCGCCTGCGGATCGATCTCGAGGTCGAACTCGTTCGCCCACGTGACGTCGGTGACGTTCGTCGCGGTGTCGCCGTCGCGCGCGTAGAGGAGCTGCAGCGCGTACGCGCGACCCGTACGTCGGATACCACCGGCGGTCATTTGCCCTTCTTGCCGCCTCGGCCGCTGAGGGCGCGGAAGAGGGTCGCCAGCTCGATCGCGGCGAGCGCCGCGTCGAAGCCCTTGTTGCCGGCCTTGGTCCCGGCGCGCTCGAGCGCCTGCTCGATCGTGGCGGTCGTCAGCACGCCGAAGCTGACCGGAATCGTCGCGGTCGCCGCCGCTCCCGCGATGCCGCGCGCGGCCTCGCTGGCGACGTAGTCGAAATGAGGGGTCGAGCCGCGGATCACCGCACCGAGCGCGATCACCGCGTCGACGCCGCCGCGGTCGACGACCCGGCGCACGACCTGCGGCAGCTCCCACGCGCCGGGGCAACGCACGATCGTGACGTTGTCGGCGCTGCCGCCCGAGCGAACGATCGCGTCGATCGCGCCCGCGACGAGCGGCTCCACGATGAGGCCGTTGAACCGGCTCGCGACGATCGCGAACGACAGACCGGTCGCGGACAGGGTGCCTTCAATAGTCGTCGGCATGTGCGGGCCCCAGATATATCAGCTTTGGCGCGTGGCCGCGCTCTTGCCGAGTCCCGGTGGCGGGATGGGCACGCGCTCGACGACGTCGATCCCGAAGCCCTCGAGGCCCGGAATCTTGCGGTCGCTCCACATCATCAGCCGGATCTTGTGGCAGCCGAGGTCGGCGAGGACCTGGGCGCCGAGGCCGAAGTCGCGAAGCGCCTCGCTCGTCCCGGCGAAGCTCGGCCGGGAGACTTCCTTCTGCATCACGAGCCGCTCGAACGACGGCCCGATGCGGGTGCGGCCGCGGTGGACGATGTAGAGGAACACGCCCGTGCCGGCCTCGTCGATCGCCTTGAGTGCGCTGACGAGGTCGGGGCGCAGCGCGAACGGATCGGCGAGCGGATCCATCGCGGCGACGCGGACGAGCACGGTGCCACCGGCCGCCGACGCGCCGGCGACATCACCGCGGACGAACGCGACGTACTCGGTGTCCTCGACGTCGGTGCCGTAGTAGTGCGCGGTCCACGGCTCGCCGGGGCCGAGCACGCCCGGGCGCATCGTGCCCGACGAGTGGCAGCGGACGATGCGCTCGCGCTGGAGGCGGTACGCGATCATGTCGGCGACGCTCAGCAGCAGCAGGCCGTGCTTCTTCGCGAACTCCTCGAGCTCCGGAAGCCGCGCCATCTCGCCGTCCTCGCGCATGATCTCGCAGATCACGCCGGCGGGCTTGAGACCGGCCATCCGCGCGAGGTCGACCGATCCCTCGGTCTGGCCGGTGCGGACGAGCACGCCGCCCTTGCGCGCGCGCAGTGGGAACACGTGACCCGGCGACACGATCTTGTGCGGGCCGGTGTCGTCGGCGATCGCGGCGCGGATCGTCGTCGCGCGATCGCGCGCGGAGATGCCGGTCGACACGCCGTGACGCGCCTCGATCGAGACCGTGAACGCGGTGCCGAGGGACGCCTGGTTGTCGCGCACCATCGGCGCCAGCTCGAGCTTGTCGATCATCGCGTCGTCCATCGCGAGGCAGATGAGACCGCGCGCGTGCGTCGCCATGAAGTTGATGTGCTCGGGGGTGACGAGCTCGGCGGCAAACACGAGGTCGCCCTCGTTCTCGCGATCCTCGTCGTCGACGAGGATCACAATCTTGCCGGCGCGGATCTCGTCCAGCGCGCGCGTTACTCGCTCGATCGCGTTCGGCGTCGTCATGCTCTGGTACCTCCTAGCAACTTCTCGACGTGCTTGGCGAGGATGTCGGTCTCGAGGTTCACGCGATCGCCGATCGCGAGGTCGCCGAGCGTCGTCATGTCGCGCGTGTGCGGGATGATCGCGACCGAGAACGTCTCGGCGTCGACGGCGTTGACGGTCAGCGACACGCCGGCGATCGCGATCGAGCCCTTCTCGACGATGTACTTGAGGAGCGCCGGCGCAGCGCGCACGACGAGCACGAGGTTCGAGCCGAGGTCGCGCCGGGCGGCGAGCTCGCCGGTGCCATCGATGTGTCCGGTCACCCAGTGGCCGCCGAGGCGGTCGCCCATGCGCAGCGAGCGCTCGAGGTTCACGCGCTTGCCGACGCGAAGGTTGCCGAGCGTCGTCCGGGCGAGCGTCTCGGCGCCGGCGAGCACGGTGAACGTGTCGCGGCCGACGTCGGTGACCGTCAGGCACGCGCCGTCGTGGCACACGCTCTCGCCGACCGTCAGCTCGCCGACGGGAAGCGTTCCCGGCTTGATCGCGAGGACGAGGGCGTCGCTGCGGCGATCGGCGCGCGCGACGGTGCCCATGTCTTCGACCAGACCCGTGAACATGCTGGGGGTCTACCATTACTGGCTCCCCCGAGGGAACCGGCAGTTACCCTCGCGGCGAGGGGTTACAGCGGTTCACCGAATCTTCCTTACCAGTGTCAGCTTCAGATCCTCCCCGAGGAGGATCGGCAGGTTGTCGTGCTCGAACCCGTACGCGGCGGCGAGCGTGCCGACGCCCTGCCCGCCGACCCAGCTCGGCGCCGGTCCCCCGACGACCGTCGGCGCGACGTAGATCACGAGCTCGTCGGCGAGGCCCCTGGCGAGCAGAGACGCGTGCACGTGGCCACCGCCCTCGACGAGCACCGACAGGACCCCGGCCTCGGCGAGCCGCGTCGCGAGCGGCGTGAGCGGGACGCGGCCATCCCTGGTCGCGAACCGCCAGACCTCGGCGCCCGCCTTCACGAGCGCGCGCTCGGCGGCGGCGGACGCCTTCGTCGTCGTCGCGATGATCGTGCGAGGCCCCTTCTTCACGGGCATGAGGCGCGCCGACGGTGGCGTGCGCAGCCGGCTGTCGAGCACGATCCGGATCGGGTCGCGCG
>JAEWJO010000384.1 GCA_023386455.1 Pseudomonadota bacterium | reverse complement strand
GATCGCCGGTGTCGTGATCGGCCCGTGGGTGCTCGGGCTCGTCGGCGACGAGCACCACTCGATCATGCACTTCTCCGAGTTCGGCGTCGTGATGATGCTGTTCATCGTCGGGCTCGAGCTTCGGCCGGCGCTCCTGTGGGAGCTCCGCCGGCCGATCCTCGGCCTCGGTGGCGCGCAGGTCGTTGGCTGTGCCGCGCTGATCGCCGGCGGTGCGCTCGTCCTCGGCGTCGAGTGGCGGCCGGCGATGGCCGTCGGCATGACGTTCGCGATGTCGTCGACCGCCATCGTCCTGTCGACGCTCTCCGAGCGCGGCCTGCTGAAGACCAGCGGCGGCCAGGCGACGTTCTCCGTCCTGCTGTTCCAGGACGTCTCGGTCATCCCGATCCTCGCCGTGTTCCCGATCCTCGGCATCGCGGTCGCCGCGGCGAGCAAGGACGCGGAGGCGGGCCGGCCCGCGTGGCAGTCCGGTCTGCTCGTCATCGGCGCGGTCGTCGGCGTGGTCGCGATCGGCCGCTACATCGTCCGCCCGCTGTTTCACTTCCTCGCCGGCGCGAGGCTCCGCGAGTCGTTCACCGCGGCCGCGCTCCTGATCGTCATCGGCATCGCGCTCCTCATGCAGGTTGCCGGCCTGTCGCCCGCGCTCGGCACGTTCCTCGCCGGCGTCCTGCTCGCCGACAGCGAGTACCGCCACGAGCTCGAGACCGACATCGAGCCGTTCAAGGGCCTGTTGCTCGGCCTCTTCTTCATCACCGTCGGTGCGCAGATCAACTTCGGCCTCCTCGCCTCGTCGCCGTTCACGATCACCGGCCTCGTCCTCGGCACGATGCTGGCCAAGCTGCTCGTGATCCGCCTGCTCGGGCGCATGTTCGGCCTCGATCGTCCGGCGCGCTGGCTGCTCGCGTTCTCGCTCGCGCAGATCGGCGAGTTCGCGTTCGTGCTCCTCCAGTTCGGCGTCTCGAACAACGTGTTCAGCGACGCGTTCGCGAGCCCGCTCGTGGCGGTCGTCGCGCTCTCGATGGTCCTCACGCCGCCGTGCTTCATCCTCCTCGAGCGCTGGATCCTGCCGCGGGTCACCGAGCGCGGCGAGAAGCGCGAGCAGGAGGAGATCAAGGACGCGGACGCACCGGTCGTGATCGCCGGCTACGGCCGCTACGGCCAGATCGTCGGTCGCATGCTGCGCGCCGCCGGTGTTCGCCTGACGATCCTCGACCTCGATCCGACGATGATCGATACCGTCGCGCGCGCGGGCGTCAAGGCGTACTACGGCGACGCCTCGCGCATCGATCTCCTCCACGCCGCCGGTCTCGAGCACGCGCGCCTGTTCATCCTCGCCGTCGATGATGTCGAGGAGGCGACGAAGATCGCCGAGCACGTCCGCCGCAACTTTCCGAACATCCCGGTCCTCGCCCGCTGCCGCAACCGCCAGCACTACTGGGAGCTGAAGAAGCTCGGCTGCACGCACGTCTATCGCGAGACGTTCGCGTCGTCGTACGAGACCGGTATCCAGGCGCTTCGCGAGCTCGGCTATCGCGCGTACACCGCGCATCGCATGGCGCGGCGCTGGCGCGACCACGAGGAGCGCCTGCTCCACGAGATCGGCTCGATCTGGGGCCAGGATCAGGACGACTACTTCGAGAAGGTCCGCGCGTCGAATGCCGAGGTCGAGCGCCTGCTGCGCCAGGAGGACCCGACGAAGCTCGCCGACACCGACGCTGCGTGGGACAACGAGAGCCTGCGCGCCGACCGCCACCCGGATGCCGCGGCCGTCGACGTACCGACGTCGAGCTAGGCCGAGGCGGCCGCGCCGCTCTTCGACTTCTTCGCCTTCGCGGGCGCGGCGACCTTGCCGCCGCCCTTGTTGACGAGCGCGATGAAGTCCGCCTCGTCGATGCACTCGGTCCCGTACTTCTTCGCCTTGAGCGCCTTGCTCGAGCCCGATCCGGGATCGGCCATGACGAGGTACTTGAGGTCCTTCGTCACGCCGTTCAGGAGCGTGCCGCCGCGATCCTCGACCATCTGCTCGAGCTCCTTGCGCGGCCTCGACAGCGTGCCGGTGAAGCAGAACGTCAGGCCGGCGAGCGGGCCCGACGCGGCCTTCGTCACCGGCACGACACCGACCCCGAGCAGGCGCCCGATCTCGGCCTTGCGCTCCTTCATGCCGTCGAACACGGCCTTGCCCTTGCTCGGACCGACGCCGGGGATCCCCGACAGCTCGGCGAGCGTCGCGGCCTGCACCTTGTCGAGCGAGTCGAAGCCGGCGGAGACGATCGTCTTCGCGGTCTGGAGGCCGAAGTTCTCGATGCCGAGCGCGGCGAGGAACTTTGCAAGCGAGAGCGGCAGCTGCGCCCGGAGGTTGTCGAGGAGCTTCTGCGCGATCACCATGCCGCGGCGCTCGAGGTTCGCGATCTGCTGCGGCTTCAGCTTGTAGAGGTCGGCCGGTTCGGTGACGAGCTTGGCGACGACGAGCTGGTTGATGAGCTTGTCGCCCCAGTCGAGGATGCCCTGCGCGTCGATCCAGTTCTCGATACGACCCTCGACGAGCGCCTGGCACTTGCGATTGCGGCAGGCGATGTACTCGCCGATCTTCTCGAGCGTCGAGCTGCACGTCGGGCACTTCGTCGGCGGCCTCGCGACCTTGCCCTTCTTGGTGACGACCTCCTCGACGTACGGGATGACGTCGTTGCGGCGCGACACGAGGATCTCGTCGCCGATGCCGATGCCGAGCTCGGCGATCATGCCTGCATTGTGGAGCGACGCGCGCTGGACGGTCGCGCCGGCGAGCTGCACGGCCTTGACGACGGCAACCGGCGAGACGCGGCCCGACGAGCCGGTCTCCCACACGATATCGAGCAGCGTCGTGACCTTGGCCTGCGAGGCGAACTTGAACGCGATCGCGGCGCGCGGGCGGTTGCCGAGCTCGCCGAGCATGTGCTGGACGTGGTTGTCGTTCGCGCGGACGACGAGACCGTCGATCTCGTAGTCGAGCTTCGCGCGCCGCTTCTTGCTGTACTCCTCGTGCAGCGAGAGCGCGCCGTCGAGGTCGCACGCCTTGAAGTTCGGGACGAGGAGCCCGAGCTCCTGGAGGATGTCGAACTTCTCGACCTCGCTGTCGTGATCGATGCCGTCGAGGTCGTAGAACAGGACGGTCAGGTGCTCGCAGCCCTGGCCGTCGAAGCGCTTGCTCGTGCCGGAGGCCTGGTTGCGAGGGTTCGCGGCGCCGGGAAACGCCTTCTTCATGTCCGAGAGCTTGAGGATGATCTCGCCGCGGATCGTGATCGACGGCTTCCCCGCGAGCTGCGCGGGCACGCCCTTCATGCGGCGCGCGTTCGCGAGGATGCGTTCGCCGACCTGACCATCGCCTCGCGTGATCGCGTCGACGAGCTTGCCCTTGTCGTAGGTGACGGCGAGCGACAGACCGTCGAGCTTCTCGGTGACGAACAGGTCCTTCGTCAGATCCTTCAGCTTGTCTTTCTTGCCGAGCTCGACGCAGCGGGTGGCCCACGCGCGGAGCTCCGCCTCGTCGACTGCCTTGTTGAGCGATCCCATCGGGATCGCGTGGCGCGCCTTCTCCCACGCGGTGACCGCGGCGGCCGGCGCGCCGACGCTCTTCAGCAGCGCGTGCGCCGGGTCGAGCTCGCGCAGCTCGTCCTCGAGAGCGTCGTACGCGGCATCGCTCACCAGCGGCGTTCCGTTGTAGTACGCGTCCTTGTACGTCCGGAGTAGCTTCGCGAGCTCGGCGATTCGCGCGTTCGGCTTCTTCAAGCGACCCTCCATCCTTGCGTAGAATCGTTCGACGATCTCTTGGGGGGAACGATGAGTCAAGACGAGCTGTATGGTGTCACCGCGCGCGTAGTCGACGAATTCACCAGCGCCGCGATGCTGTTCACGGCCCTCGACGTGTCCAATGCGGTGAAGCAGACGCTGACCGAGGCAAGGCACCGCGACATCTCGCCGATCGTGCGTGACCTCTACGACCGCAAGGGCATGGGCGCGTACACGCAGACGCTCATCGACGTGATGGCCTCGGGACAGAAGCCTGCGAAGGCGTTTCTCTATCACCTGCCGGAGCAGGCGGTCGCTCTCTACGACGACGCGATGCGCAGCCAGCTCGCGACGCCGCCGCAGCGCCAGCAGCGCGTTGCCGACGACGGTGCGCTGTCGGCGTCGGCGACCGAGGCCGGCGTTCGCATCGGCAAGGATGGTCGCGCGCGTGTGCCTCGCAAGCTGATCGAGAACGCGGGCATCCGCGGCGACCGCGTGCTCGTGCGGACGGATCAGGCGGCGGGCAAGCTGACGATCGTCGCGCCCGGTGCAAGTGCGCCGGCACCCGCGCCCGTCGATCCGCTGTACGCGCTGCCGGATCTGTTCTTCGCCTCGACCGATAACGGGCAGCCGCTCAACTACGAGCACCCGTCGCTGCTCCACATCCCGCGCTCGATGATCGACATGTTCGGCCAGGATCCCAATCTCGTCGCGAGGATCGACAACGGCACGGTCGTCGTCGTGAAGCGGTAGCTGCCGCACCCGAGACCAGCGCGCAGCAGCGCTGACACGATCGGAATTCGACACCGCAGCCAGATCCTTCCTTGGGGACGTGCGTTCGGGCTGTCATGCACACGTCAAGAGCCGTTCTCACGGTGGTCGTGCTCTCGGCCCAGGCGATCCTGTGCGCGACCGCGCATGCGCAGCTCGTCCAGGACGAGCGGACCGAGGCGCAGATGATCGCGACCGGCCAGCGCGAATCGATGCCGGTCGTCGAGGAGCGCCTGCGCGTCGACATCGACGGCGAGCACGCGACCACGACACTCCTGCAGGTCTACCAGAACAACACCGGTGGCCAGGTCGAAGGTCGCTATCGCCTGCGCGCCGGCATGAACAGCCACGTCGACGGCTTCGCGTACTGGAACGGCGAGCAGAAGATCGTCGGCGAGGTGTTCGAGAAGCAGCTCGCGCGGCAGGTCTACGACAGCGTGACGACGCGCCGCCGCGATCCGGGCCTGCTCGAGCAGGACGGCGAGGGTGCGTTCGCGTTCAAGGTGTTCCCGATCGCGCCCCAGGAGAAGAAGCGCGTCGAGCTGCGCTGGACGCGCTGGCTCGATCGCAGGGGCAAGACGGTCACGTTCCGCGCGCCGGTGACGCGCGCCGATGCGGAGATCGTCGTCGCGATCGACGGCTCCGTGACGAACCTCGCGTCGTCGACGCACCGCCTGAAGGTCGAGAAGACGAGCACCGGCGTTCGCCTGCGCTCCGAGGGTGCGCGCGCGACCGGCGAGCTGATCGTCACGTGGGATGTCGACGAGCCCGACTGGACGCCCCACGTGTATCTCCAGCCGGGAGGGAAGCACGACGGCTGGTTCGCGCTGTCGCTCGCCGCGCCGCCGCTGACCGACAAGCAGGTCGCCGCGAAGGACGTCACGATCGTCGTCGATCGTTCGGGGAGCATGACCGGCGAGCCGATGGAGCACGCGGTCGCCGCGGCGATGGACATGGTCAAGATGCTCGACGCGAAGGATCGCGTGAACGTCGTCGCGTTCTCCGACGAGGTCGATCCGCTGTTCGCCGAGCCGCGCACGGCAGACGCCGACACGAGGAAGCAGGCACTCCAGTTCATCCAGCGCATGCACGCGGGCGGCGGCACGGACATCGCGCTCGCGCTCGAGACCGCGATCAAGGCGCAGGACAAGAAGGGCGAGAACCCGAAGGTCGTGCTGTTCATGACCGACGGGCAGTCGGACACGAACCTCGCGATCAACGCGGCGAACGCCGACACCGGTGACGTTCGGCTGTTCACGCTCGGTCTCGGCAAGGAGGTCAACAAGCCATTGCTGCAGCGCCTCGCGTCGCAGAAGCGCGGCCGCTTCACGTATATCGAGACGGCCGCGATGATCGAGCCGGAGGTCCGCCGCCTCGCATCGAGCATCGCGAAGCCGGTGCTCGTCGGCATCGAGGTCGAGGTCGAGGGTGCGCAGGCCGTTCGCCTCTACCCGCGCTCGATCAGCGACCTGTTCACCGAGGACGAGATGGTCATCACCGGTCGCATCCGCGGCACCGGCACGGCGAAGTTCCACATCAAGGGGCGCGTCGCGGGCAAGACGGTCACGTACACGCGCGCGCTCGACCTCGGCAAGGCCGAGAGTCATCCGTGGGTCGGCGCGCTGTGGGCGCAGGGTCGTGTCGATCACCTGCTCGAGGAGATCGCGCTCGGCGCGCCGGCTCCCGAGCTCGAGGACGAGGTGCTCGAGCTCGCGCTCGCCTACAACTTCGTCACGCCGTACACGTCGTTCCTCGCGATCCCCGAGAGCGAGCTCGGCGCGATGAAGCGCACGGTCGACAACGCTCGCGCGCAGAAGTCCAAGATCATGGCGGACAACAAGGACGCGGCCGATCTGCGCGACGGCAAGCTCGACGTCGCGGGCAACCAGAACATCGTCATCACCGGCGCCGCGCCGACGATCGACCCGACGTCGACGTCGCAGGGTGTGACGATCACGCAGGACTACACGCGGAACATCCCGGTGCAGCGCACGTTCGCGGCCGACACGGCCGACGACGACGAGGACGGTCGCGCCGAGGCGGCGCCGATCAGCGCTGCCGGCAGCATGGAGTCCAGGCGCCACGGATGCGCCGGCTGTGCGACCGGTGGCAGCGACGGTGGACTCGTGATCCTCGTGTTCGCCGCGCTCGTGCTGCGCCGCCGTCGCCGCCGCTAGAAGGCAGCGCCGACGCCGAGCGCGCCGATCGCGCCGACATGCTTGGTGTCGCCGGAGCGGAGCTTCCACGCCGACAGGCCACCGGTCGCGCTGACCGCGATGCGGCCGTAGGTGTACGTCGCGACCGGGCCTGCCTGGACGTCGTAGTCGAGCTCGCCGCTCGGCTCCATGCCGTCACGCTCGAGATCGATGCGAGCGCGCGAATCGACGCCGGCGTACCAGCGTTCGCTGAGAGGATGGAGCCCGGACAGTCGCACGTCTCCGTAGCGCTCGCCCTGCGCTTCACCGAGCCCGAGGCCGAAGCCCGCGTTGCCCTGCAGGCGCAGCTCGCCGACGTTGCCTCCGAGCGCCGCGCGCGCGACGGCCGCTGGCATCCGGTTCCAGCCGAGCAGGTCGTAGTCACCGCCGATGGCGAAGTCGACGCCGTAGTCCTCGGCCCGCGCGACGTCGATCATCGCACCGAACCCGAACTTCAGCTGATCGGACATGCCGGTATTCGTGGTGGTCGCGCGCAGCGTCAGCCGCTCGACGAGCGTCGCGTCGAGGCTGCCCTGCATGACAGGCGCATCCTTGGATGCGTCGAAGCCGCCGTAGGTGTTGAACAGCAGACCCTGGCGGTGGTGACGTGCGCCGACCGTGAACGGCAGGAGATTGCCTGCCGCGACGCTCGACTGGATCTCGCTCGGTCGCTTCAGCTCGTCTTCCTGCACACCCGGTGTGTGGTGCTTGCCGGCGAACGCAGGCGTGGCGATGAGGAGGCCGAGCAACGCGTGACGAATCCGCATACCGACGAATCACTGCGAGGTCCGTGCCGTCCCGCATGCAGCCGAACGTAGGAGAACTGCCCGGCTGCGTGGGCGCGGCGCCGCGGAGTGAGCGCCCGAGCCCGCGGGCACCGGAGCACACCGAGCAGGACCTCACCAGCCGTTGTCGCGGAGCCAGGCCTCGAGGCGCGCCGCGAACACGAGATCGACGACGTTCGTCGCCCGCGCGATCGTGAGCCGCAGGTGCGGGAACTCGATCGAGATCGTCGGATGGTGCTCCATCTCGTCGGCGATGCTCGCGGCCGAGCCGACCGCGCCTGCCAGCTTCGTCATCTCGCGGCTGTAGAGATCGCAGACGAGGTCGGCGCCCGCGAGCGACCACCGCTTGCCGAGCTGCTGGACCTCGCGCACGAGCTCGCCGTGCTCGAGCCGCGTGCGGCTGACCGTCATGTCCGAGATCTCGGCGATCACCGGATCGGTCGGCGGGCGAAATGGCCCGGTGAGCGCGCGCTCCGGCTTCGCGATGATCCCGGAGAACGCGGCGAACGCCGCCTGCACGTCCTTCATCGTCTGGTACCGATGATCCGGGTTCTTCGCGAGCAGCTTCTCGTCCAGCATCTCGGCAAGCCCGGCCGGCGCGTCGGGCCGGATCAGCGGTGGCGGCGGGTCGTTGACGATGCGTCCGAGCAGCCGATGTGCAGCCTCGACGTCGAGCCCGGGCGTCTTCTGCTTCGTGCGGCGTACGGTGTCGGGCAGGTTGTCGTAGCCGAACGGGACCTTGCCGGACAGCATCTCGTAGAGCACGACGCCGAGCGCGTAGATGTCGGCGCGCTTGTCGATCTGATCCGGTGTGACGATCTGCTCGGGTGCCATGAACTCGGGCGTGCCGAGCAGGTTGCCGCCGATGCCGGTCTTGTCACTCGCGGCGAGGAAGCGCGAGATGCCGAAGTCGAGCACCTTGACGTGGTCGTGCTCCTCGCCCTTGTCGGTGAGGAAGATGTTGTCGCTCTTGAGGTCGCGATGGACGATGTTCGCGTCGTGCGCCGCCTCGAGAGCCGACGCGATCTGGTGCGCGATCTTGAGCGCGCGCGCGACCGGAAGGCTGCCGAGTCGCGCCACCTCGTCGGCGAGCGGCGTGCCCTCCAGGTACTCGAACACGATGTACGGCACGTCGTTCTTCGTGAACCCCATGTCCGTCGACTCGACGATGTTCGGATGGCCGAGCGTGCCGGCCGCGCTCGCCTCGTTCATGAACCGGCGGATCATCACCGCGTCGGTCGCGAGCTCGGGATGGAGGACCTTGATCGCGACGCGTCGCTTGATCAGCCAGTGCTCGGCGAGGAACACGGTTCCCATGCCGCCCTCGGCGATCGGCCGGAGGATCTTGTACCGGCCCTCGACGACTTCGCCGATCTGAAAGATCTCGCGGCCCACCTTCGGCGATTATCCATGAACTGGCCGGGTACGGCATTACGATACGGCCATGACTGCGTTTCGCCGTCGCACTGCGTTTGCCGCCCCGGTGATCCTCACCGTCGCTGCCGGTTGCTCGTCGTCGAAGGAGCCGGTGAAGGAGAAGAGGTTCCCGGGTGAGACCTGGGATGTCGTGATGCGCGACATGAAGTGCTACGCGAACGTCGTCGGACCGAACCCGCCTGCGCCGCGCGAGATCGAGTGTCCGCCGGGGATGTCGGGCACGACGGTGATGACGGTCGGTACGCTCGCGAGTGGCGACTGCGCGATCGTGCCGCATGGCTGCACCGACGTGTCGTGCGCGAAGACGCCGACACCGTGCCCGCTGCCGTACGGCAAGGCGGTCGTCCACACGCTCGCGAACCTGTGGAAGATCGAGAAGCACGGCGACCTCTGCCATGCCGAGCCAACCGGCGATGACTGCCCGCCGGGCGCGGACTGCAATCCGCCCAAGCCGCGCCAGTTTCCGTGTCCAGCGGGTGTCGACGACGATCACGAGCGCATCGTCGCCGAGATGCCCGATGCGACGTGCGTGATCGTCCCCGAGGGCTGCACCGACACGAGCTGCGCGACCGAGAAGACCGACTGTCCGCCGCACTGAAATGCGCGGATCACTGCACGCGCGTCGCGGTCAGCTCGCCGAACTTCGTCCCGTCGGGCTGCTCCCACGTGATCGTCATCCCGTCGCGCTCGATCTCGAGGATGCCGCGCTCCGCGTCGCTCGAGAACGTCCAGGTCGTCCCGGTGACCTCGATGTCGTAGCGGCGCGAGGTGCCGTTGCTGTCGAAGCGATGCGAGACGTACTTCTCGCCGTCGTGCTCGATGATCTCGATGCCCTCGATCACCTTGCCGCCGGCGAGGCGCGACTGGAACTTGTGGACGAGGAAGAAGCCGCCGGGCAGCCACTCGTACGTGCTGCGCGAGCGGACGCCGGAGCTCTGCTGTTCGTGCTCGATCTCGCCGCGCGCGTCCCACTCGCCCACGAACACGTTCAGGCGCCGCTGCTCGGGGCCGGGTTTGCCAGGTGTACTCATCGCTGACCTGCCTCTACGGTCGCGGGCCGGGGCTCCGGCTGCAACCAGCGGTGGAAGAAATCGAACGCGTGGAGGGCCGCCTCGATCATGTGTCCCTCGTTCGCGCCGTCCGCGACGGCCCTCTCCAGGGACGCGCCGAACGCCCGCCAGCGAGCTCCCGTCGCGGTTCCGTAGCACCTCAGGTAGCGCGCGACCGCGGCGACCTCGGGAGCGCGCTGGACCATCTGACGATGGACCACGCTGTTCGTCATCACATTTCGCTCCGCGACGTAGAGCCAGCCGAGCGCATCGCTGACGTCCTCGAACGCGCCGAGCGGGCAGGGCGTCAGCTCGAGCAGCTTCTCCGCGGCGAGCCCGAGTGCTACGAGATCCTCCGCGATGAATCGCGTCCGCGTCCAGCTCGCCGGATCGGCGTAGCGCGCGAGTGCCGGTGTCATCACACAGGCGCACTCGAACGGCTCCTCGAAGCGGAACGAGCGCTGGAGATAGTCGATATAGCGCTCGCGTGACATGTCGCCGAGGCACGTGACGACATCCACGTCGGCGACGCACGCTTCGATCCGCGTCGCCGCCTTCAGCTTATCGAGTACTGCAGTAGCCACGGTCCTACGAACCGAGTGCAACCTCCGTGCACGCGTCGATGCGGCGATCTCGCGGTCACTTCGCGCTGCGTGCCTCGCGCATCACTTCCCAGCGAGCCCGCGCCGCGCGATGACAGATCACGGCGAGCTCGCGAACGAGACGCGCATCCGGCGTCAGCGGACGGACACGCTTAAGGATCGATTCGCTGTGCTCGTCGAGGCTCGGCGCCCACGCAACATCGGGAACGACGTGGCTCGCGAGGAGCTCCGCGAGCTGCTCGCCGGTCGTGTGCGCGATCGGCCGGAGTCGCTCGAGATCGGCGAGGCATTCGCTGCAGAGTGGATCGCCGGGGCAGTGCACGACGGCCCTACGTCGTGCAACCGACGTGCAACGACGGCGATCGAGAGATCCAGGGTTTTGCCGATCGAGACGACGAGTAACCGCGCGCTGTGCGCGACGGCTCACCCGCCGCGTGTTCAGTAGAGCCGGTACTCGGGGGGAATCTGATCGGGGGACTCGACGACCACGCCGAGGTCTCGCAAGAGACCGTCCTTCAGCGAGTAGATCCAGCCATGCACGGTGACCGTCTGGCCACGTCGCCACGCGTCCTGAACGATCGTCGTGTGACAGACGTTCGCGACCTGCGCCTCGACGTTGAGCTCGGCGAGCCGATCGGTCCGCGCCTCGAGGTCGGGGATCGCATTCAGCTCGTCGCGGTTCCACAGGTGGACATCGCGAATGTGGCGCAGCCAGTTGTCGATGAGGCCGAGCGGCTGCGCCTGCATCGCCGCGCGCACGCCACCGCAGCCGTAGTGGCCGACGATGATCACGTGCTTCACCTGCAGGACGTCGACGGCGTACTGCAGCACCGAGAGACAGTTGACGTCGGTGTGCTCGACGAGGTTGGCGACGTTGCGGTGGACGAACAGCTCGCCCTGGCGCCGGCCGATGATCTCGTTCGGCGGCAACCGGCTATCCGAGCAACCGATCCAGAGGATCTCCGGCCGCTGCACGTTCTCGAGGCGCTTGAAGAACTCGGGGTCGTCCTCGACCGCGTTCTTGGCCCAGAGCCGGTTTGCTGCGAAGCACTCGTCGAGGAGATTCACACGGCGCATGTACCACATCCCCGCGTCGGGAGCGGCGCCCGAGGCGGACCGTCCGTCGCGGAAGCCACTCGTTACAGGCGATACACGAGGCCGATCGCGAACGAGCCGTACCCGGAGTCCGAGCCGAGCGCGCCGCCGACGCGAGCGCCGATGCCGAGCTTGTGCATGCCGAGCTCGAGCAGATCGACCCCTGCGGACAGGCCGACGCCGAGGCCACCGAGCGTGACCGTCGAGTCGGCCACGTCGCGCATGTCGTCGGTGTCGGTCATGACGTCGAGGTGCAGGCCGAGCGAGAGGCTGGCCCATAGACGGCGGTAGCCCTGCACCTCGACGACCGCGGCGATGTCGACCGGCGTGAGCGACACCGGATAGGTCGCCGGCGTGCGGTCGATCCTGTACGAGCCGGTCCCGTGACCGACGCCGAGCTGCAGGCCGAACGCCTTGACCTGATCGATGCGGTAGCCGACCTCGGCGAGGACATACGGTCCGTCGCAGCAGTCGAGCTCGAACCGCAGCTCGGGCTCGACGGTGCTGGCGAGCATCAGCGACGGCATGAGCTTCAGCGCGAGCTTGTGCTTCGCCTCCTGCTCCTGATCGGTGAGCGCGTCCTGCAGATCGTCGATGCTCATGCGCTCGTAGCGACGCGCGGTCCGCGCGGGTGTCGCCGACGGTGCGGCGGTCGGATCGTCGGCCGCTTCGTCGGCGGCGACCTGGTCGAACGCGATCGTCGTCGGTGTGCGGCCGAGCGTCGCGAACGCGGCGTTCACGTCGGCGGCCGGGCCGTGCATGACGACGAGCGCCTTGTCGAGGTCGAGGTCGGCGAGCGCGGCCGTCATGTGCTCGATCGTGAGGTCGCGGACCGCGGTCGCCGTCGCCAGATCGGCGAGCGGCGCGCGCCCGACATCGACGTCGTGCTCGACGCTCTGGCCGAGGGCCGCGGCGCTGCCCGTGAACGCGGACAGCCGGGCGAGCACGTGAGCGCGCGCGCTGACGAACGCACGTGCTGCGGCATCGGGATCGCTGCGGAGCGCGGCGAGCCGGTCGCGAATCAGCTCGATCGCCGGCTTCGCGCGCGTCGTGTCGATCCAGCCGTCGAGTACGTAGATGCGAGCGAGCCGCGACTCGTCGAGCATCGCGTGCATGCCGTAGCTCGCTCCGAGCTCGTGCCGGATGTTCATCGCGAGCTCCTGGAGGACCTGCGCGGTCACGAGCTGGTCGGCGTAGCCGACGTCCGAGACGGGCAGGGCGACGACGAGGGACGTCTGCGCGATGTCCTCGTACCGCGCGAGCGAGCCCGCCTGGACAGCCGCGCGCGCGACGCTGGAGCGCGGGGCGGCGGAGCCGGTCCAGTCGTCGAACAGGTAGTCGATCCACTTGTCGGCGAGGTCGGCGTCGAACCGGCCGGAGATCACGAGCGTCGCGTTGTCGGGCGTGTAGTGCGCGGCGCGGAATGCAGCGGCATCCGCGGCGGTCAGCTTCACATCCCCGTGAATGCCGACCCGCGCGTATGGGTGATCGGCGCCGAAGATCGCCGCCATGAGCGTCTCCATGATCACGGTCTCCTCGTTGCGACGCTTGCGCGCGGCGCGGCGAAGCACCTCGATCGTCTCCTCGGCGCTGTCGCCGTAGCGGCCATCGCGGACCCAGCGCCGGATGCCGGCGAGCAGCACGTCGACGTGCATGTCGACACCTCGGACCGAGAACGTCGTGTGGTCACCGGTGACCTCCACCGAACCCGGACCGCCGGCCGCGGTGAACAGGATCGCATCGTTCAGGTAGCGAGGGTCCCACTCGAGCGCGTGCGCGGCGACCTGCGCGACGCCGACATGCGAGCCGTCCTCGGTGGCACCGGAGTGGAACACGAGGCGGATGTCGATCGACGGCACGCTCGTCACGGGGAGCAGCACGACCTCGAGGCCGTTCGGCAGCTTTCGCGTTCGCACGCCGGGCACGCTCGCGATCGGCGCGTTCTCGGCGGGCCGGTGTGCCTCCGCCGGATCGCGCGCGGTCCGGCGCTGGCCCATGTCGTGGACCTCCGGGCGCGCCTCGAGGTCGCGGCCGACCTTCTTGCCCTGCCGTGCCTTGAGCGACACGACGCGCGCCCGGTCGAAGCTGAAGTACGTGCGCACGAGCTGCTCGGCACCCTCGCGCTCGAGCTCGCGTACGCCTGCGAACGCGCTCGCGAGCGCCGCCTTCGGATCGCGACCGGCGAGCACGTACGTCGCGAGCTGCGTGTCTCGATCGCCGCCGTCCTCGAGCGAGGCGTAGAGCCCGTAGATCGCGCGTTGCTTCACGGCCTCGATCGTGAACGCATCGAACTGCGACCAGCCGGTCCCGTGAAACGCGAACGGAACGAGGTCGATCGCCTCGCGCGCGTGCTTGATCACGTCCTCGGCGGTCTCGTCACTGGTCTTCTGGATGAGCAGGCCGAACATCGGCGCGCGTGCGTCACCGAGCTCGACCGCCCGGACCGAGCCCGCGACCTTCGCGTCGACGAAGCCGTACACCGCGCCACGGAGCGCGCGCAGCTTGATCGCCACCTGCGGATCGTCGGGCATCGGCCACGCGATCAGGATCTTGTCCTGGTCGTACGGGCCGGGCGCCTCGACGGCGCTCGACTGCGCCGGCACGGACGCGACGTGACCGGGTGGCGAGGCCATGCGCTTGCCGACGCGCGCGATGAACTTGCCGAGCGCGGTCTCGACGTCTTGCGCGGTGACGTCGCCGGAGATCACGAGCACCGCGTTGCTCGGCGCGTAGTGCGAGTCGACGAACTTGCACGCCTGATCGCGCGTGATCGCGCCGACGGTCGCGACGTCGCCGTGGATGACCTGGCCGTAGGGATGGCCCTGCGGATAGACCGCGCGCTGGACCATCGCGTACGCCGCGCTCGCCTGGTCGGTCTGGCGGATCTCGTTGATGACGACCTCGCGCTCGCGCTCGAACGTGCTGTCGGTGATCGACGTGCAGCGAAACCCGAGCCGAACCGCCTCCACCGACAGCATCTTGTCGAGGCGCGACGCCGGCGCGCGCGAGATGTACGTCGTCGCGTCGTACGTCGTGGCCGCGTTGAAGTAGGTCGTGATGTCCTCGAGCGTCGCGAACAGGCTCTGGCCACCGAGCACCTGCTGGAACATCAGATGTTCGACGAGGTGGGCCATGCCCGGCTGGTCGAGATCATCGACGGCACCGACCTGGTACCGCATCGTGACCTGGACCTGCGTGGCGTGCGGGTCTTTCAACAGCACGACACGGAGTCCGTTGCCAAGGGTGAAGCTCGTGATGGCGAGCCCCAGATCGGTGTGGCGCGGTGGCGCGGGCGGCGGGTTCCTGAGCGCACACGCGCTGGTCATCACCGCCATCGCCACCATGCACCACGCCGCAAACATCGCGCGCGTTGACGTCACGGCCTCACTATCGACGGGCGTGCGACGCCACGCAATGGGCGCTAGCCTCGGACATGGAACCTACGCGAGACGAGATCGACGCACTTCGCGGCGTCGCTCTCCTCGAGCTCGGTACCTCGTGGTGCGGGTTCTGCCAGGCGGCGCGCCCGTTGATCGACCGCGCGCTCGCTGCATCACCTGCGCGTCACATCCAGGTCGAGGACGGCAAGGGCAAGCGGCTCGGCCGCTCGTTCGGTGTGAAGCTGTGGCCGACGCTGATCGTGCTGCGCGACGGCCGCGAGGTCGCTCGATTCGTGCGCCCGCGCGACGCCGCGGAGCTCGAGCAGGCGCTTCGCGCCGCGGCGGCGTAGTCAGCGCGCGACGATGTCGGCGAGCCGCGCCGCACGCGTCAGGAGGTAGTCGCGCTCCGGGCCGCTCGTCGTGCGTGCGGCCGCCGCGCGAAAGCACGCGATCGCCGCCGCGAGATCGCCGGCCTTCTCGTGAAGGTGGCCGCGGACCGCATCGAGGCGGTGGCTGCCCGCGAGTCGAGGATCGCGTGCGAGCGCCGCGATCTGCTCGAGCCCGACGGCGGGACCGTGCACCATCGCCGCGGCGATCGCGCGATTGAGCGAGACGACCGGATTGTCGCCGAGCGTCTGGAGCATGTCGTAGAGCGCGAGGATCTGCGGCCAGTCGGTCGCATCGGCGGTCGGGGCCTCGTCGTGGACCGCGGCGATCGCGGCCTGGAGCTGGTACGTGCCGATCGAGCCGCGCCGGAGCGTCGCCTCGACGAGCCCGACGCCCTCGTCGATCGCCCCGCGGTCCCACCGCGATCGGTCCTGCTCGTCGAGCGGGATCAGCTCGCCATGCGGCCCGGTGCGCGCCAGACGGCGTGCATCGGTCAGCACCATCAACGCGAGCAGACCGGCGACGTTGCCGTCGTCGGGCAGGAGCGCGTGGACCGCGCGCGTCAGCCGGATCGCTTCCTCCGACAGCTCGACGCGCGCGAGCGTCGGGCCGGCGCTGCTCGTGTAGCCCTCGTTGAAGATGAGGTAGAGCACGTGCAGCACCTGCGGCAGACGCTCGGCGCGCTCCGCCTCGTCGGGGCGCTCGAACGGGATGCCCGAGTCCTTGATCGTCTGCTTCGCGCGGCTGATCCGCTGCGCCATCGTCGCCTCCGGGACGAGGAACGCCTTCGCGATCTCCGCGGTCGTCAGGCCGCCGACCGCGCGCAACGTCAGCGCGATCGCGGTCGCCGGCGTCAGCGCCGGATGGCAGCACATGAACAGCAGCGTCAGCGCGTCGTCGGAGACCGGACGCTCTTCGTCGGGCGCGGCCGCGAGCTGCATCTCGGGCGGCACGAGGCTCACGACGATCTCCTCGCGCCGGCGGCGAGCGACCTGGCTGCGCACGTGATCGATCATCCGCATGGCGGCGACGCGAATCAGCCACGCTCGAGGGTTGTCCGGGATGCCATCGCGCGGCCACTGGGTCGCCGCCGCGAGCATCGCCTCCTGCACCGCGTCCTCCGACGCCGAGAAGTCGCGGTACCGCCGGATCACGGCGCCGAGTACATGCGGCGCGAGCTCGCGCAGCAGCTGCTCGGTACGTCGCATCGCGGCCGGGTCGGTCGACATCACCGCGCTTTCGATCAGGGTGTGTAGTCGGTGGACGGCGCGCTCATGACCTGGCGGACCTCGATGGACATCTCGAGCGGCACGCCGTTCTGGCCGGGTGCCGAGGACGCCTCGGCCGCGATCTCGTACGCGCGCTCGGGGCTCTCGACGTCGACGATCCAGTAGCCGGCGAGGAACTCCTTGGACTCCGCGAACACGCCGTCGGTCACGGGCCTGCCGTCCTTGCCCGCCTTGACCAATTTCGCCTGATCGGGGCCGGCGAGACCCTGGGCGTCGACGAGCTCCCCGTTCGCCTTCAGCTTGGCGTTCAACTTCTTCATGAAGCCGAGGTGCGCCTTGATGTCCTTCTCCGACCAGCTCGCGACCTGGAAGGCGCCACCTCCAGGAACGTTCATCATCAACATGTACTTCATGGTCCGTCTGTCCTTTCACGAGGGAGTCGGAGCCGCGGCGGGCTTCTCGACATCGCTGATCGAACCTCCGATCTACCGCAACAACCACGCGAAATCCGCGCGATGGGCGTTCCCGCGCGCCACCGGCTCGCGCCAGGTGCCCGCGAATGCGCCGGTTCCAGGTGGCGCGGGGCCTGCAATGTGGTCGCGCATCATGTCGATCCTGAACAAGCTTGCCGTCGGCGCCATCGCCGCTCTCGGCGCGTACGCGCTCAAGAACCCCGACAAGACGAAGAAGACCGCGACGAAGGTCGCCCGTACCGCCCGCGCCGAAGCCAAGGGCGCGGCGAAGGATGTCGGGTCGCGCGCGAGGAAGGTCGCGAAGAGCACGGCCGGTGCGAATCCGCGCGCTCGCAAGGCGACCAGGCGGGTCGCGAAGCGCACTCGCCGCTAGGTCACGCGCGCTTCGTGCGCCGGGCGGGCTGGGTCTCGACGACCTCGCGGCCCCACTTCTCGATCGCGAGCGACACCTGCTCGAACGAGCGTCCACACGGCGTCAGCGAGTAGGTGACCTTCACCGGCGGGCCGTGATCGACCTCGCGAGCAACCAGCCCGCGCGCCTCGAGCTCCTTGAGCCGGGCCGAGAGAATCTTGTCTCCCGGGCCATGAGCGGCCTCGGCGAGCTCAGAAAATCGCATCGGTCCGGTCTGCAGGACGCTCAGGATGAGCGCCGTCCACGGCCGACCGAGCACGTCGATCGCGAGCTGGAACGCCTTGCACTGGCAATCGACCGTCTTGCCCATGACGACAGCATAGGTCCTCCGCTATCGAAAAGAAAGTGGCTTGACAGATGACAGCGAAGGGCCAAACTTGCTTTCAAATGGAAAGCAGCTCGCTGCGCGGAAGGGAGATCCCATGAGCCTCTCGATGGTGCCTCTCCTGATTCACAGCCCCGACATCCCGGTCGAGGTCCGCGAGACCTTGCAGGCCGCGTACGCGGTCGATCACCCCGAGGCGCGCGCAGGCTTGCTGCAGACGGCGGCACGCCTGCTGTACAGCCAGTCCGAGGGCGAGCTCGCATGCTCCGACGTTCGCGAGCTCGTCGGTCTGCCCGACGGCGACTGCTGCAGCTGATCACGCCCGCGCGCTCCCCAGGAGGCGCCGCACGCGGCTGTCTCGCAGGTAGAGGCCGCCCCAGATCAGCGCGGCGACGTACGTCGGGAACAGGACGTGCGTCAGCAGTGGATTGCCGACGCGCACGTGCGTCGCGATCGCGCCGCCGAGGTAGCCGGTGAGCAGCACCGCGCCGAGGATCGCGGTGCGCGGCACGAGGTAGATCGCGACGCAGGCGAGCAGCACGAGGCCGATCGGCACCATCGAGCTGACGGCGAAGCCGAGCTGCTGGCTGCCCTCGATCACCTCGGGCGTCTGCAGGAGCTTCACGATGCCGTCGAATGTCAGGAACAGGACGGCGAGGCCGCTCAGGATCCGGCCGATCCAGATCGAGCGCGAGGTGGACGTGATGAGGGTGGGTTGGGTCAGTGTCGCTTCCATGGCGTTTCGCTCCTTCATCCACACGACTGGTGAAGGGGCGCCGGATCGACACGGCCGGGACGATTTTCGGCGATTTTCGATAACCGGGCGAAATCGGGTCGGCTTTCCGGCGGCGCGGACGTCACACCCGCGTGTTACGCGAAGGAATGGCCGATCCGCGTGCGGTGCTCCGCGAGGTGTACGGCTATGCCGACTTTCGCAGCGGGCAGGCAGAGGCGGTCGACGCGATGCTCGGCGGGCGCGACGCGGTCGTGCTGCTGCCGACGAGCGCGGGGAAGTCGCTCTGCTACCAGGTGCCGGCGATCGCGAGGGCACGCCGTGGCGAGGGCACGACGATCGTCGTGTCGCCGCTGATCGCGCTGATGCGCGACCAGGTCGACGGACTCGTCGGGCGCGGCATCGCGGCGGCGGCGATCCACAGCCACCAGGACGACGACGAGCAGCGCGAGGTGATCGGCCGGTTCGTGCGCGGCGAGCTCGCGCTGCTGTACGTCTCGCCGGAGCGCGCGACGCTCGATAGCTTCAAGCGCCTGCTCGCGCGCGCGCCGATCGCCGGGATCGCGATCGACGAGGCGCACTGCGTGAGCCAGTGGGGCCACGACTTCCGGCCCGAGTACATGCGGCTCGCGGAACTGCGCGAGGTGAAGCGGCTCGCACGCGTGCCGATGATCGCGGTGACCGCGACCGCGACGCCGAGGGTCATGGCCGAGCTCGTGCGGTCGCTCGGACTGCGCGAGCCCGCGATCGTGCGCGGCGACTTTCGGCGCGCGAACCTCGCGTTCGCGGTGCGCCACGTTCGCACCGACGAGGAGCGGCTCGCCGCGACGATCGATGCCCTCGAGCGCGCGGGCATGCGCGGTCGCACCGGCGCCGGTCGCGCGATCATCTACTGCAGCACGCGCAAGAAGACCGAGGCCGTCGCCGGCGAGCTGCGCGCGTCGGGCTTCGCGGCCGGGCACTATCACGCGGGACGCACGGCGCTCGCGCGCGACCGGATGCACGACGCGTTCTCGCTCGGCCGCACTCGCGTGCTCGTCGCGACGAGCGCGTTCGGCATGGGCGTCGACTTTCCGGACGTCCGGCTGACGGTGCACTACCAGACGCCGGGCAGCGTCGAGGCGTACTACCAGGAGGCCGGCAGGGCCGGCCGCGACGGCCAGCCGAGTGCCTGCTTGATGCTGTTCGGCGCGGGCGACCTCGTCACGCAGCGCCGGCTCGGCGAACGCGACGGCTCGCTCGACGCGCGGCTCGAGGATGCATTGCGCGCGATCGAGCGCTACGCGCAGGCGCGGCGGTGCCGGCAACAGATGCTGTGCGCGCACTTCACCGGTACCGACGATCACACTGCGTGCAGCACGTGCGACGCGTGCATCGATCCGGACGGTGTCGCCGCGCCGCCCGCGAGCGAGCCGATCGAAGCGCTCGGTGCGGCCGAACAGCAGGTGATCCTCGACGCGCTCGGCCAGCTCGGTCGCGCGATCGGCAAGGGGACGCTCGCGCGCGCGCTGCGCGGCAGCAAGGCGAAGGACGTCGTCGCTCGCGGCCTCCTCCACGTGCCGCAGCACGGGATGCTCGCGCAGCACACCGAGGCCTCGCTCGTCGCGACGATGGAGCAGCTCGTGCGCGATCGCCGGCTCGTTCGCCGCGGCCGCAAATATCCGATGATCGCGCTGCCGGGCGCGCGTGCGCCGAAGCAGGTCGCCGGCGAGCGTCCGGCATCGTCGGCGCGGCCGCGCCGCTCGTCACCGCGCTCGCCGCGGATCGCGAGCACGATCCGGTTCGCGCTCGATACCTACCGCAAGCAGAAGGCGCGGCAGCTCAAGTGGAAGGCGTACATGGTCTTCCAGCGCGCCGTGATCACCGCGATCGAGGCGAGTCGCCCGCGGTCCAAGGAGGAGCTCGCCCGGATCCCCGGGCTCGGTCCCGCCAAGATCGCGCGCTTCGGCGACGACATCCTCGCTGTCGTTCGCCGTCACGCGGATCCGTGATGGGCGATGACTCGTGAAGGTCGCCAGTTGAAGGTGCTCGATAGGAGTCCATCGCGTCGATCAATCGCCTTGTAATCGGCGCCCCTCGATCCGTTGCCTGTGCTTCGGTATCCGGGTTTTTTGATGTGCGGTTTCATCCTTGGAAGGAATCTATTCCTTCGGAGCTTGCTTCGTATCCCTGACGACCCACACCAGCCATCGCCCACGACTCGACATGGAGCAACGTGCGTGCCGCGTCGTCCGCGCGATCGCGGGCGGCCTGCGCGCTGAAGACCGCGGCAGGACTGTGCGCGTACGCGAACGTGCGCGGGACTGCACGCACATCGCGATCCTCGCAGGCGCGCGGTACGGCGAGTGCTCGTCGTGTCGTCGGAGGACTCCCCATGGCGAAGCGATGGTCTGCCCGCGTGAATGCGACGAGCGATGCGCTCGATCTCGAGCCGGATGTGTTCAAGGGAGGCTCGAAGGCGATCGCGCGCTCGCTGAAGCGGTCGGCGGATCGCAGCAAGCGCCGGAAGTCGTCGCCGTTTCGCTCGGCGATGTCGATGCTGACGTTCTACGAGAACCGCGCGGGCAAGCAGCTCTCGGCCTCCCGGAAGAAGACGATCGAGGGCGCGAAGCGCGAGCTTCGCCGGCTGTACGGGAAACCCGCCGCCAGACGCCCGGCGGCGCGGACGAAGAAGTGATGTCGTGGCACCTGGGCTGCAGCACCTTCCGTCGGAGGTTGTCGTGGCAAACGCTCACTACTCGAAGGTAACGATCGGCGGTCACCCGATTCACCCGATGATCGTGGGATTCCCGATCGCGTTCTATACGGCCGGAGTCGCATCGCTGATCGTGTACGGAGCGGGCGCGAGCGCGTTCTGGCTGCAGGCGGCGGTGTATCTGCTGTTCGCCGGGGTCGTGATGGCCGGGCTCGCCGCGATCATCGGCGTCGTCGATCTGTTCGTCGGCGTCCCGCGCGAGACGGCTGCCCGCAAGACCGGCCTCGTCCACATGGCGCTGAACCTCGTCGCGACCATCCTGTTCGCCGGCACGGCCGTGATGCTGTGGTATCGCTGGCGCACGGAGGTCGAGCCCGGTGTCGGGCTGCCGATCGTCCTCGGCCTCGTCGCGCTCGGCTCGACCGTCGCCGCGGGCAGCTTCGGCTGGAAGCTCGTGCAGACGCATCACGTCGGTATCGACGAGTCGGTCCGCGACGAGCGGCGCGCCCCCGAGCTCGACGTCGCCCATCGCGGGCTGTGACGCGACGTCCGTGATCAGGGCAGGAGCGACAGCTCGAGCTTCGCGAGGCGCTCGGGTTCTCCGATCGCCTCGACCGCGACGACCCGGTCGTCCTCGATCGTGTAGCGCAGCACCATCGTCAACCGGCCGAGCGGCGCGATCACGATGCCGACGGTACCGTCGATCAGTGCGGCACGAGCCGCGCGTGCACGACCCTTGAGCGCGCGAGCCGCGATGTCGTGGCGTCCTCGGATCTCCTCGAGGCCGCCCTGGCGCGCGGCGGTGTCGGCGCGCATCACGACGTCGGGGTGGAGCAGGGCGAGCAGCGCGTCGAAGTCTCCTGCGCGCGCTGCCGCGAGGAACGCGTCGATCACCTTCCGCTGTCGCTCGACGTCCGGCGAGAGCGGCTCGGGCGCGCGCTGGACACGGCGGCGCGCGCGGCTCGCGAGCTGGCGTGTCGCCTCCGGCGTCCGGCCGACCATCGTCGCGATCTCGTCGAACGGCACCGCGAACATGTCGTGAAGCACGAACGCGAGGCGCTCCGCGGGCTCGAGTGTCTCGAGCACGACGAGCATCGCGAGCCCGACCGAGTCTGCGAGCTGCGCCTCGCTCGCCGGGTCACCGCCGGCCGCGGGAGCCGCGAGCTGGGTGCCGGCCGGGTCCTCGCGCCGCGATCGGCGCGAGCGCAGCATGTCGAGGCACGCCCGTGCGACGACGGTCGTCAGCCAGGCGCGCAGGTTCTCGACCCCGCTCGTGTCGCTCCGGCTGAGCTTGAGCCACGTCTCCTGAACGGCGTCCTCTGCCTCGGGCAGCGAGCCCAGCATCCGAAACGCGACCGCCTGCAGGTGGCTGCGATTCTGCTCGAAGAGGTCCGCGAGGGTTTTCTGCTCGGTCACGGTCACGTCTTTCGTTCGAGGTCCGTCTTAGCAAGTGACGGATCAACCGCGGCCGATGTGACGGCCGGAAAGCGAAAACATCATGCAAGCTCGTATGCCCAATCCTGCGAAGCTCATTCCCGAGGCTTCGAAGCCCACCCAGTCGATGTGGGCCGCCGCCTATGCGGCCGGAATCCCGCCGGCGACGCTCGGCCTCGTCCACATGCGTGCCTCCCAGATCAACAGCTGCGCCGTCTGCCTGGATAGCGCCGCGAAGCACGCCCGCAAGGCCAACGAGAGCGACGAGCGGATGTTCACGCTGTCGTCGTGGCGCGACTCGCCGTTCTTCACCGACGCCGAGCGGGCGGCGCTGGCGCTGACCGAGTCGATCACGCGGATCGCCGATCAGGAGGATCCGGTTCCGGACGCCGTGTGGAACGAGGCCGCGAAGCACTACCCGGAGCGCCAGCTCGCGGCGCTCGTCGTCGCGATCGCGACGGTCAACGTGTGGAATCGCATGAACGTCGCGACGCGGCAGGTCGCGGGCACCGTGAGCTGGGAGTAGCCTGCGCCTTCGGCGCAACGCGGGCGACAGGATGCAGCCTACCTGACGGCTCACGCGTGGCAGCCGTCCCGTGATCGGGTACGGTCGTAGCGATGGTCTCGTGGTCGTTCGTCGCCGCGATCCTGTTCCCGCCGATCGCGCTCGCATTCTCCGCGCGCATCCGGACGAGCGCGACCCTCGTGACGATCGGCCTCACGGTCATCGCCGCACTCGTGGCGAACTACTGGTTCGTCACCGATCCGTCCGACATCGGATCGCTCGTGCTGTTCTTCCTCGCGCTCGGTCCGGCGGTCGCCGTGCCGACCGCGGCGATCATCGCGACCGCGTTCGCTCCGAAGGTCGGGCTCCGCATCGCCGCGCTGTTCTCGGCGCTGTTCGCCGGCATCCTCGGCTGGGCGATCGGCATCGTGATCATGCACGTCGTCGAACCGTTCGCGCCGCGCGACGACGTGTGGCTGCGGCTCATCGGCGTCGCGCCGCCGGCGATCTACTGCGCGTGCGGCGCGGTGCTCGCGACGAGCTGGCGTCCCGCCGGGACCTAGTAGAACGAGACCCAGAACGTCTCGACACCGTCGTCGAGCCAGCTCGCCAGCTTCGACGGCTTGATCTCGTGGATCCCGTCGACGGTGACCTGCCAGACGTTCGTCGTCTCGTCGTCCGGATCGATGTACGTCGGGACGGGAAACTCGCGCGAGCCGCACTCCATCTGATCGAACGCTTCCTCGGTCTGGAGCTCCTGCTCGAGCTCCGCGATCGAGATCGACGTGTCTGGCTCTGGCTTCGTCGCGGTCATCATCCCTCCACCCGGACACACGCAAGGCGCGGCGAAACCCTGCAGTGTTCCTGCAAGCGCCCGTACCGCCTGGGCTTTCACCCGTCAGCGGGTGATGCCGTGGATCCGGTCGGACTCCTGCTGCATCAGCACGCGGAACTGCTGCGCCTTGCCTTCGTCGAACTTGGGGTTCGGCTGGCCGAGGATCGTCGGGGCTCCGACGATCGGCGTCCAGTACCCCTCGCACTCGAGCCACGCCTGGTGGTGCGTGCCGTTCTGCGCGAGCACGAGGTGATGGTTCATCTTGTTGCCCATCGGGTCCTTGAGGAACGCCATCTCGGCGTGGACCTTCGTGTAGAACTCGAGCGTGCACGGCTCCTTGCCGCCGCGCGCCCGGGCTTGCGCCGCCGAGTACAGCGGCATGAACGCCATCGCGGTCCGACCCATGTCGTTCGGGTCGCTCATCTTCGCGGTGTAGTAGGTCTTCGCCTGCTGCCACGCATCGGCGCCGACGCCGTGCGCGGCGGCGATCGCGTTCTCCTTGTTCACGTCGCCGGCGGTGTCGGCCATCAGCGCACACAGGTCTGCGTATTGTTCGAGCGAAATCATCGAGCTCTCCTTTTCCTGGATAGAGCCCGGTCGGCCTCCGGCGTTTCAGGTACCGTCCAGGAATGTCGCGCCTGGTGGGGCTCGCCGTGCTTGTCGTCGGGTGCGGGGGCGAGATGGCGGTGGACGGGCCCGATGCCGGCGTCGATGGGCCTGTGGGGCCGCCGACCGCGGCGCAGCTGCTCGCGCGGATCGAGGCCTGCGATCCGGTCGTCGGCGGACCGTTTGCGAAGGACGCGAGCGAGCCGGCGACGATCTCGATCTGCGGTCTGCCCGGAGCCGTGTTCTGGAAGTCGGAGATGGACGTCGACTGCGACGGCAAGATGACCGCGAAGTGCAGCCTGTCCACCGATCCCGCGTACCAGAACCAGACCGCGGCGACCGACTCGATGGGCGATCCGCTCGACGCCGCGGCGCTGCCGTACGTCGTCGTGCCCGGCAAGAGCACGCGCTTCGACTACAAGATGGCCGGCCTCGCGATGGGCTCGGTGTTCGCGGTCATCCACAAGGATCAGGTGCAGTACGGCGTCGCGGGCGACGTCGGACCGACCGCGATCATCGGTGAGGCCTCGTATCGGATGGCCGAGCTGCTCGGCATCGATCCCGATCCGCGCACCGGTGGTACCGACGACGAGGTCGCCTACATCGGCTTCACCGGGATGGCCGCGATCGTCGATCCGATCGAGGACCACGATCGCGCCGTGTCGCTCGGCCTCGAGCTCGCGACCGAGCTGCTCGCGAGATAGCGACGGGCACGGACCGCTGCGCGTCACGGTTGCCCCGAAACGGGCCGGCGATCCGTGCACGTCAGGGAGCCATGCGGAACTCGCCCCGGCGGTTCTTCGAGTACGCGACCTCGTCGTGACCGTCGACCGCGGGGCGCTCGGCGCCGTACGACACCGGGCTGACCCGGCTGCCGGTCGTGCCGAGGCGCGCGAGGTAGTCGGCCATCGCCTGCGCACGGCGCTGGCCGAGACCGATGTTGTATTCGGTCGTGCCTTGCTCGTCGCAATGACCTTCGATCGTGATCGTCGCCTTCGGGTGCTTCGCGAGCCAGTCATGCAGCTGCGACAGCGTCTCGCGCGTCGCCGGCAGGAGCTCGGCGGAGTCGAACGAGAAGTACACCGGCGACAGCCATGACAGATCGTCACCGCTGTCGCTCGTCACCGTGGCGCCACCAGGCGTCGCCGTCTGTGCCGACGCGCTGCCGTGTCGCGTCGGCTCGTCGACCGCCGGCCCTCGAGCCTGCTTCTTGGCCGAGCCGCCGCAACCGAGGAGACCGAGGCCGAGAACGAGCGCGCAGAACGTTCGCATGGCTCGTGCAAGAGCACCGCGCGTGCCACCGGTAACCCGCGACCATCGCTCGGCGCCGGCGCGCGCGCCTTGCAACTCGCCACGGCGGCTGTTGCAGATTGCGAGAGTCAGCGCGCGGCCTTGCGGGTAGCCGGCTTGCGCTTCGCGCGCGCCTTCTCCTCGGCGAGGCGCAGCTTGGCGATGCGCGCGACGAGGTGGACGGGGAGCCGGCCTTCGTACGGAAACCGGATCGTGGCCTTCTCGACCTCGAACGGCTCGAGCTCCTTCGCGAAGGCGGCGAGGATCGACGGGTAGGCCGGGTAGAGCGCCCAGTGCTGCTTCCACGCGGCGACATACACGACGCTCTTGCCGGCGAGCTTGTACGCGGCCATGCCGTACGCGATCGACTCGTCGCAGGCGGGGATCGACTTCCGGATCACGGTCCGCACGCGGTTCATGATCCGGCGCGCGGGCTGTGGGAGCGAGGCGAGGTAGTCGTCGACAGACTTCGGCGGCATGGCGCGCAGCGTACGTTACACGGCTCGCGCGCCGGTGCGGCCTGTTCCGGCGGTTCCTCCGGCCGGCACGAGGCTCTGCGCGACCTGCTCGAGCGCGTCGTAGCTGAGGCCGGCGCCGACCTCCATGCCGGACTCGATGATCGCGTCGCGGGTCTCCTTCGAGCCGCACTGCTGGAGCGCGGTCAGGAACGTCTTGTCACCGCGCGACTCGAACGTCACCGTGACGACGGTCTCCGCCTGCGGGAACGGCTCGAAGATCTCGGTGTGGACGAGCTTCTTGTTCGGCACGATCTCGCGATAGACGCCGTTGAACGCGACCTCGTTACCGTCCTTGCCGATCATCACGTAGCGCCACTTGCCGCCGACGCGCAGGTCGATCTCGCAGAGCGGCATCGTGTAGCCGGGCATCGCGGGCCACCATCGCTTCACGTACTCGGGCTTCGTCGCGGCCTCGAACACGAGGTGCGCCGGCGCATCGAACTCGCGCGACAGGAGGATCTCGGTGTCCGAGGGGAGGGTGACCTTCATCTTTCCACTACCTTTTGCGGCCATGACGTTTCTCCTTCGTCTTCAGCTCCTCGAGGAGATCGGCGAGCTGCTGGAAGCGGCGCTCCCAGTGCTCGCGATATCGCTCGAGCCAGTCAGTCGCCTCGCGAAGCGGAACTGCTTCAAGCCGACACGGCCGGCGCTGTGCGTCGCGCCCACGCGACACCAGTCCCGCGCGCTCGAGCACCTTCAGGTGCTTGCTGATCGCGGGCTGGCTCATGTGGAACGGTTCGGCGAGCTCCATGACCGACGCTTCTCCCTTGGCGAGGCGCGCGAGGATCGCGCGTCTCGTCGGATCGGCGAGGGCGGCAAACGTGGCGTCGAGGCGGTCGGTGTTCATAACCTGTTGGTGATATAACCTATAGGTTATAGAGAACCGGCTGTCAACCCCTGCCTTGACATCGTCGGGATCCGACGCATGGTTACTCCAGTACGCGTTGGGTTGGCCGTCGCGCCACGCCGTTCCCGATGCGAATTCCCAGCTGTCCCGGTAGGACAGGAAAGGCATCTGTCATGCGCGCGAATGAACCCGCCATCACCGTCACCGACCACGATCTCGAGCGCCTGCTCCCGATCCTCGACGCCAACGATACGCCTGCGGCCGAGCTCCTCGACTGGGAGCTGCGGCGCGCGAGCGTCGTGCCGCACGCGACCGTCGATCGCGACGTCGTCACGATGAACAGCGACGTCGTCTACGAGGATGTCGACACCGGCGAGCGCAAGACGCTTCGCGTCGTCTATCCCAAGGACGCAAACGCTGCGCTCGGGCATGTCTCCGTGCTCGCGCCGATGGGCAGCGCGCTGCTCGGCCTTCGCGTCGGCCAGACGATCGAGTGGAAGCTTCCGAAGGGGTCGCGCACGTTCGTGGTCCGCGAGGTTCACGCGCAGCACTAGCGAGCGGGCGTGGCCGCGCCCGCGTCGTCCGCGTCTCAGCGGCGGGCGACTGACTCGGCAAGGAACCGCGCCAGGTACGGCGCGGTCCGGCTGGCCTTGGCCCTGGCGATGAGCTCGGGCGGGCCCGCCGCGACGATCGTTCCACCTTCGTCGCCGGCGCCCGGCCCGATGTCGATGACCCAGTCGCTCGCCGCGATCACGCGCGTGTCGTGCTCGACGACGATCACCGTGTTCCCGGCCTCGACGAGCGCGTCGAGCTGGACGACGAGCTTCTCGACGTCCGACGGGTGCAGACCCGTCGTCGGCGCGTCGAGAATGTAGAGCGCGTCGCCGCGCGTGCCTCGCTGGAGCTCGGTCGCGAGCTTGATGCGCTGTGCCTCGCCACCCGACAGCTCGGTCGCCGGCTGCCCCAGGCGCAGGTAGCCGACACCGACCTGACGGAGCACGTCGAGGGGCCGCCGCACCACCGCATCCTCGGCGAAGAACTCGAACGCTTCGTCGACGGTCAGCGCGAGCACGTCCGCGATCGACTTGTCGCGATACGTGACCTCGAGCGTCTTGGCGTTGTAGCGCGCACCCTTGCAGACCGGGCAGGGCGCATACACGCTCGGCAAGAACAGCATCTCGACGAACACGAAGCCCTCGCCCTCGCAGTTCTCGCACCGACCCTTCGCGACATTGAACGAGAACCGTCCGGCGTCGTACCGCCGCGACCGCGCGAGCTTCGTCGCCGCGAACAGCTTGCGCACGTGATCGAACAGGCCGGTATAGGTCGCGAGGTTCGAGCGCGGCGTCCGGCCGATCGGCTTCTGGTCGACGCGAACGAGCCGCGCGATGTGCTCGAGCCCCGAGACGATGCGTCCCGTGGTCGCGACCGCGTCCTCGCGCTCGAGCAGGTCGTCTGCATCGTCGCTCTCCTCGTGGGGCCGGCCGAGGTGCGCCGACACGAGCTCGACGAGTGCCTGGCTGACGAGACTCGACTTGCCGGAGCCCGACACGCCCGTCACGGTCGTCATCACGCCGAGCGGAAACGCGGCATCGAGGTGATCGAGGTTGTTGCGCGTCACGCCGGCGATCTCGAGCATCCCGGTCGGCGTGCGCGGCTCGCGGCGCGGGATCGTGTGCTCTGCCATCACGAACGCGCGCGTCTGCGACGCCTCGACATCGGCGAGCCCGTCGAGCGACCCGCTGTACAGAATCTCGCCGCCGTGCTGGCCCGCCGCCGGGCCGACGTCGACGATCCAGTCGGCGTGGCGGATCACGTCGATCTCGTGCTCGACGACGAACAGCGAGTTGCCCTGCGCCTTCAGGTGGTCGAGCGCGCCGAGCAGCGCCTCGGTATCCGCCGGGTGCAGGCCGGCCGATGGCTCGTCGAGCACGTAGACGACGCCGAACAGATTCGACCGCACCTGCGTCGCGAGCCGCAGGCGCTGCAGCTCGCCCGGTGACAGCGTCGGCGTGCTGCGCTCGAGCGTCAGGTAGCCGAGGCCGAGGTCCATCAGGATCGCGAGCCGCGCGACCGCGTCCTCGGCAATGCGCTGCGCGACGACCTCCTTCTCGGGATGGTCCTCCGCAGCCTCGACCACCATCGTGCCGTCGGCGTACGGCTTCATCAGTGCGGCGAGCCGCTTCAGCGGCAGGCGCGAGATGTCCATGATGTCCATCCCGGCAAACTTGATCTTCAGCGCCTCGGGCCTGAGCCGCTTGCCGTGGCACGACGAACAGTCGCTCGCGATCATGTACTGCATCACGCGGCGCTTCATCATCTGCGACTGCGTGTTGCCGAACGTGTGGAACAAGTTCCGCTTCGCGCTCGAGAACGTGCCCATGTAGCTCGGCTCTTCGTGGCGCTTCTGCGCCCGCTTCGTCTCCGCGGGCGTCAGGCCGGCGTACACGGGCACCGTCGGCTGCTCGTCGGTGAACAGGATCCAATCGCGCGTCTTCTTCGGCAGCTCGCGCCACGGGATGTCGACGTCGATCCCCATCGCGACCAGGATGTCGCGCAGGTTCTGGCCGCCCCACGCCGTCGGCCACGCCTCGACCGCGCGCTCGCGGATCGTCTTGCTCGGATCGGGCACCATCGACTGCTCGGTCGCGTCGTAGATCTTGCCGAGCCCGTGGCACGTCGGGCACGCGCCCTCGGGCGTGTTCGGCGAGAACTCCTCCGCATAGAGGATCCCCATCCCACGTGGATAGTGGCCCGCGCGCGAGTACAGCATCCGCAGCAGGTTCGAGAGCGTCGTCACCGTGCCGACCGACGAGCGTGTCGTCGGCGATCCGCGCTGCTGCTGGAGCGCGACCGCGGGCGGCAGGCCCTCGATCTCGTCGACGTCCGGCACCGGCATCTGATCGAACAGCCGCCGCGCGTACGGCGACACCGACTCGAGGTAGCGGCGCTGCGCCTCGGCGTACAGCGTGCCGAACGCGAGCGACGACTTGCCCGAGCCCGACACGCCGGTGAACACGACGAGCGCGCCGCGCGGAATCTCGAGCGCGACATCCTTCAGGTTGTGCTCGCGCGCGCCGCGGACACGTACGAAGTCCTCGCGCTTCAGCGTGGGTCGGGGGCGTTTCAGAGCGGACAACCTACCGCGTGAATAGCTGCATCTGGCGCGCCTGGCACGCGCCAGAGCGGCCTCATTCAGGTCGTCGGTGAAACTCGACGAAGAACTTCACCGCGCCGATCGGCGCGACGCGATGCGGGACCTCTGCGACGACGACGCCCTCCCGGCCGCGCTCGAGGATCTCCTCGCGCGCGAGCGGCGGCTCGACGGTGTAGCGAAGCTGTCCCTCGATCACGTGGATGCGTGCCCAGACGCCGCGCTTCGTCCTGTGATCGCGCAGCAGCCCTGCGGGCACGGTCGTCTCGTCGAACTGGGCGGTGCGCTTGTAGGCGACGAAGTCCACCGGCATTTCGAACCGATCGCACAGCACGCAGTCGAGTGGCAGGCCGAGCTTCTCGGCGCGCCCGGCGTCGGTCAGCACCCACGGACGCGACCAGAACGGCGGATGATGGCGCACGTGCTGGCCATGCCCGCACACCAGCTCGGCAACCCAGTCGGCCTGGTCGTCCTGATGAAAGCCGACGATCGCGCGCTCCACGACCGGCATCTAGCACGCCTGCGCGCGTTCACGATCGGGTCACTTCGTCGCGTCGGGAGCGGACGCGGACGCTGGCGGGACGTAACGCGCGCGCCGTAGTCTCCCTCCAACAACGAGAGACACCCGCTATGGCTGACCAGGCACCGCTATCTGGACCCGATCTGACGAAGGGTATCCCCGACGCCGACGTACGCGAAGGCAGCCCGCTGCTCGGGCACGCCGACGGCGAGGCCGTCGTCCTCGTGCGCGACGCCGGCAAGGTCCACGCGCTCGGCGCGACCTGCACGCACTACGGCGGTCCGCTCGCCGAGGGCCGGGTGTTCGGCGGCAAGATCCACTGTCCGTGGCACCACGGCTGCTTCGATCTCGCGACCGGCCACGCGCACGGTCCCGCACTCGCGCCGGTCGCATGCTTCGACGTCGCGCTCGACAAGGGCACGATCCGTGTCGGCAAGAAGCGCGACGTGACGGTCGCCGATGCGCCGGGCCCGAAGGCGATCATCATCGTCGGTGCCGGTGCGGCAGGTGTCGCGTGCGCCGAGGAGCTGCGCGCGCAGGGCTACCAGGGGCCGATCACGATCGCGAACGGCGAGGGCTCCGATCCGGTCGATCGGCCGAACCTGTCCAAGGACTACCTCGCGGGCAACGCACCCGAGGAATGGGTGTACCTGCGGACCGGCGAGATGCTCGCCGCGAACCGCATCTCGATCGTCGCCGAGGCGGTGACGTCGATCGATCCGAAGGGCAAGACGGTCAAGCTCGCCGGTGGCCGCGAGCTGAGCTGGGATGCGCTGCTCGTCGCGACCGGCGCCGAGCCGGTTCGGCTCCAGCTCGACGGCGCGGACCTGCCACACGTGCACACGCTGCGGACGCTCGCGAACAGCAAGGCGATCGCCGCGGCCGCGAACGACCGGACGCAGGCTGTCGTGATCGGCGCGAGCTTCATCGGCCTCGAGGCCGCCGCCTCGCTGCGAGCCCGCGGCGCAGCCGTGACGGTCGTCGGCCCCGAGTCGGTGCCGCTCGCACGCGTGCTCGGCGACGAGGTCGGCGCGTGGGTGCGGACGGTGCACGAGGGCAAGGGCGTCGCATTCAAGCTCGGGCGCAAGCCGGCGAAGATCACCGGCGACAAGGTGATCCTCGACGACGGCACCGAGCTGGCGGCGAACCTCGTCGTCATGGGCGTCGGCGTGAAGCCGCGAACGGATCTCGCGGGGGCCGCGGGTCTCCGCGTCGATCGCGGCGTCGTCGTCGACGAGCAGTTCCGCGCCGGCGCGGGCATCTGGGCGGCGGGCGATATCGCGCGTTATCCGGCCGGTGGCGGGACCGTGCGCATCGAGCACTGGCAGGTCGCCGTGCGCCAGGGGCAGGCGGTCGCGCGGTCGATGCTCGGCCGCGAGGCGCACCCCGACGTCCCGTTCTTCTGGAGCCAGCACCACGACGTCACGCTCGGCTACGTCGGTCACGCCGAGAAGTTCGACACGCCCGAGGTGAAGGGCAGCCTCGACGCGCGCGACGCGCACGTCGTGTATCGCGAGGGCGGCGCGGTGAAGGCGGTCGTCACGATCGGCCGCGATCAGCTCGCGCTCGACGTCGAGGCGGCGATGGAGCGGGGCGACGCGGCGGCACTCGACGCGCTGGTCCGCTGAGAGAAAAGTTCCCTACGCGCGGAACGATTCGCGGTAGAACCGGCCGCGATGCGTCGTGCAGCCCTGTTCCTCCTCGCGCTCGCTGCCTGCGGTCACCCGCGCGGCAACGAGGGCGGCGGCGATGCGGACACGGGGTCGGGCGGCTCCGACGACAGCGGCGTCGCGCTCGACGATGGCGGCGTGCCCGGCGACGACGGCGGCGGAAACGGTGGCGACGGCGGCGGCAATGCCGGCCAGGATGCCGGCGCTGGCATGGACGCGCCGGCGGGCATCATCACCGGTGGCCCGTGCAGCTCGGGCGCCGCGGGAGCGACCGCGTATCGCGTGCGCTGGGCCAACGGCGGCGGCACGGCCTATCCGGTCTACGAGGTGAACGGCCTGCCCGACAGGACGCCGGATCACGTCGGCGCGTACGGCTACCAGATCGGGTTCACGGCCTCGTACGTCGATCCGTACCTCGCGCAGGGCGGCCTGCAGCTCGACGGCAGCGACTTCGTCGACATCGATCTCAGCACGGCCGGCATCGCGAGCATCGCGAGCGCGAAGCTGTCGATCTACGGGCGCAGCTTCAACACGACGGCGAGCGGCAGCTTCAACTGGCAGACGCTCTACGATGTCGACTCGACCGCGACGAACCTCGTCAGCAACGTGGCGCCGTACCAGTGGTACACGGCCGACATGACGCCGGCGATCCCGGCGGGAATCGACGGGATCAAGATCCGGATCAAGGCGGGGCCCAGCTCGGGCTCGCTCGTGGTCAATCGCATCGAGATCTGCCTGCAGGCGAACTGAGTCGCCCGATCAGGCGAGCTCGAATTCGGCGACGACCGGCAGATGATCGCTCGCGCGCCGCGCGCCACCGCCGGTCCACGCGCGGCCGTCCTTCCACGTCAGGCCGCGATACAGGATGTGATCGATCGGCACGATCGGCGCCGGCGCCGGCCACGTCCGCGCGAGCTGGGTCGCGCTGGCGAGCCCACGCGCGAGGAGGCGGAACGCGGGCGACAGCGGCGTCATGTTGAAGTCGCCGGCGACGACGATCGGGCTGCGCGTGATCGCCGAGGCGAGCGCCGCGGCCTGCGCGGGACGATCGCGATACAGCATCGACACGTGCGTGTTGATCATGTCGAGCGCACCGCCTTCCCAGACGAGCTCGGTGACGAGCGCGCAGCGAAACCCCGGGTGTCCGCGCTGCGGCATCCGGATCTCGCGCGTCGACGCGATCGGCAGCCTCGTCAGCGTCGCGATGCCGTAGTCGCGGCGGCCGCCGCCGGTGATGCTCGCGACCGCGCGCAGCTCCATGCCGAGCAGCGCGGCGAGCTCGTGCGCCTGATCGGCGAGGACGTCGACCTCCTGGAGCGCGACGATGTCGGGTGCGGCCGAGCGGATCACGTCGGCGATCGGCTCGAGCCGGCGCGGTCGCGCGGCCGAGCGCGCGCGGATGTCCCAGCCACGTCCAGCGTGGATGTTGTAGGTCATCACCCGCAGGCGGGTCGGCACGCCCGTGATGTAGCGCGAACCGGCGACCGGGTGGCGGTGAAGCTACGTTCGAGCGGCGTTCGCGAGGCGGCCGGAATCCGGCCGGCGGAACGGCGTGGTGTCGCCGAGGCGCCGCAGCGAGACCGCGACGGTGGTGCCGCGGCCGAGCTCGCTCGCGATATCGATCGAGCCGCCCATGCGCTCGACGATCGACTTGCAGATCACGAGGCCGAGCCCGGTGCCGCCGGTCGCGTGACCGGTCGTGAAGAACGGCTCGAACAGGCGGGCGCGCGTGTCGGTCGACATGCCGGTGCCGGTATCGGAGATCGTGAGCTCGACGGTGTCGAGCGTCGCCGTCGCGGCGATACGGATCGTGTTGGGCACGTCGCTGCGTGTCGCGCGCGCGGCGTTGTGGAGGAGGTTCGTGATCAGCTGGACCAGGCGCGACGTGTTGCCCCGCACCGGCGGCACGTCGATCGCACCCCGCTCGAGCGTGACGCCCTTGCCGAACTTGTACGACGCGAGGCGCGACGCGCTGTCGATCACATCCTTCAGCTCGACCGGGCCGAGCGGGTCGTCGATCGGCCGCGCGATCGAGGACAGGTCGCGAAGGATCGTCGTGATCCGGTCGGTCGCCTCGACGATGTCGGTCGCGAGCTCGCGAAGCTGGTCGTCGGGCGAGCGGGCGATGAGGTGCTGGACCTCGTCGATCGCCATCTTGATGACCGTCAGCGGCGAACGGATCTCGTGGCTGACGCCCGCGGCGACCATGCCCGCGGTCGCCATGCGATCGCGGATCATCAGCTCGTCGCGCAGCTCGCGCTGGGCCACGGCGGCATCGCGCAGCGCCTCGTTCGCGGTCTCGAGCTCGGCGGTTCGCTCGAGGACGCGACGCTCGAGCATCTCGTGCGCCATGCGCAGCCGCCGCCGATACGAGCGAGTGACGCGGCCGACGACGTGGTTGATGACGACCGCGGAGACAAAGCCGGTCGCCATCATGTCCGGGCGAACCTGGTGGTTGAACAGCAGGCTCATCGCCGCGGTCAGCGCGCACGACAGCACGACGACGACGACCGAGATCATCCGACGATTGCTGAGGAGCGCGACACTTCGAGAGGCAACGGCCTCCATCGCCAGGATGCATCGACCGATCGCGTCGAAGTTCGAGGTGTCGCAGGTGCGACGGCCCCCGTGACCGATCCGAGGCGGCGGGTCAGCGAAGCCGGAGGACGAGCGGCGTCGCGCGCGGGCCGCTGTCGTCGTAGCCGCCGGCAACGATCCGACCGCGCGGGTCGATCGCGACCGTGTACAGATCACCCGCGATCGGCAGCTCGAACACGCCGGCGTCTGCGAAGCTCGGGTCGTCCGAGCCGTCGGCGAGAAACCGCCGGATCAGCGGGCGCATCCGATCGCGGCGTCCGATGGCGACGATCCTGCCCGCGGCATCGAGCGCGACATCGCTGAACATGTCGCGCGGCGTCGACACGACACCGGCGACGCCGAACGCGGGATCGAGGGCGCCGCCGGAAAAGCGCATCACGTAACCGGCTGGCCCGGACCCGACCTCGGCAACGACGATCTGCGCGCCATCCCGCGCGAGTGCGAGGCCGGTGCCGGTGCCGGTCATCATCGTCAGCCGGTCGCCGACCGTGCCGTCGAGGCCGAGATGCACGATCGTCACCGAGTTGCCGTCGCGTCCCGTCGCGACGAGTCTCGCGCCGTCGTAGGCGATGTCTCTACACTCGTCGTCGCTCGCGGAGAAGTTCGACGTCGAGATGCCGGTCGCGGCGAACCTCGGATCGAGCGTGCCGTCGCTGCGCGTCGCCAGCACCGTGAACCGAGGATCGCCGTTGTAGTCGGCGATACCGCACGCGTAGGTCGTCCCGTCGACGGTGACGACCCGCCACGCGGTGTCGCCTCCGTTCGTCGCCGGGATGTTGTAGTTGACGAAGTTGCCGCTGCCCCAGCTCGGATCCTGTGCGCCGGCCGGCGTGAGCTTGCCGAGCACGAAATTGTCCTGCTCGCCGCCAAACGCACCATCGCCCGCGATGATCGCGCTTCCGTCGGCGAGCATCTCGATCGCGTAGCCGAACGCGCCGGCCGGTGTCTGGAGGAACAGGTGGCCGTCGGTTCCGTACGCGGGGTCGATCGTGCCGTCCTCGGCGAGCGCGATCACCTCCATGCGTGAGGTGCCGGCGGTGTTGAAGCTCACGCCGTTGGTGACGTACCCGGCGCCGCGCAGCGCGATGTCCCACACCTGGCCCTCGTTATCGGAGCTGGCCGTGAAGATGCCGCCGTCGCCGAACGACGGATCGAGCTCGCCGATGACCGGCGGGAGCGCGGCGTCTGGACCCGCGTCGAATCCGACACGCCCGCACGCCGCGAGCACGAGGAAGGACCACCTCATTCTCCCATGATCGCACGATCCTGCGGCGGTCAGGGCGGGTAGGGGCCGTCGAACCCGAGCACCTCGGCCGCCCGGGTCGCCGCGAACATGACCGCGTCGCCCGGGGTGCGCTGCTCGGCGAGCGCGAGCGTCAGCCCGGCCGCGAACGTGTCGCCGGCGCCATAGGTGTCGCCGCGGACGACCGCCGGCACCGGCTCGTAGGGCTGCCGCGTGCCGCCTGCGGGGACGTAGAAGCCGCCGCGCGCGCCGTCGGTGCGGACGACGAGGCGCGGGGGAGGCTCGAGGTCGCCATCGCGATAGACCTCGGCAGCGTCGTTCTCGCTGCCGACGAGCGCGTCGAGCTGGATCCGTGC
>JAEWJO010000354.1 GCA_023386455.1 Pseudomonadota bacterium | reverse complement strand
CCGCCGGTGGGCTCGCGCTCGTCGGCGCCGTCCTGCTCGACGGCAGTGCCCGCTCTCGTTACGAGGATGCGACGCGCGAGCCGGATCCCGTGCACCAGCAGAGCCTGTATGACTCGGCGGTCACGCGACGCCACGGCGCGCAGGTCGTCGCCGGCGTCGGCATCGGCTGCGTCGCGACGGGCGTCGTGCTGTGGATGCTCGATCGCAGGCGCGCGCCGAGCGTCGTCGCGTCGATCGGTGCCGATGGCGCCGTCGTGTCGTGGAGCGGAGGTTTCTGATGCGGCCGTGGATGTTCGTCGTGATGTGCGCATGCTCGTTCCCGAAGCTCGAGCCGCTCGACAGCGACGCACCGACCGCGGTGATCGATGCAGCGGTCGACGCGCCCGACGCCTCGCCGGATGCGGCAGGCACGGCACCGAGCCTCATCGACCAGCAGATCCCGATCCGGATCGCGACACTCGATACGACGTCGCTCCAGTTCACGATCCAGGGCACGCCTTCGGCGCTGATCGCCTGGTCGATCACGAACGGCGGTGGCACGTTCGATCACACGACCGGGACCATCGCGACCAACGCCGCGGGTGTCGGCGTGTTGCAGCTCAGCTACACGGCGCCGTCGACACCCGGCGATCGCGCGCACGTGCTCGTGCTCGGAGACTCGCCCTCGAGCACGAACCCGATCACGACCGCGGTGCGCAGCCTCGTGCCCGTCGGGGAGAGCACGCCGTTCGCGAGCTCGGGCGGCCAATCGATCTCGTCGAGCTTTCTGTACGCGCAACGCGTTCACATCGGCGCGGCGTCGGTCGTCATGAAGCTCGCACTCGTCGTCGACAACGGAGGCCCGAATGCCCGGCTCGCGCTGTACAGCGACCAGGCCGGCTCGCCAAACGCGCGGATCGCGACGACGCTCGCGGTCACACTCGTCGCGGGCGTCAACGAGATCAAGCTGACCGCGCCGGCGCAGGTCGCGGCGGGCGACTACTGGATCGCCGCGAACTTCGAGACCCAGGCGTCGGTGCGGCTCGACGACGCGCGCACCGCTCGACAGGCCTATCAAGCCTTGGCGTTCACGGCGCCGTTGCCGACGAACGTCGCGATGACGGTGCTCGACGACAAGGTCGTCAACTTCTACGCCCAGCTTGCCAATTGAAGAAGGAGTCGTCGTGAAACGAACGTGGTGGTTTGCGCTGCTCGTCCTCGCCCCGCTCATCGAGCATCTCGTCGGCCTCGGGTCGGCGCAGCCGGCGGCCGCAGCCCTCGGCGCACGGTGCTCGAGCAGCGTGCCGTGCAGCTCCGGCATGACATGTGACACCTCGACGCTCGGCGCGACCGTCGGCGTCTGCGTCGCGCAGTGCACGGGCGGGATCGTGTGCAAGCCCGGTGAGATCGCGGACACGACAAACGGTTGCATCTGCGTCGCGCAGGTCGGTCCGGGCCGGCACTGCGACGGTGCGTGCACCGGCGGCGAGTCGTGCGTGACGTTCGCGGCCAACGCGTTCGGACCCGGGCGGACGCCCGGCGGCGGCGTGTGCGTTCCGGCGACCACGCCCACGTGCAGCCCGACGAAGAACTGTCCGGCGGGCACGAAGTGCGCCTTCACGTCCGCGACGCAGGGCATCTGCGCGCCGGCGCAAGCGTCGCCGACTGCACCACCGTGTCGGTTCGACGAGCGGTTCGATAGCGCCGCGAACGCGTGCAAGCGTCTCGACCCGATCGGCGCCTCGTGCGCTGCCGGATGTTCACTCGCCGGCGCGTCGCGGACCTGCGCGGCCGCGATCAACAAGTGCACGGCGCCCGGGACGTGCGCGAGCGCCGAGACCTGCGGCAACGGCCTCGACGACGATTGCAACAGCCGCGTCGACGAGTGCGCGAGGTTCTGCGTGGACACCGACCGCGACGGCTACTGCACGCCCGGATCGTGTCGGGTCGCGATGACCGCCGGTGCCAACCAGGTCCCCGAGGCGAGCTGCGCCGGCAACGAGCCTGGCAGCTGTGACGCCGACGCCGGCAAGCATCCCGGTGCGCCGCCGGTGTGCGGCACGGATACCGATTGCAACGGCAATGCGCTCGAAGGCTGTCCGAACTGCGAGCACACGACCGGTCCATTCACCTGGAGCTGCTTCCGCGGCACGACGAGCCGCTGTGTCGCGATCGTGGAGCCATCGGATCCCCACACGTGGACCGACAACTTCCTGTGCACGACGACCGACCTCGGCCTGCGCTGGTCGGTCGCCGGCCCGATCGCGGGCATGCGGTGCACGAAGGTCTACGAGGAAGCGGAGCCGCCCGAGCACGCGTGGCACGACAACTGGCTGTGCCTGCCGATGAACAGCAAGTACGAGCTGACCTGGAGCCAGGCGGGGCCGAAGCCGGGATGGGCGTGCGTCCAGTGGGACGAGCCGGCGGATCCACACGCGTGGTCGGACAACTATCTGTGCTGGAAGAAGCGGCCGGAGGACGTGCCGTGCCCGGCGAACGATCGTGATTGCAAGGTGTGTCCCGGTCCCGACAAGCACCTCTGCTGCACGAACGGCGAGTTCAATCACTGCGGCACCACCAAGCAGTGCGAGAACCTGCATCGTCCCGGCAAGCCGTGCGATCCGCGGCGCAATGACCGGATCGACCCGTTCGATCGATAGACGGCGGTTGAAACCGGACACCCGAGGCGCGACAAGTACCTGCAACGGTTGGGTGTCGTCGGTGGAGCGGCCATTGCAAATCGGTTGACGGCCGATGCGCTTCACCGCTGTCCTGCTTGCCGCCCTCGCCGTCCCGACCGCCGCGCGTGCCTGCCCCGAGACCGTCGCGACCGACGTCACGACCGATGCGGGTCCGGCGACGACGTCGCCCTGCTTGAACCAGGTCGACTTCAGCGTCGTTCGCCGCTCGCTCGAACTTCGCCACGTCGTCGGGGCCGGCGCGACCAGCCAGCGCGGTCTCGGCACGATGGCGACCGCATTCGCCGGGCTCGAGCTCGGCTACGGCGTGCAGTTCGGTGGCGACCCGACGCAGCCGAGCTATGAGATCGAGGTCACCGCGGGTCTAGCGGGCTCGCGCACCGCCGGCGACGTCGCCGCGACCGGGCTCGTCACGCGCGCGGGTGCGCGGATCGGCCCCGCGCGGATTCACGACGCGGTCGTCGACGACGGTCGCGGCAACCTCGCGTTCTTTCCTTTGACGATGGAGGTCGCGCACGCCGGAGAGCTCGCGGCGCGGCCGCGCCTCGGTGCGAGACCCGAGCTCTCGCGCGCGCTGTACGGACG
>JAEWJO010000264.1 GCA_023386455.1 Pseudomonadota bacterium | reverse complement strand
CGCGGCCGCCGCGCGCGGCGACGCCCTGGAGCGCGACGGCACCGCCGCCGCCCATGCGCTCGAGCCAGACGACGTCGCCGGTGGCGGAGAGCCGGGCGACGAAGCCGTCGCTGCCGCCGGCGCTCGTGACGACATGCGAGCCGGCGCGCAGCGAGCCGGCGAACGAGCCGCCGACGACGAAGCCATCGCCGTCGGCCGCGAGCGCGGAGATCAGCGACCACTCGCTGGCATCGAGCGTCGTGCGCCAGCGGACCGCACCGGTCGCGCGATCGAGCGCGACGACGGCGGAGCCGGGCTCACCGCGCAGCGCGATCGCGGGGTCCTTGCCGAGCGAGCCCGTCGCCGAGAGCGAGACGGCGACGAGCGCGCCGGCGGTCGCCATCGATCCGGCGGTGCCGCCGACCTCGGTCGTCCACGTGGCGGCGCTGCCGCGATGGGCCTCGACGAACGACGTCGCGCCATCGCCGGAGGTCGACAGCACCGCGAACGTCTGGGTGCCGTCACCGGCGACGCCGCGGAGCGACGCACCGGCGCGATCCAGCACGACCGTCTGCGCACCGGCAGCAGGTACATGCGGACGATCCGGGCCTTTGCACGCAAAGGCCGCGAGAACGAATGTGGCCGCGTGCACTCGCACGCAGCGTGACTACAGCTTCTCGCCGCGGGCGCGAAGCTGCGCGACGACCGCCGGGAGACCCAGCTTGTCGATGAGGCGCATCCCGCGCGCCGAGACGCGCAGCGAGATCCAGCGCTTCTCGTCTTCGAGCCAGAAGCGCTTGTTCATGAGATTCACTTCGAACCGACGCTTGGTGTGGCGATTCGAGTGGCTGACGTTCGAGCCGACGAGCGGCTTCTTCCCGGTTACCTGACACACGCGCGACATGGCACGTCTCCTAGATCTTCGACTCTTTGAATTCGACGTGCTTGCGAACGACCGGGTCGTACTTCTTGAGCACGAGCTTGTCGGGGGTGCGCTTGCGGTTCTTCGACGTCGTGTAGAAAAAGCCGGTGTCCGCCGTCGAAACGAGGCGGATCAACTCGCGGCCTGATTTACCTTTTTTGGCCATAACACTGCTCCGGGGCTGGGTCTTATGGCACGGACCCGCTCGCGTTGGCAAGCGTGGAACGCCGGGTCAATCGTCGTCGTCCTCGTCCTCGTCGTCGGAATCGTCATCGTCGGCCCCGAAGCCGGTCGGGGTCGGGACCCGGGTCTTTCCGGAGATCTCGTCGGGTAGAACTCCTGGAATTGTCGTGGTTTTTCGCTTCGCGCGGCGCTGGTCGATCGACATCGCGACGATCGTCATGTCGTCGCCCTGGGGCCCCTCCTGCGAGTGGCTGTCGAGATCCGCGAGGATCGCTTTGACGACATCCTCGGCGTTTCCGCGGGCGGTCCGGATGCGCCGGGACAGCCGGGACAGGCCGTACTCGACCCCCCTCGCGTCGCGGGCCTCGAGGATGCCGTCGGACACCATGATCAGCATGTCGCCGGAGTGGAGCTGGACCCGGGCCTCGCCGGCATCGAGCTCGGGCGTGACGCCGAGCGGCGGCGTGTGCGCGCGCTCGGCCTGCAGCGGGAACACGCGATCGCCGCGCCGCAGGAGCGGGACGCAGTGGCCGGCGTTCGTGAACACGAGGCTCCGCGTCTCGAGATCGTAGATGCAGTAGACGAGCGTCGCGAACATACCGTCGTCGCCGAGGTTCGCGATCTCCTGGTTGACGCGGCGGAGCAGGCGCGCAGGCGTGCGCGCGATCGCGGCGCGCGATCGCAGCTCGCTCGTCACGCGCGCCATGTAGAGCGCGGCGCTGATCGCCTTGCCGGCGACGTCGCCGACCGCGAGGCCGAGGTGCGACGGGTCGTGCCAGATGAAGTCGTAGAAGTCGCCACCGATCTGGTACGCGGGCTCGTAGTGAACCGCGAAGTCGAGGCCGACGACCTGCGGGACGTTCGCCGGCAGGAGGCTGCGCTGGATCTGCCGCGCGACGCGCAGGTCGCGCTCGAGCTTCTCGCGGCGTGCGAGCTGCGCGGCGACGCGGGTCGCGTGCATCGCGAGGCCGACCTGGGTCGCGATCGCCTGCAAGAGATCGACGTCCTCCTGGCGGAACGCCTGCTTCGCGCTCTCGACGTAGACCACGCCGTAGTGCGAGCCGTGATAGATGAGCGGCGCGCCCATGCGCGTGCCGACCGCCTCGTCTGCCTCGTCGGAGGCCTCGCCGAGCAGGACGCCGCGCCGATCGCTGACGACGTGCTGGATGATCGTCCCGGGGACGCGCAGCTCGCCGCCGAACGGCCTGTTACCGCCGCCCTGGCTGTCACCGGTCTTCGCGACGCGATCGTGGGTCGTCGACTTCTCGCGGTCGCGCGCGTCGCGCTGGCGGTGACGCTGGGTCTGGACGTGCAGCTCGCCGGTGCGCTCGTCCTCGACGAGCACGCCGACATCCTCGGCCTGCGGGAACAGCTCGAGCAGCGCGTCGACGACCTTGTCGAGCAGCGTCTCCTCGGTATCCGACGCGGCGGTCGCGTGGAGGACCTGTGTCAGCGCGTCGAGCTTGCGCTCGATCAGGCGGACCGCCTTCTGATCGGCGATGCTGATGAGGCCGGAGCTGATGAGACCCGAGCTGATGACCGGCAGGCGGCCCGACCCCGACTCCTCGCGCGCGCGGACGAGCGACTGCCCGGCGACGTCGACGATCGTCACGACCTGGCCCTCGAGCGGCCGCTGCTCGCTCGGGTGATCCTGCGCCTCGACGCGGATCTTGTTGTTCGCGATCATGATCTCGTCGTCGTGGTGCAGCTGCTGCGCTTGCTGCAGGCGGACGCCGTTGATGTACGTGCCGTTGTTCGAGCCGAGATCTTCGAGCGTCCAGCCCTCGCCCTCGCGCCACAGGCGCGCGTGCTGGCGAGACACGCGCATGTCGGGGACGAAGATCTGGCAGTCGGATCGACGGCCGATGACGTACTCCCCGTCGCCGAGCTTGTAGCGGCGACCGGCAATCGGCCCGGCCAGAAAGACCAGCGACGGCATGTCCAGGCACCGGTTCTTACCACGCCGCGGCATCGCTCCTGTGGCATTCCTGGCGATTCGCAAAGCTACGATCTACCTGGAATGGTTTGACGAATCTGATGTTGCCCGAACGGGCAGGGACAGTGCTGGTCGGCGGCCGGGGGCAGAGGCCCGCGACGAGATTTTTGTGGTCTATTAACGCCGTGCAGGCTCTCGGCAATTACATCGGTGGCGAGTTTGTCGCGCCATCGGGCACCGCTCTCGTGTCGCGCAATCCGGCGGCCGATGGTGCGGTGGTCTTCGAGACAGGATTCACGGTCGGGGCGGTGGAGGAGGCGGCAAAGGCAGCCGCGACGGCGCAGCCCGCATGGGCCCAGCTCTCGCTCGCGGAGCGAATCGCGCATCTCGATCGCTTCAAGGCAGAGCTTGCGGCTCGTGCCGCGCAGCTCGCGGACGCGATCGTCCTCGAGACCGGCAAGATCCGCGGCGAGGCGAAGCAGGAGGTGCAGACGCTCCTCAATCGCTTCGATCTCGTACGCGCCGCGATGGCCGGGGACCTCAAGGCGGGAGCGGTCGCTCCCGGCGAGTACCTCCGCTACCAGCCGCTCGGCGTGGTCGGCGTGATCGGCCCGTTCAACTTCCCGCTCCATCTATGTCACGCGCACGTCGTGCCCGCGCTGCTCGCCGGCAACACGGTCGTGATCAAGCCGAGCGACGTCACGCCACTCTGTGGCCAGCGCTATGCGGAGGCCGCGCACGCGGCGAAGATCCCCGCAGGCGTCATCAATGTCGTCGCGGGCACCGGCGCGGTCGGCGCGGCGATGGTGGCGTCGCCGCTCCTGCGCGGCCTGTGTTTCACCGGGAGCTGGGCGGTCGGCCGGCGCATCCTCGAGGCGAGCGTCGATCGTCCGGAGCTCCTCGTCGCGCTCGAGATGGGCGGCAAGAACGTCGCCGTCGTCCTCGAGGATGCGGCGCTCCGCCAGGCGGTCCACGAGGTCGTCGTCGGTGGCTACCTGTCGGCGGGCCAGCGCTGTACGGGCACCGAGCGCGTGCTCGTCCATCGCAAGATCGCCGATCGCTTCATCGACGCGCTCGCGAAGGTCGTGCGCGAGATCAAGTTCGGCAGCCCCGAGGATCCGAGCGTGTTCGCCGGTCCGGTCGCGACGCACGGCGCGCTGACGAAGCTCGAGGGCGCGATCGAGGCCGCGAAGAAGGCCGGCGCCGAGCCGATCGTCGCGGGACAGAAGCTGCCCGGCGGCTACTACCGCACCGCATCGCTTCACCGGCTGCCCGACGGCAACCACGCGATTCCCGGCTACACGGACATCGAGGTGTTCGGTCCCGATCTCGCGATCGAGGTGATCGACTCCGACGACGAGGCCGTCGCCGTGATCGACAGTAGCCCGTACGGGTTCGTCAACGCCGTGTTCACCGGCTCGCCCGAGCGCTTCGAGGCGTTCGCGAAGCGGACGAAGAGCGGCATGCTGAACCGCAACCGCTCGACGAACCTCGCGAGCCCGAAGCTGCCGTTCTACGGCGTCGGCAAGAGCGGCAACTACCGCCCGGCCGGCGCGTGGGCGCACCGCAACGTGACCGCGCCGCTCGCGATCCTCGAGAACGTGCTCGGTGCCGTCACGCCGCACCCGCAGCTCGCGCCGCACATCCCGGCGTATGACCTCGACCGGATCGAGCGCCAGCACGTCGCCGAGGAAGAGGCCGAGGCCGCACGCCGCCTCGTCGACATGCCGCGTCCGATGTCGATCGGCCGGCCCGCCGGCGGCGTCCTGCCCGAGAGCGCCGCGCTGCTCGCGCGCCTCTACGCGGGCGACCGCGTGCCGAAGGAGAAGAAGCCGCCGGTGTTCGATCACCTGCGCTCGGCCGGGCCGTGGATGGTCTCGATCGATCAGGAGCCGCTCGCCGTCCTCGACGGCATGAGCCAGACCGCGACGGTCGTCGGCGGGTTCGCCGAGGATCCGGTCGTCCGCGCGTTCACCGAGGGCGAGTTCGCCGACACGCTCGTCACCAACGACGACACCGCGGTCCGCGAGACCGCCGCCGCGATCGACTACGCGAATGCGCTCCGCCAGCTCGTCCCCGGCCTGCCGCACGTGACGTTCGTCGCGTCGGGCGCCGAGGCCAACGAGAAGGCGATGGCGCTGTGCCGGATCAACTGCCCGCGGCCGAACGCGACGAAGATCCTCGCGTTCGAGGGCAGCTTCCACGGCCGCACGTGGCTGTCGCTGCACGCGACGCACTCGCCGAGCAAGCGCGTGCCGTTCGAGCTCGCCGGCTATCAGTGCACGTTCGCGCCGTTCCCGCTGTGGGCCCAGCCCGGCGACGAGCCGACCGCACCGAGCGGGTTCTACGCGGCCGCCGCCAGCGGATCGATCGACGAGCTGAAGGAGCGCTTCGGCCACGCCAAGGACGACGCGCTGCTCGCGGCCGAGGTCGCGTCGCTCGCCGCCGTCCACGAGGCGATCAAGACCGGCGACTACAACTGCGTGATCATCGAGCCGATGCAGAGCGAGGGTGGCGATCGCTATGCCACCGAGCGGTTCTTCCGCGCGCTGCGCCTGCTGACGCGCCACCACCAGACGTTCCTCGTGTTCGACGAGGTCCAGGTCGGGTTCGGCCTCGGTGGCCCGTTCGCGTGGCACTCGAAGTTCCGCCTGATGTCGCCGCGCGGCCAGCAGGACTACCCGGATGCCGTGACGTTCGCGAAGCGCGCGCAGGTCGGCGTCGTGATGTCCCGGTTTGCCGACCCCGAGCCGGCGAGCGCGCACAACGCGTCGCTCGTGCGCGGCCGCATCCACGCCGACATGGTGTCGATGAGCCACAACGCCGAGCGCATCGAGAAGCTCGTCGCGCCGCGGCTCGCCCAGATCGCGCGCGCGTACCCGCACCTCGTGCAGCTCCCGCGCGCCGCGGGCTACGCGTTCGCGTTCGATCTGCCGACGGCGGATCTGCTCAACGCCTTCATCAACCAGCGGTTCTGGCGCGGTGCCGTCGTGTTCGCTGCCGGCACGCGAACCGCACGCTACCGGCTCAGCGACTCGTTCCTCGCGCGCGAGATCGATCTGCTGTTCGAGACGATTCGCCGCTCGCTGTCGTGGCTCGACGCGCACGACGGCAAGAAGCCGCCCGAGTGGGAGGATCCGGCCGTCCCGCCGGCGCCACCGCCGCAACCGCCGAGCGAGGTCGCGTACCGCCTCGTGCCCCACGCCGAGGTGACCCAGCACCTGCCCGCGATCCTCGACATCGAGTACCAGGTCTACGAGCCGGCGCGCCGCACGCCGCCGGCGGAGATCAAGGCCGCGATCGAGGATCCCGATGGCTCGCTGCTCGTCGGCGAGGCGCCGGGACCGTCCGGCGGCATGCAGCTCGTCGCGTTCGCGATCGGCGGCCCGCTCGAGCAGAGCAAGGACGTCGAGGGCTGCGACGACGATCCGATGCTCGGCCAGAACAACACGATGTACTCGGTGTCGATCACGGTCGCGCCGAGCTACCAGAGCTCCGGCATCGGCCGGAAGCTCAAGGAGCTGCAGCTCCGCGATGCCGCCGCACGCAAGAAGCCGGATGGCTCGCCGCGGTATCGCTACGTCACCGGGCGCAACCGCGTCGGTCGCACGGCGCAGATGACGCACCTGAACCGCGTGTTCGGCGCGCACGTCGTCTCGGTCCTCACCGGTCAGTACGAGGATCCGGAAGGCCAGGCGATCTACTACCGCATCCCGCTCGGCGCGTTCGCGCCCGATCCGGCGCGCAAGGCAGACACGCTGCGCACGTGGGCCGCGCGCAGCACGTGGCACGCGCCGAAGATGCCGGTCGAGGTCAGGCTCGATCTCGCGTCGGGTCTGACGAAGCCGTTCGCGAGTGGCCCGGCGTCGCTGCGCGAGGCCGAGACCAAGGGCCTCCTCTACGGTCCCGCGGTCAACAAGCTGACGCTCATGAACTACGTGTCGCCGGGCGCCGTCCGCGCGCTCGAGTGGATCGGCTCGCTCATCCCGGAGCTGCCGCACATCTATCTGACGTCGAGCCGCGACGAGTGCGTCGACAAGGCGCTTCGCCTCGTGAAGTGCACGCGCAAGGAGGCGCAGGTCGCGATCGGCCTGGCCGGTGGCTACTACGGCCACACCGCGGCGACGTGCCGGTCGCTGTCGGATCCGGGCGTTCACCGGGGTGGACCGGGTCACTTCGCGTGGCCACGCGTGCCGCACCCGAGCGCGTCCGTCGACGCGACGATCGCCGCGCTCCGCGAGGCCGTCGCCGCCGCCGGCGGTCCGTCGAAGGTCCTCGGCTTCGTCTACGAGCCCGTGCAGGAGCGCACCGGCGCCGTCCTGACGAATCAGTTCGCGACGGCGCTGAACGCGCTCCGCAAGGAGCTCGACCTGCCGCTGATCGCCGTCGAGACGACGACACACACGTACCGCTCCGGCCTCGGTCCGTTCATGTCGCCGGCGCTCGGCCTCATCCCCGACGTGCTCGCGTGGTGGGGCGGCGGCCAGACCGGCTATCTGCACACCAGCGCGCGCTGGTTCATCGGCACGCCGCTGACGCTGGTCTCGACGTGGGACGGCGACGAGCTCTCGCTCGTGCGCCAGCACCACCAGCTTCGCGAGGCGCGCAAGCTCGACATCGCCGGCGCTGCCAGGGCGCTCGATGGCGTGCTCGGCTCGTACGCCGGTGCCGCCGGCCTCGGCGCCTACCGCGTGATCGATGCCAGCGACGAGCTCGTCGACGAGCTCGCCGACAAGGGTGTCGCCGTCCGCCAGTTCCCCAACGGCAAGCTCGGCATCATCCCGGCGCTCGACCAGCTCGATGCCACCATCGCGGTGCTCCGTGACTAGGGACGGTCTTAACTTGGTTAACTTGCGGTGCCGAACCCCGCGCAACTCCTGTGTACGGGGACGGTTACATTTACTTGTGCGGGGGGCGCCGTGAGAGTCCTCGAGCTTCCCGCCGGCAAATCGCCGCGCGAGTGGGGTCGTATCCACGGCGAGAGCTTCCGCGGCGAGGTCCGCGCGCTCGCCGAGATCCGCGCGTACCTCTGCACGAAGGTCGGCGGGTTCAAGACGCGCGAGCAGGTGATGACGGCCGCGAAGGCGCACCTGCCGGTCCTCGAGCGCTATCACCACGGGCTCTACGAGGAGCTGATCGGGATCGCCGAGGGCGCGATCGTCGCCCCCGAGGAGATCGTCGTCGCGAACCACTACACCGATCTGCGCGATCTCGATCCAGATCCCGAGGCGTGGCGCCTCGCGCCCGAGGGTGACGATCCGGACATGACCGGCGGCGGCGTCGACTCCCCGGCCAGCGCGGGCGCGACGTCGCTCGGCGGCGATGGCTGCAGCGTCATCTGGGCCGAGACCGCGACGGGACGCATCCTCGCGCAGACCTGGGACATGCACGCGACGGCGATCCCGTACGTGATGGTGCTTGGCGTCCCCGCGAGCGACGACGGACCGGCGGCGCGCCTGCTCACCGTCACCGGGTGCCTCGGCATGGCCGGCATGAACGCGGCGCGCGTCGCGATCGCGATCAACAACCTCTACTCGACGGACGCGACGCTCGGCGTCGTGTGGCCGGCGATGGTGCGGCGCGCGCTGCACGAGGACAACGCGGCCTCCGCGCGCGACCTGATCGTGAAGAGCCCGATCGGCTCGGGACATCACTACTTCGTCGCCGACCGCAAGGAGGCGTTCTCGATCGAGTCGTCGGGGACGCGCCGCCGCCTCGTGTTCGCGGGCGAGAAGCCGGCGTTCTGTCACACGAACCATTGCTTCGACGCGGATGTCGCCGCGCGCAGCAAGGTGCCGGCGGCGAGCACGACCTACGACCGCATGCAGTGGCTCGAGAAGGATCTCGAGCGCGCACCGGTCAAGGATCTCGACGACGCGTGGAAGCGGCTCGGCTCCGAGGAGGGCTGGCCGCGCAGCATCTGCACGAACATGGCGACACCCGAGGCCCCGCATGGCGCGGCGACCTGTGGCGCGATCGCGATGAATCTCGACGCCGGCGACGTGTGGGCCCAGCAGGGCTTCATCCACAACGTCGCGCCGGAGAAGTGGCGCTTGTGAGTGACTATCCGTTCTTCTTCACGTGGACCGCGCAGAACGCCGCCAAGCCGCTCGAGCTGACGGGCGGCGAGGGCGCCTGGTTCACGACGAAGTCCGGCGATCGCTGGCTCGATCTCGGTGCGCTGAGCTACCAGGTCAACGTCGGCCACGGCAATCGCCGGATCGTCGACGCGATCAAGCGGCAGGCCGACGAGCTCTGCCTCTCCGCTCCCAATGCCGTCTACCCGGCGAAGGTCGAGCTCGCCGAGCGTCTCCTCGCGATGGCGGGGCCCGGCTTCTCGAAGGTCTTCTTCACGCTCGGCGGCGCCGAGGCGAACGAGAACGCGCTCAAGATCGCGCGCCTCGTCACCGGCCGGCACAAGAACCTCTCGCGCTACCGCAGCTATCACGGTGCGTCGATGGGCGCGCTCGCGCTCACCGGCGACTGGCGGCGCGCGCCGCTCGAGCCGCTGATCCCCGGCGTCGTTCACGTGCAGGACTGCTATTGCGACCGCTGCCCGTTCGGCAAGACGGTCGATACCTGCCGTCGCGAGTGCGCGACGAACATCGGCGACACGATGCGCCTCGAGGGACCGCGGTCGATCGCCGCCGTCTTCCTCGAGCCGGTCCCGGGCGCCAACGGCGTGCTCGTGCCGCCACCCGAGTACTGGCCGATCGTCCGCACCGCGTGCGACGAGGAAGGTGCGCTGCTCGTCGCCGACGAGGTGCTCACCGGCTTTGGTCGCACGGGCAAGCCGTTTGGCTTCCAGCACTGGGACGTCACACCCGATCTCATCACCGTCGCGAAGGGCCTCGCATCGGGCTACGCGACGATCGGCGCCGTCATCGTCCACGAGCGCGTCGCGAAGCACTTCGACGAGCACGTGCTCGCGTGCGGCCTCACGTACTACGCGCACCCGACCGCATGCGCCGCCGCGCTCGAGACGCTGAAGGTCTACGAGGACGATCGCCTCTACGACAATGCCGCCGCGCTCGGCCCGGTGCTGCGCCGCGAGCTCGACGCGATCGCCGCGCGCCTTCCGGTCAAGGCGTTCGTTCGCTCGCTCGGTATGCTCGGGGTGCTCGAGCTCGAGGCGCCGGTCGATCGCTGGGCCGCGTTCGGCGGCGAGCTCGCCCGCCGCAAGCTCTCGCTCCACGTCGACGGCAAGCGCGGCACCGCGATCGTCTCACCGCCGCTCTGCATCACCGAGAGCGAGCTCGTCACGGGCCTCCGTTCACTCGGCGAGGCAGCCGTGGCTGCATTCGGGGCTTCCTGATGACCGGACGACACAGTGACAAGATCTGCGCATCGATCGCCGATGCCCTCGCGCCGCTGCGCGACGGCATGACGATCATGGTTGGAGGCTTCGGCCTCTCCGGCAATCCAGAGGCGCTCATTCGCGGCGTCGTCGAGAAGAACGTCCGTAACCTGACGCTCGTCTCGAACAACGCCGGCAACCTCGGCAAGGGGCTCGCCACCTGGCTCAAGGCCGGCCTCATCAGGAAGGTCATCTGCAGCTACATCGGCTCGAACGAGGAGCTGCACACGCGGATGGCCTCCGGTGAGGTCAAGGTCGAGATCACGCCGCAGGGCACGCTCGCCGAGCGCATGCGCGCGGCAGGTGCCGGCATCCCCGCGTTCTTCACGCCGACGGGCGTGGGCACCGTCGTCGAGGACGGCAAGGAGACGCGCGAGATCGACGGCCGGCGCTACATGCTCGAGCGCGCGCTCCCCGGCGATGTCGCGCTCGTTCGCGCGGCGAGATCCGATCACTTCGGCAACCTCCGGTTCTGGCGCACCGCCCGCAACTTCAACCCGGTGATGGCGACCGCCGCGAAGCTCACGCTCGTCGAGTGCGACGAGCTCGTGCCCAACGGGACGATCGATCCAGACGACGTCCACCTGCAGGGCATCTTCGTCCACAAGATCATCCACGTGCCGGAGCACGAGAACGCGTTCGAGTACAAGACGCTGAGGAAGCGGCCATGACGACCACTCCGTCCACCGGCTGGAGCACCGAGGACATGGCGCGCCGCGCGGCGCGCGAGATTCCTGCGGGCTCGATCGTCAACCTCGGGATCGGCCTTCCGACGCAGGTGGCCGACTACCTGCCCGAAGGCCATGCCTGGCTCCACTCGGAGAATGGCCTCCTCGGCACCGGCCCGTTCCCGTACGAGGGCGACGAGGATCCGAACCTCATCAACGCGGGCAAGCAGACCGTGACGGTCCTCCCGGGCGGCTCGACGTTCGACTCCGCCGCGTCCTTCGGGATGATTCGCGGCGGCCACGTCGATCTCGCGATCATGGGCGGCATGCAGGTCTCCGCCGGTGGTGACCTCGCGAACTGGGCGGTGCCCGGCGGCAAGGTGATGGGCATCGGTGGCGCGATGGATCTCGCCTCCGGCTGCCGCCGCCTGATCGTGATGATGCAGCACGTGACCAAGAAGCGCGAGCTCAAGCTCGTCGCGACGTGCGACTACCCGCTGACCGCGCAGCGTGTCGTGTCACTCGTGATCACCGAGCTCGGCGCATTCGAGCCGACCGGTCATGGCTTCCGGATCGTCGAGCTGGCGCCCGGCGTGAGCCGCGACCACGCAGAGGGCGCGACCGGCGCTCCGCTCGTCGACGCGTAGCGCCGCCTCCCGAAACGGGGACGGTCTTAAGTTGCTTAAGTTGGCGCGCCTAACTCGCTGCTATTGCTCGATCCGGTACCGGTAAGATTCACTTGTGACCGAGCTCGAGCTCGAGGCGCGCCATGCACACTTTAAGCGCCGCCAAAGCTCGCATCGTCATCGTGCGCCGCCGGATCTGGCTGACCGCTGCCCCGCTCACGCCGAGCGCGTTCGCGATGTCACTTGCCGCGACCCCTACGGTCTCAGCTGCGTGTACAGCTACCGCACGGCCGTCTACGACCGCTGGGGTGCGTCGGCGCGAGCAGAGCTCGGTGTGGCGGATCTGAACCGCGTCTGCTGCGACTCGAACGACAAAGGTCGGGTCCGGGCGCAGGAAGGCGAAAGAACGCCGGACGAGTGGAACGATTTCGTTCCCTGGCGTCGCAGCTTCGACGGCTCCGCGTTTTCTTGCCGCCCGACGCACGTCACGCGTCGGAACCTTCCCCGAGTCGCCAGGCGTTTGATTGACCCACCGATCGAACTCGTCCCCACGTTGGAACGCGAACCGCTCCAACGCGACATCGGTCTTGAGCCACGGTGGCGGCTTGGCGTCCACGTAGTAGCGGTGGCTGGTCCAGGTGCTGTCGAGCGCGCGCCTTACAAGTCCCGCGCGAACTGGATTGTTGTGAATGTACGCGAGCACATGTGCCTCGCGCTCGTGCTTCATCGCGTAGCTGCGAGGGCGGTCAGCCATCACAGGACCGATGCGCTCGTGCCGTCGGTTCATCCAATGCGCGAACGGTGAGTTTACGCGCTTGGACCAGCTTGCGAGTGACTGGGTTCCAGCGATCGCTGCGATGTGAATGTGGTTGCTCATCAGGGCGTAGGCGGTGCAGTGCCAGTCGCTCTGTCCGACAGCTCGGCCAAGCAGTCGAAGGTAGACAGCGCGCTCCTCGTCATCGCGGAAGAACCAAGTCCGATCGACGAAGCGCCAGATGAGGTGGTAGTGGACTTCGGGGATAATCAGTCTCGCGATTCGCATCGGGGCGGCTATCGGCCGACGCTGCGACGAGATGCGAACTTAATGTTAGCGGTCCGTACCCGAGTGATTCTGACGGCTTCCGAGCCGCAACTTAAGCTACTTAAGACCGTCCCCAGATCAGGGGCGAAGCGTCGTGCCGACGGAGCCGGGCTCGCGCACGGCACGCACGAGGTCGCCCGGGCCGAGCTTGCCGAGGATGTGAATCGCGCCGACGCCCTGGTCGACGACCGCCATCGCCTCCTCGAGCTTCGGGATCATGCCGCCCTGGACCGTGCCGTCCTGGATCGCGGCGCGCGCTTCGTCGCACGTGAGCTGAGGGATGCGCGACGACGGATCGTTGATGTCCTTCAGGACACCGGGGGCGGACGTGACGAGGAACAGGCGGTCGGCCTTGAGCGACGCCGCGAGCTGGTTGCCGACCATGTCGGCGTTGATGTTGTAGACGCCACCTTCGGCATCGGCGCCGAGGCACGCGATGACGGGGACGTGCTTCGCGGCCCACAGCGTCTCGAGCAGCTCGAGGTTGAAGCCGACGACGTCGCCGACGAAGCCCATGTCGACGGGATCTGGGCCGGCGTTCGGGTACACCTTTGGCGGACGGCGGGTCGCACGGACGGTGAGACCGGAGGCACCGTGCAGGCCGACGGCGGAGACGCCCGCCGCGTTGAGCGCGGAGCACAGGTCGACGTTGAGCTTGCCGGCGAGGACCATCTTCATGACGTCGAGCGTGGCGGCATCCGTGACGCGCCGGCCGGCGACCTGCTTGGTCTCGATGCCGAGCTGCTTCTGGAGCGCGGTCGCCTGGGGGCCGCCGCCGTGGACGATCGCGACGAGCGCGCCCTCATCGACGAGGATGCGAAGATCCTTGGCGAGGAGGTGCGCCTCGCCGGAGCCGATGACCTCACCACCGAGCTTGACGACGATGCTCATGGCCAGTTGCCGACGTCCTCGAGGGACGCTTTCTCGTCGACGCCGAGCACGAGGTTCATGTTCTGGATCGCCTGGCCTGCGCCACCCTTGATCAGGTTGTCACTCGCGGAGAAGCAGGTGACGGTGCGCTTGCCACCCGTGACGGGGCCGACCGCGAAGCCGACCTCGACGTAGTTGGAGCCGGCGACGGCGACGACCTCGGGGAGGCGCGCCTTCGGGCGACGGACGAACGGTTCGCGCGCGTACGACTCGTCGAACAGCTGCGCGAGCTTCGTCTTGTCGACGCTGGCGTCGAGCTCGAGGAAGCAGGTCGCGAAGATGCCGCGCGTCAGCGGCGCCGAGACCGGGACGAAGCGGATCTCGACGTTCTTGGCGCCGCCGTCGGCGAGCGTCTGCGTGATCTCGGGGACGTGCTGGTGCTCGAGCGGCTTGTACGTCTTCAGGTTGCCGGCGCGCGACGGGTGGTGCGTGCCCGCCTGCGGCGCGATGCCCGAGCCCGACGAGCCCGTGATGCCGGTGACGTGGACGGTCGCGTTGTCGAGCAGACCCGCGCGCGCGAGCGGCATGAGCGCGAGCTCGATCGTCGTCGCGAAGCAGCCGGGCGAGGCCACGTACTTCGCGGCCTTGATCTCCTTGCGGTTCAGCTCGGGCAGACCGTAGACGAACGTGCCGAGCAGCTCCGGGTGCGGATGCTTGGCGCCGTAAAACTTCTCGTACGTCGCGGCATCGCGAAGGCGGAAGTCGCCGCTCATGTCGATGATCTTCACGCCGGCGGCGATCAGCTCGGGCACCTTCGCAGCGGTGACCTTGTGCGGCAGTGCGAGCAGGGCGACATCGCAGCCCTTGGCGGCCTCGGCGGGAGCGAGATCCTCGAACACGAGATCGGTCGCGCCATCGAGGTTCGGGTGGACCGCACCGAGCGGCTCGCCGACGTGATCGATCGATGCGACGCGGACGAGCTCGACATCCGGGTGCACGAGCAGCCGGCGCGCCATCTCCGCGCCGCCGTAGCCGCTACCGCCGATGATTGCTGCCTTGAATCGCTTTGCCATCGTGGGCCCTGGTATGCCATGCCCACGCCGATGGGAACACTACCTGCGACACTCGATAGCGCACTCGACGCGGTCCGCGCGCGCGGTCCCGAAATGCTCGCGTTGACGCGAAGCTGGGTCGAGATCAACAGCTACACCGCGAACATCGAGGGCGTGAACCGGGTTGGCGGCCTGCTGCGCGAGGCGTTCGCGCTGCCGCCGTTGACAGGGAGCGTCATCGCCGGCGGCCCGGAGTACGGCGATCACCTCGTCTGGACGACGGCGGCGCCCGGCGCGCGCATCGTGCTCGTCGGCCATCACGACACCGTGTTCCCACCGGGTCACTTCGAGGGCTGGAAGGAGGAGGGCGGTCGCGCGACGGGACCGGGCGCGCTCGACATGAAGGGCGGTCTCGCGATCATCCGGACCGCGCTCGCCGCGCTCGACGAGGTCGGCGTCCTCGCGCGCTTGCCGCTCGCGGTCATGTGCGTCGCCGACGAGGAGGTCGGCTCGCCGTCGAGCAAGCCGCACCTGATCGAGCTCGCGACGGGCGCGGCCTGCGCGCTCGTGTTCGAGTCCGGCCGCGCGCAGGACATGATCATCACGCGGCGCAAGGGCGTCGGCGCGATGACGGTGACCGCTCACGGCAAGGCGGCGCACGCCGGCAACAATCACAAGGACGGCGCCAACGCGATCTGGGCGCTCTCGAAGTTCGTCGACGCCGCGCAGCAGCTCACCGACTACGGCAAGGGCCGCACGGTCAACGTTGGCCAGCTCACGGGCGGCACCTCGAAGAACACCGTGCCCGAGCGCGCCGAGGCCAAGCTCGACCTGCGCTACGAGACGGTCGCCGACGCGGAGGCGCTCGTCGCGAACCTGCGCGCGGCGGCGGAGGCGGCGCAGATTCCCGGCGTTCGCCTCGAGGTCGCCGGTGGCGTCAACCGCCTGCCACTCGAGCGGACCGCTGCCTCGGCCGCACTGCGCGACGAGTACGCGGCGTGCGCGCGCGCAGCGGGCCTCGGCGACGGAGAGGCCCCGCAGCTCGGCGGTGGCTCCGATGCGAACACGGTCGCTCCGCTCGGCGTGCCCGCGATCGACGGCCTCGGCCCTCGCGGCGCGGGCTTCCACACGACGACGGAGTACGTCGAGCTGGCGACGTTCGTGCCCAAGTGCGAGGCGCTCGTGCGCTTTCTCTGGGGTCGGCTCCCCGGCTGAGTGCGTTACGATGCGCGCATGAGCGCCATCGAGACCGTCTTCGACACGTACGTCAGCGCGTTCAACGAGCCGGATCCGGCGGTGCGCGCAACGATGCTCGAAGCGTGCTGGGCCGAGGATGGACGGCTGGTCTCTAAGAGCCGCGAGGTTCGCGGCCGCGCTGCGCTCGCCGACTTCATGGCGCAGTTCGCCCCGAAGCTCGTGCGGATCCGGAGGGTCAGCGTGCTCGACACGGGCATGACGATCTTTCGAATCCGCGCGATCGCCGACCTGCGCGACGGCACGAGCGCCGAGTCGTTCGATGCCGGCGAGATCGACTCCGACGGCCGCATCAAGCTGATCTTGACGTTCGCAGGGCCGCTCGCCGACGCCTCGTGACGTCAGTGGACGAGCAGGCGAGACGCATGCTCGAGCGCGCTCTCGAGGACGACACGTTGATCCTCGATGATCGCGATCTCGTGCTCGAGGTCTTCGCTGCGCTGCTTCTTCATGGCGGTGATCGCGGCATCGCACTCGCCGATCAGGCGAACGCAGAGCTCGCGAAAGTCGGCGATCACGTCCCCGGGCAGGTCGTCTCCCGGTAGCTCGCGCTGGGCGAGGCGATCGCGGACCAGGCCGACCCACGCGGCGGTCGGCTCGCGCAACGTCGCCCGCATCAGCACGGGCAGAGGGAGCTCGTCGAACATCGACGGATTGCGCTTCGCGAGCGCGCGCAGGAGCGCGACGTCGTCGCCGACCGCCGGCGCGAGATCCTTCCACGACGCCGCGCGCACGGACTCGACGAGCAGCCGGCGGAGGCGTCGCGACGCACCGGATAGCGACTCGGCGCACGCGCGCACGCGGCCGCGCGCGCTCCATCGCATCAGCGAGAGGCGCGTCTCCGCCTCGGGCGCCTCCTCGAGCCAGACCAGCGCGATCGGATCGCGGCCGATCCGGAACAGGGCCTCGAAGGCCTCGTAGCGGACGTCGGCATCTCGATCCTCGAGCAGCTTCTCGGCGAGCTCGGCGAGCCAGTCCGGCGCACCGGCGAACACGGTGCCGAGCACCGCGATCTTCACGTCCGGGGTGTCGGCCGTGACTCGCTCGATGACGAGCGCGTGCGGCAGCTTGCCGTCGATCGCGAACCGCGCGACGAGCTGCATCGCGGCGGCGCGGACCTCGGGCGCCGGATCGCGCTTGGCGAGCGCGACGAGCAGCTCGAGCTGGCCGTGACCGGCGAGCACGACCGCGAGATTCCTGCGGACGCCGGCATCGGGTTCGCGCCGGCTACCGAGCTCGGCGACGGACTCGCTCGAGCGCAGCGCGAGTGCCCAGATCGCCCAGACCCGCTGCTCGGGGCGGCCGCGATCGAGCAGGTCGTGGAGCTCGCCCTCCGTGAGCGCGCGCACGTCGTCGAAGGACTCGAGCTGTCGCCCCGCAGCCATCGCCTCCAGTGTAGCGCTCGTCCGGGAGCTGCGCCGGCACGGCGTTCCTCCGGTCAAATGTGGCGCCGCCCGCGCGTGGGGTACATCATGTGCAGGTGCGCGGGATCCTGATGGTCGTGGCAGCAGCGAGCGGCTGCTGGACGGGCTCGACGCCGAGCGTTGAGAAGGTTTCCGAGGAGACGCGTCCGGCGCCCGATGCCGGCGAGCCGCCGATCTCGCTCGTCACGTCGTTCGTGATCGTCGAGGCGTGCCCCGACTCCAGGCGTCTTGATCCGAAGGCCGCCAATCGCGAGATCGACGAGCTCGTCGGTCCTTGCAAGAAAGTCCCCGGCGGCGCGGCGCACTTCTCGGCGACGCTGATCCCCGGCGGCCGCGTCGAGCTCGCATCACCGTCCGGCGATCCGACGCTCGGAGTCGTGCCGACCTGCCTGGTCCAGAACCAGGGGCAGCTGAAGCACAAGCTGCGGCTGACGCAGCGGTGCAAGTTCGACGTCAAGCTCGAGGAGCGAATGACCGAGACGCCGGCTCGCTGACGCTCACTTGCCGAGCAGGTGCTTCTCGAAGAACGCGATCGTGTGACCGACCTGCAGCACGATGTTGCCGCGCTTCTTCGCGCCATGGCCCTCGTCGGCGAACAGGATCAGGCCACCGGGGATCTTGCGACGCTCCAGCTCGCGATGGATCACGAGCGCCTCGCCGACCGGCGTGCGCGGATCGTTGACGCCCTGGATCAGCAGCAGCGGCGCCTTGAGCCGCGAGAGGTACGTCATCGGCGAGAGCTTCTCGAGCGCCTCCTTGTCCTTCACCGGATCGCCGTACTCCGAGATCCGGAGGATGCGGCGGTACGGCGCGGTGTTCATGAGGAACGTCGACAGGCTCGAGATCGAGTACTGCGCGACGCCCGCGTCGAACGCGCCGCCGAACATCGTCATCGCGATCAGCGTCGAGTAGCCGCCGTAGCTGCCGCCGACGACGCCGACCTTCGGTGCGACGCCGTTCTTGGCCCACGCGCTCTTGATGTACCGCGCCGCATCCTCGATGTCGGTGATCACCGCGAGGCGCTTCGGGCCGTTATCGCTGTGGAGCCACGCCTTGCCGTAGCCGGTCGAGCCGCGCACGTTCGGCTCGACGAGGATGAAGCCGGCGTCGACGTAGATCTGCCCGCCGGGCGAGAAGCCCGGTCGCGCCTGGCCCTCGGGGCCGCCGTGGAACTGGACGATGACGGGGCAGGGGTCGGCGGCGCACTTCGCGGGACGGCGCACCACCATCGGGATCTTCGTGCCGTCGCGCGCCGGGTAGGTCTCGATCGACGACGGCGCGAACAGGTCGACGTTGACCTCGGGTGTCTCGGGGACGCGCCACGTCGTCGTCTTCCGCGTCGTCCAGTCGAACACGACCGGCGTCGACGGCATCCGTGCGCCGCTGACCGTCAGCTGGACGTAGCGGCCGTCGCGCGACAGGCCCGAGACCGACGTGTGATCGGCGGCGGGAAGCTTCGGCAGCGCGACCTGCTTCAGCGACCTGCCGTCGAGCACGTGCAGCCTCGAGTAGCCGTCCTCGTTGATCGTGAAGTAGATCCGCTTGCGAGCCTCGTCGATCGTGAAGCTTTGCACGTCGTACTTCACGTCGGGCGAGATCGGCGCGAGCTTGCCGGCCTCGAGCGAGTAGAGGCGCTGGTACTCGCCGACCTTGTTCGTCATCACCAGCACCTGGTTCGGCTTCGCGCCGAAGCTGACCGCGTACTCCTCGACCTCGTTCTGGCCGAGCAGCGGCGTCAGCTTCTTGGCCTTGACGTCGTACCGGTAGACCTCCTGCTGCGTGTTGCCGAGGTTCTTCACGAGCAGCCACTGATCGCCCTTCTGATCGGCGACCTCCCAGAGGCCCGGCGTGTCGAACACGAGCTCGCGCTTCTGGGATTTCACGTCCCAGCGATAGATCGCGTACGAGTCCGGCTTGATGTCGTTGGCGGTGAAGTAGACCGACCTCGAGTCGTCGCTGATGAATGCGAGCCCGGTCTGAACCTTCGGCGTGTGCTGGATCAGCTGGAGCGCGCCACCCTTCGGATCGAGCAGGTAGAGGCCTGGGTTCTCGGCGCCGCCGATGTCGCGGCTGACGACGACGAAGCTGTCGTCGGGCGCGAGGCCCGCGATCGCCGTGTTGTCCTCGCCACCGGTCAGCTGCACCGGCAGCTTCATCGCGCCGTCCTGACGCCACACCTGCGTCGTGCCGGTGACGCGCCAGTTGAAGAACATGCGCTTGCCGTCCCTCGTCAGCGCGCCGCCGCCGGCACCGCGGACATCGAGCATCGTCTGGATGCGCCGAGACACCTTGCCATCGAGTGGAGGCGCCGCGAACTTCGCGATGTCTGCGGCCGTGACGCTGTCGGCGCCGAGGCCGGAGTAGCCCTGCGGTGACGGCTTCGTCATCGCCGGCTTCACCGCGCGCGGGCTGTCGTACGGGGAGGGCTTCTTGCTGTCGGCGAACGCACTCGTCGAGACGAGCACGACCGAGAACGCCGCGACGGTTCCGAGCTTCATGCGCCCGTTGTAACACCGGACACCCCGCGTGGCGCCACCGGCGTGCGATGCGACAGCCTCTGTCGCGGAGGGTGTCGCGGACGGTCAGTCGACCTGCGCGAGCTCGCGATCGAGGATGTCGTCGTACTCGGTCCGCGGCGGCGGGACGTCGTGGCCGGCGCGACCGATCGCCGGCTCACCCGCGAGGAATCTCCCGAGATCGGCGACCAGCGCTGGCTCGTCGGCCGCGTCCTCGAGCGTCAGCGTCGAGAGCTTGCGACGCTGCGTCCCGTTCGAGATCTCGATCAGCTTGCCGCGCGAGACCCGCGCGATCGTCCTGAATCCAAACCGATAGCTCATCATCACGTCGTGGATCCGCAGCTGGAGTCCGTCGCGCGCGAACACGAGCGGCGCGCGCCGGTTGACCGCCGGGACCTCGATCCGGTCCTGATAGATCCGGATCAGGTTGCGCGTCGCGCCGACGCGATACGCCGACATCGACGTCCAGAACGCGACCGATGCCGCGATCATCCCGAACATCAGGAAGATGACGATCGACGGCGCGCGGTCGTAGATGAGGATCGCCGCCAGCAGCAGCAACGTCAGCCCCGTCAGCACGCCGTTCGAGATCCACAGCGCCAGCGGCGTCCGCACCGGGTACCTCGCGAGCTCACCTGCCGACATGCCGGGACGCTAGGCCCGCGCCGCCGCCACGGTCAATCACAAACCGTGCGACGGGTGCGACGCGCCCTGCGACGCGTGCCGAAAATGAAACGGCCCGCGAGAAGTCATCCTCGCGGGCCTCGGGATCCAGCCGAAGCTACATCTCGACGTGGCCGCGGTGCTCGCGCTCGAGCGCGCGCTTCAGCTTGTCGAGAGCCGAGTTCTGGATCTGGCGGATACGCTCGCGCGACAGGTGGTACTGGTCACCGATCTCGCGGAACGTGCGCTCCTCGTCGTCGCCGAGTCCGAAGCGCTTCGTCAGCACGTCGGCCTCGATCGGCGAGAGGTGATGCAGGAGCCGCTTGACCTGGCTCGTCAGCGTCTGCGTCGTCAGGTCGTCCGCCGGCGAGTGCTCCTCGCTGTCCGGATCGGCCATCGTGTCGCCGAAGCTGCGATCATCGTCGTCGTGGACCGGCCGGTCGAGAGACATCGGCTGGCCCATGATGTAGCGGTGCATCTGGTTCAGCTTCGCGAGCGGAACGCGCGCGGCCTTCGCCAGCTCCTGCGGCGTGGGCGGACGACCGAGCTCGCCGACCAGCATCTGGCGCACCTTCTCGAGCTGCTGCTGCGCCTCGAGCATGTGCACCGGGATGCGGACCGCGCGGGCCTTGTCGGCGAGCGCACGACCGATCGCGTGACGGATCCACCAGCACGCGTACGTCGAGAATCGCAGGCCACGACGGTAGTCGAAGCGCGAGACCGCGTGCATGAGGCCGAGGTTGCCCTCCTGGATCAGGTCGGCGAGCGGCATACCGCCACGGTCGTAGCGGCGCGCCATCGTGACGACGAGACGGAGGTTCGCGCGGACGAACTCGTCGCGCAGGTTCGCGGCATCGCGATACGCCTGCCGAACCTCGTCGACGTAGCCGCCCGCGTCCTTCGCGGAGCCCTCGATCCACCACGTCTCCGTGCCGGCGATCGCGGCCTCGCGCGCCCGATACAGCTCGCGCATGATCGCGTCGATGTGAACGCGATCGAGGTCCAGCGCGCGCAGCTCGAGCGCGGTCTCCTTGGCGGCGACCGCGAGCTTCTTGCCGAGGCGCGTGTCCTTCAGCGTCTTCTTCGACTTGGTCATGTCATCGGCGCACTTGAGCAGCTTCGGGAACTTCACCGGCTGCTCGAGGTTGGGCTCGATGAGTGCGAGCAGTGGACGCACGACGTCCGCACGGGCGAACACGCGCTCCCACGTCAGGATCTCGGTGTCCTCGATCCCCTGCGAGAGCTCGCGCTCGTCCTCCGGCGTGAGCAGCTCGTGCTCGGCCAGCTGACGGAAGTACGCCGCCAGGTGATCGTCAGAGTCCGGGGAGCGCATCGGCTTCACCGTGCGCGCCGGCGTCTCGACAACCTCCGCCGGGACCAGCGTATTTGCCACGGGAGCGGGCGAGGGCGCCACATCGACCGGCGCTGCCGAGCGATTCTGTCGCGCACCATGAGCCCGCGCGTGCGTAGTCGTCCGGCGCGTGGTAGGGCGCTGCCGGCGACGAGCTGAATGAGTGGTGGCCATGGTGGTTACTCCTGATTCCGTTTGAGCGACGTGGGTTGCGAACCGTTGCAAGCTCGGGCGCGATTCCCTTCACGGAAATACGAACGAGGCCGCAATCCCGGTCCTTTGCACGTTGCGCACCGAAGCTAAGCGCGGCAACGAGCCATCCAGCTAGGTGGAGCCGATCACCGCTTTTCAGCTGGTTGGCCCAGGGAACCTAGGGGAACGAGTACAACTACGACAATACAGTGTTGCCACACCGGGCATTTTTGTCGAGCAAAATGATCTGCGTGTCAGGAAGAGCGACACGCTGTCGGTGTTCCGGAATCACCGACGAGGAACGCTCAGGCTGAGGTCTTCTCGGCACTTGCGTCGTCGGTGCTCGGACCGATGTGACGCTGCAGGCGGTCGAGCAGCGCCGCCTGATCCGGGTGAATGATCCGGCGCGCGCGACTGATCTCGATGAACTCTGCTTTGTCGACTTCCCACGACGCGCAGCGAGGCGCCGCGCCGTCCGGTGCCTTCGCGGCAAACGCGTGCACGCGCTTCTTGCTCCGCGTGTAGTCGACATGGCCGAGATCGACGAGTGGTCCATCGATCTCGAGGCCGGTCTCCTCGCGCGTCTCGCGCCGCGCCGTTGCCTCGAGCTCCTCGTCCGGATCCGGTGCGCCTTTCGGGATTCCCCAGGGCGCGCGGCGGTTGTAGTTGCCCGCAGGATGAACGAGCAACACCTCGACCTGCCCGTCGACGAATCGGTAGAGCAGCGTGCCCGATGAGAGCTTTCCGCGGGTCTCCGACATCCTCGATCGACCGTGCAAGACGCCTCGCGGCAATGCAAGCTCTCTCCTGGGATTTCGGAGACAGACGCGAGCTAAATCAGTGTACCGTCAAGGGATGTCGGATCAGCGCAAGGAATGGTTCGCTCGAGTCGTCGAGTCCGGGCTGCAGAACCAGATCTTCAATCCCGCAGACGTCCTCGCCCACGCGACCCCCGACGTCCTCGCCAACCATCTCCCGCCCGATCTGTTGAGCAAGGTTCTCGCGGCCTCGCTCGCCGCCGGCGCGATGACCCCCGAGCGCGTGCTCGAGACCGTCACGCCGGAGCTCCTCGCCAAGCATCTGCCCCACGAGGTCCTGTGGGCCTGCATCGCGGCGGCTGCCGCGCGAGCCGGCGTCACCAACGTGGTGGTGTCGTGAACATCAAGGCGTTCTACGTCGACGCGCTCGGTGGCGCGCTCGAGCTCGGGATCGGAACGCCCGCGGACATCCTTCGTCACGTCACCCCGGACGTGCTCGCGGCTCACCTCCCGCGTCCCCTCTGGGCGCGCCTCCTCACCGCGTGCCTCGGCGCGCCGCACGTCGATCCGCAGCTCGTGATCGAGACGATCGGTGTGCCGAACCTGTGCGAGCACATCCCGTCGGCCCTCATCTGGGCCGTCATCTCCGACATCGCGGCGCGCGCACTCGGACAGCCCACCGAGCTTCCCGAGCACGCTCCGTTCGCGCCGGGCGCGCCGGCATCGCGGGACGCGCGGGACGCGCGGATCATCGAGTCGCACGCCACCACCTCCCGGTCGGTCCTCTCGCCGCCGCCCGACGTGGTCGAGCGTCCGGCCGCCACGCCGGCGCACGCGACGCCGGTCGCGGTCGGTCCATCCATCCCTGCGCCGAGCGCCCCACTCGCCGATCTCATCAGCGAGCTCGAGCACGACGACCGCCCGGTCACCACGTCGGCTGTACGGCCCCGCTCCCCGACCGCGCAGCGCTTCCGCCAGTCGAACACCAACGCTCGCGCCTCGCTCGGCAGCAACTCCAGCCGCCGCCCGCAGGCCGCCGTCCCGTCGACGCTCCCCACTGGCACCGGCCGCCAGCCGCGCCAGAACACCGATCTCTCCGATGCCGAGACCGAGACCGCCGTCGGCAACGAGTGGCCCGGTCGCGGCGGCCCCGGCACCGAGATCCCCGTCGAGGACTCGCAGCTCGTCGAGTGGAAGACCGACGCCGGCGCGAGCGCGATCACCGGCGACGACGACTTCAGCGACCTCGGCAACCGCAAGCGCTGAGCTGCGATGAACCTCGGCTGTCGAGCGCTCGCATGCCGCGATGACGTTCAGGGCGCGGACATCCCGCTCCACCTCATCTATCCGACGGACGCACCCGCGACCCCTCACGCGTTCGGCCCGTACGCCATCGACCTCGCGCTCGACGCGACGCCATCCGGCCCATCACTTCCGCTCGTCGTCATCTCGCACGGCAACCAGGGCACGCCGTGGGGCTACCGCGGTCTTGCCACCCATCTCGTCCAGCACGGCTTCGCCGTCGCGCTGCCCGAGCACGTCGGCAACTCGCGGCGCGACAACTCGCTCGCGGGCACGCCGGCCAACCTCGCCAGCCGGCCGCGCCACGTCCGCCTCGCGATCGATGCCGCGCTCGCCGACCCGATCCTCGGTCCCCACCTCTCGGGCGCCGCCGCGGTCGCCGGCCACTCGTTCGGCGGCTACACCGCGCTCGCCGTCGCCGGTGGTCGACCGATGTCGCTTCCGACCGAGGAGCCCGACGGCGTCGGCAAGCCCATCCCGATCGAGCGCGATCCGCGCGTGCGCGCGCTCGTCCTGCTCGCCCCGGCGCTGCCGTGGCTCATGTATCCGGGCGCGCTCGCCGAGGTCACCGTCCCGATCCTGCTGCGCACCGCCGAGCTCGACGACCTCACGCGCCCCGCATTCATCGAGCACGTCATGCGCGACCTGCGCGCTCCGATCGACGCAGCCTGCATCGCCGGCGCAGGGCATTTCGCATGCTTCTTCCCGGTGCCCGACGCGCTGAAGCACCTCCCGATCGGCCTGGATCCGCCGAGCTTCGACCGCGCCTCGATCCAGCCGGCCCTCTACGCCGACGTCGTCACGTTCCTGCGTACCGCGCTCGCGTGATCGAGACGACGACGGTGACGGTCAACACGCTCCCGCCGTGCGCGAACACCAGAACACCGTTCGCGCACGCGTTGCGCACGTGGCCGTCGCTGCACGCACGCACTTCGCATTCGCGGTGAGCGTCGCCGTGCCGTAACTCCCGCGGCATCGATGCACGCCGCACGCCTCGCGCCAGGCCGACTACACTTACGCGATGGAGCTCGTCATCGCACTGCGCTCGACAGCCGCCCGCCTTGCCGCCGGCTCGGCGTACCAGTGGGGCCACCTGGGCATGTGCAACTGCGGTCACCTCGTCGAGACGCTGTGCGGGCTCGCCCCGCAGCAGATCCACCGCTTCGCGCTCGAGCGCGAGGGCGACTGGGAGCAGCTCGCCAACGCATACTGCCCGACGAGCGGCTACGCGATCGACGACGTGATCACGCGTCTCCTCGAGCACGGCCTCACGACGGACGATATCGGCCACCTGGAGAAGCTCGACGATCCGCGCGTGCTCGGCCGGCTTGGCGTCCTGCACCTGCGGCGCAACGTGCGCGAGGATGTCGTCGCGTACCTCGGTGCGTGGGCAGACATCCTCGAGGAGCAGCACCTCGCACTACGCGCGGCGTGACGCGTGTGAGGGGAGTCGCGCAGGCTCGGTCGACGCTTGCGAGGAACGGAATCGAGCCCGCGCAACGCCGGCGTCGCTGATCGCCGCCGAGCGCCGGGATGGGCCGGTGCGGAATTGACAGCTCTCTTGTCAGCGGTGAGCAAGCATCTCCACGTGATGTTGGAGCCGGCGGATGCCGCGCTGTGCTCGTGCACGAGGGCTTCGTGATCCGGTCTGCACGCGGCGCTTGAATTCCGCACCAAAGCGAACGCGCAAGCTGTTCGTCAAGCGCTACCACGCGACCGTGCTCGAAGCGTCAACGCGCGTTCGCTACGCGCGGCTCACCGGCATGCCGAACTACGCGGCGACGACTGGTTCGATCGCGTCGTCACAGCTGGTCGAGCCGATCGCGTTCGACGTATGGTGGAGGCCCGGCAATGGAGGCGACGACGCGCACGGCGACGACGTACCTCGTCAGGACCGGCCGTGACCACGCACGGCGCCGTTCGCGTTCGTCAGCCGCCGAGCCGAGCGGCCACACGCGCTGCGTGATAGCCGACGAGCATCGCCGCGTACTGTGCATGCGCGAGTACCCAGTGCGGGGCGCTGCGAAGCGCCGGCGCAAACCGGCGTGGACGATGCGATCCCTCATGACGACTCTCGAGCAGGAAATTGCCTCGACCGTAGCGGACGAAGCGATGAACGAAGCCCCGGATGCCGTCCGTGAAGTCGTGCAGCACGACCGAGTCCGGTGCGAACGACAGCGTGCCTAGATCATGAAGTCGCAGCGCGAGATCGATGTCCTCCCCACCGGCCGATGGAAATGCCTCGTCGAATCCGTCGACGGCAGTGAGCGACGCCTTCCAGACCAGCGCATTGGCGGTCACGAGGTACGCGGGCCGAAGGGAATCGGTCGGCGGTGGGATCAGGATCTTTTGCTCGTCGTAGTAGTGCGCCAGCAGACCACCCGTCAGGGCACGGACCATCCCCGCATACGCGATCGCTCCATCGAGGGCGGGGAGGTAGCCCGCGATCGACGTGTCGGTGAGCACGCAGTCGCTATCGCAGAACAGGATCCAGAGATTCGAGGCAGCTCTCCAGCCGATGTTGCGGGCGCGAGCCGCACCGGGGCGGTCGGAGCGAAGTAACCGACAGTCGACGGGCGGCCGATCGAGTCGTATGGGCTGCGCGGATGCACTGTCCACGATGACAATCTCGCCGGGCCGGTACGCCGGCTGAAGTTCGTCGACGACGCGCAAGAAGCGATCGATCCCGGCCTGGTTGTCGCGGACGGGAATCACGATCGAGACCTCCGAGGGTGCGAGGCTCGTCGGCGCGACCATGCTCGCAGGACGACGCCTGTCTCTCCACCCCGTCCACGCCGCCTGCGTCATCGACAGACGCTCAGTGCGTCATCGGCGACGGATTGTAGACCTTGGACACGTAGTCCTCGATCATCCGGTCCGACGAGAACTGCCACTGCGACATCGCGATCGACGCGCGCATGATCGACGTCCACGTGCGGCGATCGTGGAACGCGGTGAGCACCTCGCGCTCGAGCACGCGGTGCAGGATGTCGCGATCACGGCGATCGACGCGCGCCTCGTCCTTCTCGTCGAACGGATCGTCGGCGGGATCGGGGTCGCCGATCTTCCAGCCGGTGACCCCGTGCTCGCAGCCCTCGGGCCACCAGCCGTCGAGGATGGACAGGTTGGGGACGCCGTTCATCGCGGCCTTCATGCCGCTCGTGCCGGAGGCCTCGAGCGGGCGGCGCGGGTTGTTGAGCCACACGTCCGTGCCGCGCGTGAGGAGCGCGCCGAGGCGCATGTCGTAGTTCTCGAGGAAGACGACCTTGCCCGGATACTTGCGGGTCGCGTCGACGAGACGACCGACGAGCGACTTGCCGGCGAGGTCACGCGGGTGCGCCTTGCCCGAATAGACGAGCTGGATGCCGAGATCGAAGAGGTGCTTGAGGTGCTTCTCGTCGCCGAGGATGAGGTCGGCGCGCTTGTAGGCGGCCGCGCGGCGCGCGAATCCGATGAGCAGGCCGTCGAGCGAGAGATGGATGCCGGTGCGGCGCTCGACCTCGGTGACGAGCTCGCGCTTCATGTCCTGGTGCGCGTCCCAGAGCTCGGCGTCCTGGCGCTCGCGCGGCTTGTCGGGCACGAGCGCGGCGCGGATGCGGGCGTCCTGCCAGGTGGGCGTGTGGACGCCGTTGGTGATCGAGATGATCGGCGCGGCGTTGGCGATGTCCTTCCACATCTCGCGCGCGGTGTCGCCGTGGAGCGCCGCGACGCCGTTGGCGAGGCGCGAGAGGCGCAGGCCGGCGACGGTCATCGAGAACGGGTCGCCGCCGATGAGCTCGAGCTCGGCGTCGGTGAAGCCGAGGTCGGCGTCCATCTTGCGCATGAGCTCGAGGTCGTGGACCTCGTTGCCCGCGGGGACGGGAGTGTGGGTCGTGAAAACCACGTGCGGGCGAAGACGTGCAATTCGCTCCGTGAGCGTGTTGCCGCCGAACGTGTGCTGACGGAGTAGCTCGAGGCCGGCAAAAACTGCGTGGCCCTCGTTGAAGTGATAGACGTCGATCGATTCGCCGAGCGCCTGGAGGAGGCGCACACCGCCGACGCCGAGTACGATCTCCTGGGCGAGGCGATCCTCGACGCCGCCGCCATAGAGACGCTGGGTGATCCAGCGATCCTCGTCACGGTCGGGCTCGAGGAGGTAGAGCGTGGAGGAGACGTGGCGGTCGACCTTGTAGGCGCGAACCGGGACCTTCTTGCCGCGGACCGTGACCTCGATCTTGACGTCGAGTCGCCGCAGCGCGTCGCGAGGGGTCTTGGGGTACTGGTCCTCGATGACGCCGCCGGCGGCGACGATCTGGCGCGTGTAGCCCTCGTCCCAGAACAGGCCGATCCCCACGAGCGGGATGTGGAGGTCCCCGACGGACTTCATGTGGTCGCCGGCAAGGATGCCGAGACCACCTGCATAGATCGGAAACGATGGATCGAGCCCGTACTCCATGCAGAAGTACGCGACGCGGGGACACGAGGACATCGACCCGAACGTGCCCCGACGCTGTGGGTCATCGCAACCCGACATTGGCCAAAAGTCCGGGGAACGGCGGGGCGTTGCCAATCGCAACGTTTTCTTGCCGGTTGCGAGAGCGCCCGAGTACACAATGGAAGGATGAAGGGCAAGTCCAGGCTGGAACGCTCCAAGCGTTCGGTCCTTGCCCCCGAAGATCAGGCCTTATTTGCCGAGGCGATGAACGGAGTCACCCCTCTCGCCGTCCGTGATCGTGTGGCTGCTCCGCGTGTACCTGCGTCCCCGGTAAAGATCGTAGAGCTCCCCCCGGAGGTGAAGCTGACTGTCGAAGGCGACGGCCAGCGCTACGCGGCGCGTGCGGCCGGCGTATCTCTGAGCCAGGTGAGCGAGCTGCGAGCCGGCAAGGTCCGCGCCGAGGCGACGCTCGACCTCCATGGCGAGCAGATCGAGCCCGCGCTGGCGCGGCTCCAGCAGTTCCTCGTCGAGTCGCGCCGGATGGGCCGGCGCTGCGTCCTCGTGATCCACGGCAAGGGTACCCACTCGGAGCACGGTGCGCCGCTGCGCGAGAGCGTGCTCCACGCGCTGCTCGGCGCGCTATCGGGGGTCGTTCACGCGCTCGCGTCGGCCGCGCGCGCCGACGGCGGTGAAGGCGCGACCTATGTCATGCTGCGAGGTGCGAAGTGAAGCGCGCGCTCGCCGCACTGCTCGCCATCTGTCTCGCGTCGATCCCGGCGACGGGCGTGGCCGGCTCGCGCACGCGGACGGCAACGCCGACGCGCTCGACGAAGGCGACGGCGGCGAAGGCAAAGGAGCCGAAGAAGGCCGCCGCGAAGCTGCCGAAGGCCACGAAGGCCGTCGGGCGCAAGCCGGTCGGCAAGGGCGCCGCGCGTGTCACGTACGGCAAGGAGCTGCGCACCGTACGCGAGATCGTCGGTCGCCGCGAGGAGCCGCTGACGCTCGAGGAGGAGACCGCGAAGCAGATCGAGAAGCTGCTGCGCGGGCCGCTGCGCAACGGCGTGACCGGACTGTTCGTCGCCGATGCGCGCACCGGCGAGCCGCTGTTCGCGGTCAACGCGGACGACGCGCTCAATCCCGCGTCGAACGTGAAGATGATCTCGACCGCGACCGCGCTCGAGCTCCTCGGCCCGACGTTCAAGTACACGACGCGCCTGCTCGGGCCGCAGCCGGATGCGAGCGGCACGATCAAGGGCGACGTGTTCCTGCTCGGCACGTGGGACCCGACGCTGTCGATCGCCGACATGGACGGGCTCGCGGCGCAGGTCGCGGCGAGGGGCGTCAAGACGCTGCAGGGCGACGTGCTCGTCGGCAGCGATCCGACGCGCGACGGCATCTACCGCGCGATGGTGCCGGTCGAGATCCGCGCCGGCGAGCCCGGTCAGCCGCCGACCGCGGCGACGCCCGCCGGCTTCGATCTGATCGAGGTCGCCATCACCGCGAAGACCGAGAAGAAGGCGCGCAAGCGCCATCGCCTCACGTACAAGACCGAGACGATCACGAACGCCGAGGGCCACAAGCGCATCAAGCTCACGATCGGCGGCACGATCGGTAAGGGCGGCGAGACGATGCACCCGCTCTACACGAAGGAGCGGACGGCGGTCGCCTCGCACGCACTGCGCGCCGCGCTCCGCGCGCACGGTGTCACCGTCACCGGCGACATGCGCGTCGTCGAGCTCGGCGATTTCGTCGGTGACTCCGTCGGTGCAGGCCGCGGCGCGCTGCCGGCCGAGCTCGCACGCCACGAGTCCGCCGAGCTGCGGCAGATCGTCTCGAAGGTCAACAAGTGGAGCATCAACTGGCTCGCCGATCGCGTGATCATGACGGCGGCCGCGCTGTCGAAGCGGACGACGCCGTCGATGGACGTCGCGATCGACGCGATGTACGCGTGGCTGTCGCGGCACAGCCAGCTCGGCAAGGGCGACGTCACGATCGATACCGGCTCGGGCCTCTCGTATCGCACGCGCATCACGCCGCAGGAGATCGTGAAGGTCGTGCGCGCAGCTGCTGGCTTCGCCGACGCGAGCAGCGACGTGACGACGACGAAGGCGTGGCACGACTCGCTCTCGGTCGCCGGCACCGACGGCACGCTGCGCAGCCGCTTCCGGCCGACCGACATGCGCGGCCACATCCGCGGCAAGACCGGCTCGCTATCGACGGTCATCGCGCTGTCTGGCCTGCTCGAGGTCGACCCGACGCGCCCGCTCGCATTCTCGATCATCACGAACACGCAGCGGCCGCTGCGGAAGGGCTACGTCCGCAAGGCGCACGAGCAGCTCGTCAGCTTGCTGTGCAAGTACATCACGGCGACCGCCAAGCCGATGTCGATGCCGAAGGGCACGCCGATCCAGCTCGGTACGCCAAAGGCCGAGCCGCCGCCCTCGATCGACTCGATCCCGAGCGTGCCCGACGAGATCGCCGAGCCACAGCCCGATCCAGAGCTCGACGTCGAGGCCGCGGGCAAGGCGGGCGCCGCCGCGGCGAAGGTCCCGACCGCGCCGACCGACACCGACGACGACGGCGAGTAGCGGGCTACTCCTCGCTCGCGAAGCTCTGCGCGAGTCGCTCGAGCACGCCCTGGTCCTCGAGCGTCGTCGTGTCGCCGCGGGCGGTCGAGCCGGACGCGACCTCGCGGAGCAGGCGCCGCATGATCTTGCCGGAGCGCGTCTTCGGGAGGGCCTCGGCGAACCGGACCTCCTCGGGACGGGCGAGCGCGCCGATCTGGATGCTGACGTGCTCGCGCAGCTCCTTCGCGAGCGCGTCGTCGGCGACGAAGCCCTGGCGCGGCGTCACGAACGCGACGATCGCCTGGCCCTTCAGCTCGTCGGGACGACCGACGACGGCCGCCTCGGCGACCTTGGGGTGCGAGACGAGCGCGCTCTCGACCTCCATCGTCGAGAGCCGGTGGCCGGCGACGTTGATGACGTCATCGACGCGGCCCATGACCCAGAAGTAGCCGTCCTCGTCCTTGCGCGCGCCGTCGCCCGCGAAGTACACGCCGGCGACCTCGCCGAAGTACGTCTTCTGGAAGCGCTCGTGGTCGCCGAAGATCGTGCGCAGCATCGACGGCCACGGCTTCTTGATCACGAGGAAGCCGCCCTCGTTCGCCTTGCACGGCGTGCCGTCTCGCAGCACGACGTCGGCGGCGATGCCCGGCAGCGGCCGCGTCGCCGAGCCCGGCTTCGTCGGCGTCGCGCCCGGCAGCGGGGAGATCATGATCGCGCCGGTCTCGGTCTGCCACCACGTGTCGACGATCGGGCAGCGATCGTGTCCGATCTGCTTGCGGTACCACATCCACGCCTCGGGGTTGATCGGCTCGCCGACCGACCCGAGCAGGCGCAGCGACGACAGATCGTGCCTGGCCGGCCAGTCGTCGCCCCACCGCATGAACGCGCGGATCGCCGTCGGTGCCGTGTAGAACACGGTGACGCCCCACTTGGCGATGATGTCCCAGAACCGATCCGGTTCCGGATGGTTCGGCGCGCCCTCGTACATGAGCACGGTCGCGCCGTTCGCGAGCGGGCCGTAGACGACGTAGCTGTGGCCGGTGACCCAGCCGATGTCGGCGGTGCACCAGAAGATGTCGTCGTCGCGCAGGTCGAAGACCATCTTCGTCGTGTAGTACGCACCGGTCAGGTAGCCGCCGGTCGTGTGCAGGATGCCCTTGGGCTTGCCGGTCGTGCCGCTCGTGTAGAGCGAGAACAGCGGGTGCTCGCTGTCGAACGCCTTCGCCTCGTGCTGGACGCTCGCCTTGTTGACGACGTCGTGCCACCACACGTCGCGGCCGTCGCGCCACGCGACCTGGTTCGCGCAGCGCTTGACGACGAGGACCTTCTCGACGCTGCTGCCCTCGATCGCCTTGTCGACGTTGTCCTTGAGCGGAACGATCGCGCCGCGCCGCCATCCGCCATCCGCGGTGATCACGATCTTCGCGCCGGCGTCCTTGATGCGATCGGCGAGCGCCTCCGCCGAGAAGCCGCCGAACACGACCGTGTGGGGCGCACCGAGCCGCGCGCACGCGAGCATCGCGATCGCCGCCTCGGGCACCATCGGGAGGTAGATCGCGACGAAGTCGCCTTGCTTCACGCCGAGCGCGGTCAGCGCATTCGCGGTCTTGCAGACCTCGCGGTGCAGCTGGCCGTACGTCAGCACGCGCGAGTCGCCGGGCTCGCCCTCCCAGATCAGCGCCGCCTTGTTCTTGCGCCCCGCCGCCACGTGGCGGTCGAGGCAGCTGACGGACAGGTTCAGCGCGCCGCCGACGAACCACCGCGCGTCGGGCAGCTTCCAGTCGAGCACGCGGGACCATCGCTTCTCCCAGGCGAGCTCGCCCGCGACGTCGCCCCAGAATCCGTCGGGATCCTCGTCGGCGCGCCGGTACAGCGCCTCGTAGTCGGCCATGCTGCCGACCTTGGCCTCGGCGGCGAAGGCCTTCGGCGGGGGGAAACTACGGTTCTCGGTGAGCACCGACTTGATCGACGACGACATGAGTCCTCCTGGACGGGCGAAGCGAGTCCGTGCGGATCAGTGTGACCGTGCGCAGAAATCAGACAACCGCGATGGCTTCGATCTCGACCTTTGCCCCGCGAGGCAGCTTGGCCGCCTCCACCGTGGCGCGGGCCGGCGGATCGTGCTGGAACCGCTCGCCGTAGACGGCGTTCACGATCGCGAAGTCGGCCATGCTCTGCAGGAAGATCGTCGTCTTCACGATATGGGCGAACGTCGCGCCGGCGGCCGCGAGCACCGCGCCGAGGTTCGCGAGCACCTGGCGCGTCTGCGCCTCGACGTCGCCCTCGATCATCGCGCCGGTCGCCGGATCGAGCGCGATCTGGCCGCTGCAGAAGACGAACGTCCTGTCGCCGACCGGGACCGTCACGGCCTGCGAATACGGGCCGATCGCCGCGGGCGCCTCGGCCGTTCTCACGATGTTGCGCTGCATGACCGCGGTCGTATCACAGGACGCGATTGACACCCGAGGCCCAGGGTTGCTACACAGTGCGCCTCTCACGGGCGCTTAACTCAGCGGGAGAGTGATTCCTTCACACGGAATAAGTCGCAGGTTCAATCCCTGCAGCGCCCACCAGACGCCCGGTTGCCTCGACGGTAGCCGGGCGTTTCTGCGTCTACGTAGGAAGCCGCAGCTCGAGGACGAACGCGTGGTCGTCCTCGGCGACGACCTCGTAGCCGAGCCGCTCGTACAGCCGCTTCGCGCCGGGATTGCCGCGCAGGACGCGGAGGCGGACACATGGCGCGCCGGCCGCGAGCCCGTGGATGTGCTGCATGAGCTGGCTGCCGAGGCCCGCTCCGCGCGCGGCCCCGACGAGCTGGATCGTCTGCAGATACAGGCAGTCGTCGTCGCGCCGGACGGCGAAGAAGCCGATCGTCTCGCCATCTCGACGCACCATCGTGTAGCGCTCGGGGTTCGTCGGCTCGCGCTGGTGCCGGTCCTCGCGCCAGGTCGCGCGCATGAGCTCGAAGAAGTTCTCCCGCGTCAGATCGCGGATGAACGCGCCGTCGCGCGCGGCGTCGCACGGGACGAGCTCGATCATTTCTCGTCGGGCCGGTAGAGGACCTGGCGGCGCTTGCCGCGCCACTCGAGGACGAGGAAGTCGCCGATCTGCTCGGCGGTGGCCTCGTCGGTCGTGCGCTTCGGCGTCACGCGCGTGCACGGGTGATCGCCGGGCTCGACCGCGAGCTCGTAGAAGTGCCAGTGCTCTTCTTCCTTCTGGCCGGAGAGCACGTAGGCGTCGTCGTAGCTCCAGGTCGGCGCGTTCGCGCACGCGATGGTCTTGCCCTCGGGCTGGCGCACGGTGACGCGGCGGCGGTACGTGGCGTCGAGGCGCGTGTCGGAGCGCCGCGTGATCTCCCACCACTCGGCCTCGTCGCGCAGGTTGTGATCGTCGTCGTAGGACGTCGCCTGCCAGCGCCATGGCCCGGTCGGGTCGGCGGCCGGGGGCCACGGCGGGTCGGGCAGGGCGGCGACCTCCTCGTCGACCTGCCACAGCGTCTGCGTGCCCTTGTCCCAGTGGAGGACGAGGCGGTTGCCGGTCGGCTCGGCGCGGTAGCTCACCATGTGGCGAAAGCCGTGGTCGCACGGCGAGGTCTCGGCCTGGTAGCCGGTCTCGTGGACGACGACGCCCTGGCCGTCGAGGTCGACGGTGACGTCGTACAGCGCGCGCTGGCGGTACCAGAGGCGCTGGTTGCACTGGAACGGCACGCGATCGGTCGAGCGGATCTCGACGGAGCGCAGGTAGCGGCCGACGAGGCGTGCGGGTGCGGTGGGATCGGGCCGCAGGCGCCAGACCTCGTCCTCGACGCGCGACGTGCTCGCCTCGTCGGTGCGCAGCATCCAGCGCCAGCTCCCGACGAGATCGAGCAGCTTGTACTGCTGCGCCGGAGGGCCGGGCCTGGACGTGGGCGTGCTCGTGCTCGGCGGCTGACACGCACCGGCGAGCGCGAGCGCGACGAGCGAGCAGCGTGGGATCACCAGCCGCCTGGACGCCGTGCGTACGTGTCGGCGACGATCTTGCCGATCGCCTGATCGTTCAGGGTCTCGGGACGGCGATGGAAGCCGGACGTCGACGCCGGATCGAACTCCCACGCGATGCGCGCGCACAGGCGCTCGGTCGCGGCCTTCTGCGAGAAGCCGAGGCGGAACAGCGTGCCGGCGCGATGGGCGATCTCGGCGGCGGAGACGTCGGCGCGGAGCTTCGAGCCATTCTTGCGAGGCGGCGTGCACTCCATCCATTCGAAGGACATGCCGCGAGTATACTCGCGGGTGTGGTGAGGCACCTGTCGATCGCGTGCGCGATCGCGCTGGCAGCGACGCCGGCCTTCGCCGACGGCGTCGGCGTCGCGGCGGTGTCGACGTCGAGCACGGAGCCGATCGCGGTGCGCAAGGCGATCGCGGCCGTCGTGCGCGAGGGCAGGACGGTGCGCGTCACCGACGACGCGATCGGCGAGGCGCGCGCAGCGGTGAGCGGCGGCGCGGTGCCGGTCGCCGTCCTCGAGCGGTTCCGCCGCCTGCGCGAGCAGATCGACGAGGGCTGGCGGGCATTCGTGCGCGTCCAGGTCGACTTCGCCGCGTCGCGGCTCGCTGCGGCGCGCACCGGTGCGGAGTCGCTCGTCGCGCTGCCCGGCGGCGCGAGCGTCTATGCCGACGCCGCACTTCGCCTCGGGGCCGTGCTGAACCACCTCGGCCGGGTCGCCGAGTCGCAGGCGGTGCTCGCGCTCGCGCTCGCGCTCGATCCCGAGCGGCCGATCACGCTCGCCGAGTTCTCGCCCGACGTCGTGAACGCGGTCGACGCGGTGCGCGCACAGACGCGGCCGCGTGTCGCGATCCGGATCGCGAGCGAGCCGGCGGGGGCGGCGATCGCCGTCGACGGCAAGGACCTCGGCACGGCCCCGCTCGATGCCGAGCTCGCGGTGGGCCAGCACGTCGTCGTCGCGAGGCTGCCGCGGTTTCACCCGCGCGCACTCGCGGTCGCGATCGATGCCAGCGCGCGCGATGTCGAGGTCGAGCTCGATCGGGACGGCGCGTGGACGCGACTCGCCGAGGGCCCGGCCGCGGGCCAGCCGG
>JAEWJO010000387.1 GCA_023386455.1 Pseudomonadota bacterium | reverse complement strand
GATCGCCGCGCTCCTCCAGTCCGCGGCGCTCGCGTTCTTCGCGTTCACCGGGCAGATGACGGTCTGGCACCTGATGGTCCTCGGCGCGGTGCAGGCGGTGATCAACGCGTTCGACATGCCGGCGCGGCAATCGTTCCTCGGCCAGATGATCGAGGACCGCGCCGACCTGCCGAACGCGATCGCGCTCAACTCGTCGATGGTCAACGGCGCGCGGCTGCTCGGCCCGGTCGTCGCCGCGTGGCTCGTCGCGCTGTTCGGCGAGGGTTGGTGCTTCGCGATCGACGCGGCGAGCTACATCGCCGTGATCCTCTCGCTGCTCGCGATGCGCGTGCCCAAGCGGGCGATCAAGCCGCGCGCCGGGCACGTCGGCCACGAGATGCTCGAGGGCTGGCGGTACGTGATGGCGGCGCCGCTCGTCCGCGCGATCCTCATGCTGCTCGCCGCGACGAGCGTGCTCGGCGGTGCGTACTCGACGATCCTGCCGATGGTCGCGGGCGAGACGCTCGCCGGCGGACCGCACACGCTCGGCATCCTCATGGGTGCCGCCGGCCTCGGCGCGCTCACCGGTGCGCTGTACCTCGCGTCGCGGTCGTCGATCGTCGGGCTCGGCAGCGTGATCGTCCGCGCGACGACCGCGCTCGGCACCGGGCTCGCGTTCTTGTGCTTCGCACCGAACGTGTGGATCGCGGTGCCTCTCCTCTACATCATCGGCCTCGGCTGGATGGTGCAGATGGCGTCGACGAACACGATCATCCAGAGCATCGTCGACTCCGACATGCTCGGCCGCGTGATGAGCCTGTACGCGGTCGCGTTCTTCGGAGGCATGCCGCTCGGCGCGCTGCTGCTCGGCTCGGTCGCCGACATGATCGGTCCGATGAACACGTTCCTCGCGTCGGGCGCGGCGGTGCTCGCGTGCGCGACTGCATTCCGGCTCGCGCTGCCGCGGATTCGCATCGCGACGCGGCCGCTCTACGTGCGGCTCGGTTTCGTCAGCGAGGCTTAGCTGTTCGGCGTGGTCGGCTCGAGCCGGCGATAGATCGACCGGCGATCGATGCCGAGGATCTGCGCCGCGCGCGTCTTGTTGCCACCGACCGCCGCGAGGACCTGGCGCACGTAGCGCTGGTTGACCTCGTCGAGCGTCAGCAGCTCGGCCGCCGACGACGTCGAGATCTCGAGTCGCGTGCTCTGGTGCTCGACGACCTTCTTCGGCAGATCGCCGACATCGATCTCGGTGCCGCGGCACAGCGCGGTCGCGCGCTCGATGCAGCTCTCGAGCTCGCGCACGTTGCCCGGCCAGTCGTAATCCATGAGCAGCTGCGCGGCCTGGCGCGAGAGCCCGTGGACGAACGTCTGGCGGCGCGCCGCGACGCGCTGGATGAACGCGTTGGCGAGGATCAGCACGTCACCGGGCCGCGCCCGCAGCGGCGGGACGGTGATCGTGACGACGTTGATGCGATGGAACAGATCCTCGCGGAACCTGCCCTCCTCGACCTCGGTCTCGAGGTCGCGATTCGTCGCCAGGATGATGCGCGCCTCGAACGGAAGCTCGTCGTCGCCGCCGACCGGTCGCACCGTCCGCTGCTGGAGGACGCGGAGCAGCTTTGCCTGCATGTCGAGCGGCAGCTCGCCGATCTCGTCGAGCAGCAGCGTGCCGCGGCCCGCCTGGAGGAACAGGCCATCGCGGGCGCTGCGCGCGTCGGTGAACGCGCCCTTCACGTGACCGAACAGCTCGCTCTCGAGCAGGTTCGCGGGCACCGCGCCGCAGTTCACCGCGACGAGCGGCTGGTCCTTGCGCGTCGCCGACAGCCGGTGCAGGGCCGCCGCGGCGATCTCCTTGCCGGTGCCCGACTCGCCCTGGATCAGCACCGTCGTGTCGGTCAGCGAGATCCGCCGGATCATCCGGCGCAGCTCGCGCATCGGCGAGCTCTCGCCGATCATGTCCTCGATCGGCTCCTCCGACGAGCGCTCGGTGATGAGCCGCTTGACCTCGCGCTGGAGCGCGAACTCCTCGAGCGCGCGATCGATCGCGATCTCGAGGATGTCGCCGGACGCGGGCTTCGTCAGGAAGTCCCACGCACCGGCGCGCAGCGCCGCGATCGCGGTATCGAGCCGGCCGTAGCCGGTGAGCACGATCGGCGCGCAGTCGGGGTACCGCTGGTAGAGCTGCTCGCACAGCTCGATGCCCGACATGCTGGGCATCTGGATGTCCGAGATCACGACGTCCGCGGGATCGCGGCGCATGTACTCGAGACACTCGGCGGCCGAGTACAGCGCCTCGACGTGGTAGCCGCGCTTGCGGAGCACGTCGCGCAGGAGAAGCGCCGTGTCTTCTTCGTCATCGACGATGAGAATGCGTGCATCGGCGCGAGGGATGGTCATGGCGCTGCCGGATAACGTAGCGCGCTCCCGAGGGTCGCTGGAGAATCTCCTCGGTAAGCAAACCGTGAGAGCCAGGCGATCTCATCGAGATCTCACGGTGATAGATCCGTGTTAGGCATCGTTTCGACCATGCGGATTTTCCCTGTCGCCCTCGCCCTCCTCCTCGCCGCCTGCGGCGGCTCCAAGCCGGCCACCCAGGCGTCCCCGCCGGCCGCCGCGCCGACCGCCTACAAGGACATGAACCTCGACCAGCGCAAGGAGTTCATGGAGAAGGTGGTGCTCCCCGAGATGAAGACCGTCTTCACCGCGTTCGAGCCGAAGCTCGCGGACATGAACTGCAAGACCTGCCACGGCAAGGGCGCCGAGGACGGCAGCTTCGAGATGCCGAGCGCCGAGCTCCCCGTCCTGCCGAACACGCCGGAGAAGTTCGCCGAGTACGTGAAGGACCCCGAGCACGCGCGGTGGTCGAAGTTCATGGTCGAAGAGGTCGAGCCGAAGATGGCCAACCTGCTCCAGATGACGCCATTCGACCCGGCGACGAAGACCGGCGAGCTGTCCTGCAACACCTGCCACACGCTCGAGAAGTAGCGACTGTGAACGCCCGTTCATGACGGGCGCGACATCGACGTCGCTGAGCCTCGGGCCTGAAAAAACGCTCTCGTTCGCCGGTGGTCCCGCGTCTGTCGCGGCATGCACCACCGATTCTTGCTCTCGTTTGCCTTGCTCGCCGCCGCCTGTGACACCCAGGACGGCGAGCTGGTCTGCAACGGCGCCGACCTCCTGACCGATCCGGCCAACTGCGGCGAATGCGGCGTCTCGTGCGGCGGCGGCACCTGCACCGAGGGCGCGTGCGACGTCGCGACGCTCGCGTCGGGCCAGGACAAGCCGAGCGGCCTCGCGGTCGATGACGCGCGCGTCGTGTGGACGACCGAGGGTGCCGCGAAGGGCGATCCGACCGGCACGATCGCCGCGTGTGGCATCGGCGGCTGCGACGCGCCCGGGCCGAGTGTCATCTACACGGGGCTCGGCCGACCGGCGAACCCGATCCTCGACGGCGACAAGATCTACTTCGTCCACGGCGTGCTCGGCACCGTCGGCGGCGACATCACCGGCTTTGTCCCCGAGGTCGGCACGTTCGCGGGCAAGGCGCTCGGCTTGCCGCTCATGTGGTGGGGCTCGCAGCGCAACGTGACATCGCTCGCGCTCGCGAACGACAAGATCTACTTCGGCACCCTCGAGCAGTACGACGGCGCGAAGGACGCGTTCGCCGCGATGTGCCCCGCCACCGGATGCCCGAACGACGGCGTCGACGTCTACCTGCTCGCCGACGCGTCCAAGAGCATCTCGTCGATCATCGTGGACGCCTCGAACGCGTACTACGTCGAGTTCGGCAGCGCGTCGATCGTCAAGGCCTCGCGCTCCGTCGGCGGCCCGCAGCCGCTGTTCACCGGCGAGCTCGGCGCGCTCTACCTCGCGCAGGACGACGCCAGCCTGTACTGGGGCACGTCGGTTCCGCAGCAGTCGGGCCTGACCGTGAAGAACTACCTCGCGCGCGGCGCGAAGACCGGCGGCGCGAAGCAGAAGCTCGCCGACGTTGGCGCCGTCACGTCGATCGCCGTCGACGGCGACTGGGTCTACTACGCCGACGCGACCGGTGTCGTCGGCCGCGTCGCGAAGACGGGCGGCGCCGTCGAGACGCTCGCGCAGAGCCAGAAGGGGCCACGCGGCCTCGCGATCGCGGGCGGCTTCCTCTACTGGGTGAACCACGACGGCGGCACGGTGCACCGCCTGCGGCTGTGAGCTACTTCGTCTCGGGGACGAACGTGCCGGTCGCGCTGTCCCAGAGGTACACGCGCTGCTTCGCACCGGGCGCGGTGTAGAGCAGGTTGCCGAGCACGGTCGTCAGGTACACGGTGCCCTTCCCGGCATCGTTCGCGACGACGCCATCGAACGCGCGCGTCAGCTTCTTGTCCTTGTCGCGGTACGCGAAGATCGTGACGACCTGGTCCTTGCCCTTGGCGTACTTCACCGTGACGAGGCGCGTCCCCATGTAGTCCTGGTCGGTGTACTCGTACGGGGTCTGGACGCCGTTGGTCTGGGTCAGCATCCCCAGCTCGTCCTTGCTCGTCGCGCAGCCGAGGGGCTCGCTGCGCGCGAGGATCGCGCCGCTGCCGTCGAGCACCGCGAGACCGTCGCGCAGGTTGCCGGCGACGGTGCCGCCCTTCGTCTTGTCGTAGACCGCGCTGACGACGGCGACGTTGCAGCTGGCCTCGTGCTTGCCCGGCGCCGACGCGACGGTCTTCGTCAGCTTGGCGTCGGAGCTCGGCTTGCCGACGAGCTCGGGCCACGGCTTGTCGAGGAGATCGACGATGCCACCCTCGACGATCTCGTCGCTGAACAGGCGGACGCCATCGAGGCTCTCCTTGCGAATCCAGGCGAGGTCCTTGTCCTTGCGGCCCTTGACCGCGGCCTTCGTCGCGGGGTCGTCCCACGTCGCGCGATCGGCGACCCAGGCCATCTCGCGGCTCGCGGTCTCCTGATCCTTCATCAGCGATCCGACGCACGCGAGGTTGTAGTGCGCGAGCATGAACGTCGGATCCTCGGCGATCGCGGCCCGGTACTCGGCGGCGGCCTCCTTGAACTTCTTCTTCTTGTGCAGCGCGATGCCGCGCGCGTTCGCCGCCTTCGCCTTTGCGACATCGGCATGCACGATTCCTGCTGCGGCGCACACGAGCGCCAGCGCCATCAATCCATTCCGCACGATCGACCTCCTGGTCAGCGAAGGATCTCGACGTTGCACGTCGCTGGCAAGGAGATCCGGTTGCTCTCCGGGCCGACGAACAGATCGAACTGCTTGCCGGCCTCGAGCGCGCCGGCATCGCCGATCACGCACATGCCGTTGTGAACCTCGCCCGTCGGCAGCTTCAGCCCGTTCAGCTGCTCGACGAACACCTTCTTGCCGTACAGCCCGGACTCCTTCGCCGCGTTGTGCGCGAGCGTGCGGAACGGGATCAGCGGCATCTTGGCGCCCATCCCGAACGGCGCGTCGTCGGTGACGTCGACCCACTTCGACTTCTTCGGGTCGAACTTCTCGAACGGAGCCCGGCCCATCTGTGCGTCGTAGACGTTGCCGGACGCGATCAGATTCAAGATGCGGCCGTTCAGGCGCATCGTGCCCTCGAGATCGGCGAGATACAGGCTCTTCTTGTCGACCTTGCCGATCGTGCGGCCGGACTTGTCGAGCACCGGCGTGTCGCCCGCGGAGATCCGGTCCCACACGCCGTACTGCGTGATCTGGCGCGCGTGGAGCTCGCGGTTCGCCTGCTTCTGGACGAGGCGCAGCTGCTTCAGCATATCGGTCATGCTCGCGGGCCACTTCTTCTCGTCCCACAGCCACTCGGCGGCAACGGCCTTGACCTCCGCCTTCTTGATGTAGAGGTGCGCCCCGCTGGTCTTCTGGATCCCGTCGGCCTTGAGCGAGATCTCGAGCGTCGAGCCCGCGGCGAACTTCGCCGGGACCTTCAGCCGCTCGCTCGCGGCGCCGTTCGCGGCGACCATGTGCAGCGTCACCGTCTCCGACGCACCCGTCTTGGCATCCTTCAGCGAGACCTCGTACGCCTTCACGAGGTCGAGGTTCTCGCCCTTGACGCCGAAGTTCGTCGTGCCGCCGGCGTCGACGGAGTTCGGACTCCAGTACATCGACTCGATCGCCGGCTTGCGCTCGGTCTTGTCGTGCGGGTTCGGCTTGCCGGCGTGGAGATCGTCGATCGCCTTCTTGAGCGCGGCGCGCGTCTTCGGACCGGGCTGGCCGTCGACCGATGCGAGCTTCCACTTCGTCTGGAATTCCTCGATCGCGGCCTTCGACTGCGCGTCGGCGTACGCGTCGGGCTTTCCGGGATCCTTGTCGATCCACTTCGCAGCGAACAGCTCCGACAGCGCACCTTCGACCCATTGCTGGTGCGGTAGCGCCTCTTCCTTCTTCTGCTGCGCCGGCTCCGGAGCCACTGCCTTCTTCGGCTCCGGGTTGCTCTTCGGGACCTTCTTCGTCGTCACCTTGCCGCGACCCGGCGGCTCGCACGAGCCATTCGAGTAGGGCCCGGGCTGCGCGGGGTACTTGGCGTACTTGCGCGCGTCGGCTCCGTCCTGGAGCAGGTTGCCGTGCGGAGTCTCCGGCGGCGGAAAGCCGTAGAGGCGGGTGACGCGCAGGCTCGCGACGGCATGCTGGCCGCCGTTGTCCTTGCCGACCACGGTGCCTGGCCACTTCTTGAACGTCTCGCGCTTCACGTCCGTCGACCGGACGTTCGGCAAGCACATCCAGCTGCCGTTGGTGATGTACTTGTCCTTGTCCTCGAAGACGGTCTCCGACTTCTTGTAGCCGTTGCCGGACTTCTGGACGATCAGGTTCGGCGGCCACGTACCGACGGAGACACCCGCGCCACCGCGCGCGCCACCGTTCGACGACAGGTAGAGGAAGCAGTCGACCGCGCCCTGCTCGTCGAGGTGGACGTCCCAGCAGAACGTCGCGTGCCCGCCGGTGCTCACCCAGTCGATGCCGATCATGTCGCCGCGGCGCATGTCGCGAGGATCGATCTCGTAGCCGAGCCCCCACCACACGAGCGAGTGAGCCGAGTCGTTGACGCCGTATGCGCCCTTTGTCTTGTAGCTGTCGAAGAACTTGTTCTTCGAGAACCAGTTGATGCGCGCGATCGACTGAGCCGTCAGCACCTTCTTCTGCTTCACCTTGTCGAGCTCTCGCGCGACAAAGTTGCCGTTGTGCATGCCGTAGAAGATCGGCGGAATCGGCGTCTTCTTCGCGCCGTCGTACTTCGGCTCCCAGATCTCTTTGCTCTCGCCGCCATCGGGGTCGTAGAGCATGCCGATCATGATTCCGGTGAACGGCGAGCACGACGTCTTCGACGAGATGATGTTGCTCGCCCACGCGCCGCCGCCGCCCTTCTTGCCGACCTTGAACAGGCGGTTGCTGCCGTAGCCGCCGTCGTTGGCGTCGCGCGCCTTCTCCCAGAGCTTGATCATCCGCTCGAGGCCACCCGTGAACGGCGTGGGCTCGGGATCCCAGGGCGCAGGAAACTCCTTGGCTGCAGCGTCGTCCCAGCTCATCTCATGCCTCCCCGCGCGTCACCGGCGAGTAGCGGTTCGCACGCGCCTTCTCGAAATCCGTCACCTTCTCGGCCTTGGGCTCGAGATGGAACTCGGCGTGGCCGCCGAGATCGGCGAGCCGCACCGCGTGTGCCTTGAACGTCTGTCCCTTGATCGTCAGCTCGTACTCGCCGGAGTCGGCGGGCATCTCGAAGTTGCCCGCGAGATCGAGGGCGACCGACCCGTTGAACCCCGGACCGCTGATCTTCACCGTCTCGCCGGCGAGCGGCACGCCGCCCTCGAGGAACTGCGCATGCAGCTCGAATGCGACCTCGTGATCGTCCGGCGGCATCGTGTGACTGACGACGTCCTCGTTGACGATCTCGAAGTCGTACTCGCCCTCCTCGTCCATCACGAAGGAGACGTGTCCCTTGTCGTCGGTCATCACGGGCCCGGCGACCTTCTCCTTCGTGCCCTTCTTGTAGACGATGACCTCGTGGAAGCCGAGCGGCTCGCCACCGGGCGTCTTGAGGTCGGTCGCGATCACGTGGACGTCCGGATCGTCCTTCTTCGCCTGCTCCTGCTGCTGCTGCTGCGCCTGCTGCTCGCTCTCCTGCTCGGGCGCCTCCGACTGCGTGCTCTGCGACGGCCCGCCGCTCGGCGCGCTGCCCGACGAGCTACTCGACGAGGTCTCGACGTTGTTGCCCCGTTGCGACGGCCCCGCGCCGCCGCCCTGCTGCTCCGAGCCGCGCGCCTCGTAAGGATCCGCGATGTCCTGCGGGCTCGCCGTCGGCGCGGCAGGCATCTGCGAGTTGCCGCAGTTGATGTTCACCTTCGCGCCCGACATCGTCACGCCCGAGCCGCCGTCGACCTTCGCGCTCGCACCGGTGCCGAACTGCATCTTGTCGCCGGCGTGGATCTCGAGGTTCGTCGACGCCTTGAGCTCGATCGACTTCGCGACGATCGTCATGTCACCGGCGGGCGACTGAAAGCAGACGTCGCCGTCGAGCGCCTCGATGATGATCTTGTTCGCGTTGGAGTCGAACGTGATCTTTCCCTTCGACGTGCCGTCCTCGATGATCAGCTTCATCTGAGCGTCGTCGAACGTGATCTTCGAGTTCTGACGCGACCGGATCACGCGGCGAGGATTGCCGCCGGGATTCTTGTCGGCCGGCTTGTCCTTGCCGTTCCATAGCGCGCCGACGACGATCGGACGATTCAGATCGCCGTGCTCGAACAGCACGAGCACCTCGTCGTCCTTCTCAGGAATGAAGAACCAGCCGCGGTTCTTGCCCGCGCCGAGCATGATGATCGGCGCCCACCACGACGTGTCGACGTCGGACAGCACCGGGTACTTCACCTTCACGCGGCCCAGCTTCTGCGGGTCCTTGTTGTCGGTGACCAGCGCGACGACGGGCTCGTAACAGCGCCCCGCCTCCTCCTCCGCGACGCGAATCTGCGCCGCGAACACACTCGCCAGATCGTAAAGAGGGCGCATCAGCTTGATCTTACTACGGTAGGGCAGTCCCCTGGCTTCCTTCGCGGCCGGACCGCCGCCCCGGCGCCGCCACGGATCTGCCGCCGGGGCCTCGCATTTCGATGGATTTCGCGGCGAACCGCGATTAGCGTGCGCCGCCATGACGAAGCCCCTTCTCCTCGTGAGCCTCCTGGTTGCTGCTTGTGCCGACGGTGCGTCGCCGAAGCCGGGACCTCAGGGCGAGATGGGCGAGATGGGCGAGATGGGCACGATGGGTGAGCCCGGTGCCCCGGGCCAGATGGGCTCGCCCGGCACCGCGGGTCAGTCGTGCTGGGACCTCAACGGCAACCGCAGCTGTGACCTCGCGACCGAGGACCAGAACGACGACAACGCGTGCGACGTCGGCGACTGCATCGGTCCCGCGGGCGCGCCGGGCGCGGCAGGCACCCCCGGCGCGGCAGGCACGACCGGCCAGCTCGCGGTCTCCGGGTTCGGCACGGCCCAGCTCTCCGTCACGCCGACGGCGGCCGCGGTCGTCATCCCCGGTCTCACCAAGACGATCAACGTCCCGGCAAACTCGATCGTCACGATGATGACCGACGGCGGCGTCGCGACCACCTCGACGGCGGCGACCGGCTACTCGATCGTCGATGTCATCCTCGCCGTCGACGGCGTCGCGCTCCCCAACGGCGGCTACAAGCGCGTCATCGCGGCCAACACGACCGGCCTCACCGGCGTGTACGCGCCGTGGAGCATGTCGGCGACCGCGGTGCTGACGCCGGGCTCGCACACGATCGCGGTCTACGCCGCCGGCGCGAACAGCGGCGGCTCGAACGCGAACGTCAGCGGCGACAACACGCTCGTCAATCAGGGCTCGCTGTCCGTCCTCGTCATCAAGCAGTAGTTGCGCGCGTTCCGCGAGCGACTGCGCGCGGTCGCACGCGTCAGCGCCTGACGATGACCGGCGCGCCGGGCCCGTAGTACGACGTCGGGCCCCAGAACGGATCGTAGTAGCCCCACAGCGGGTCGTAGAACGAGTCGTAGCCGTAGTAGTAGACGTCGGGCACGCGCTGGAAGCTCGTGAACTGCACGTAGGGCTGGCCCTCTGCCTGGTTCAGCGCCCAGCGCAGCCGGAGCCCACCGATGTCGTCGGGTGACATGTCGACGGGCACCGCGAAGCGGACCTTCACGTCCCGCGCGTTCGCCGGACCGATCACGAGGTTGTTCCCGCTCGTGACGCCGAGGAGCCGTCCCGGCGGCAGCGCCCGGCCCTTGTTGTCGTAGGCCTCGAGCCGCAGCGCCTGCCAGTCGACCGTGACCGGCGTGGTTCCGATGTTCTGTACCGACAGCGTCACGTCGACGACGGTCTGGCCGTCCTGCCGCTTCGCGCCCTGCGACCACACGTCGACCTTGACGTTCGCGTCGCTCTGCGGCGACGGCTTGATCTCGTAGGACGCCGCCGGCTGACTGCCGTGGCTCGTCGGTACGACGTTGTCGGTCGGAGTGAAGTCAGCCGTCTCTGCACACGCCGCTGTCGCACACACCAGGAAGCCAATAAGGAAGCGCATGATCGCGCCGATTGCATCCGGCGCACCACCCCGCACGATTTCGTGCGACCGGCATCCCGCTCGCGGCTCTCCCCGACATGAAAACTCTCGCAACCGTCGCCGCGCTCCTCATGTCCGCCTGCCTCATGCCGCCCGCGCAGAACGGCGGCGGCAACTACGGCGGTGGTGGCTACTCGGGCGCGCCGGCGAGCAGCGGCGATCCGTCGACTGACCCGAGCCCGGCCTCGTACTCGTCCTCGTCGGGGTCGACGAGCGCCGCCGCGACGCCCGCCCCCGCCGGCCCGGTCTCGGTCACGATCCGATCCGCGTGCTCGAAGACCGTCAAGGTGTTCTACGGCAACAAGCCCAAGTTCGGCAGCGGTACGTACTCGAGCATCAGCTCGAACAGCGTGCAGTCGCACAGCTTCCGGCCCGGCGACATGTTCTGGATCGTCGACGATAGCGAGAACGGCCTCGGCTCGACCTCGATCGGCCCGGGCACGCGAGAGCTCGAAATCTCGTCGAGCTGCACGTCGATCAACGCACGCTAGGAGCTGTCAGCGCCCGACGACATGTCTGGTTGATGCTCCCGCGAGCCTGTTCGTATGGTCCCGGGGATGACCGACTGGGACGAGCACACCGAGATCGTGCCGCGCATCGTCGTGGCACGACGCCGGCGCGCCGCGGTCTGCGTCCTGCTCGCGATCCCTGCGTTGCTCGCCGCGGCGGCAACGTTCGCGGTCCCGCACGGTCACCGTGTCGAGCCGTCGACCCGCGAGGCGCTCGCCGCCAAGGCGGCGCAGCTCGGTGCCGTGATCGACGACGCGCTCAAGACCACGCGCGATCGCGCGGAGGGCATCGCCGGCACACCCGTCCTCGAGGCGGGCATCCTCACCGATGCCGCCACCGTCGCCGACATCGTGAAGACAGAGTACCGGCTGCGCACGAAGCCGACCGAGACGCTCGAGCTGTTCCAGCTGCGCGGCGGTGCGACGACGTCGCTCGTGCGCGTGCCGGCGTCGGCACCACCGGTGCGGTTCGCCAGCAACGAGCTCGCGCGGCTCGAGGATCGCGCCGGTCTCGCGGTCGTCGTGAGCGTGCCCGTCGCGCCGTACAACAACACGCCCGAGCTCTCGGGCCAGCTCGCGCTCGCCGCCGGCGTCGATCTCGGCTCGCTCGCACTGGCCGCCGATGCCGACGAGGCCGTGCTGTTCGTCGGCGGCCGCGAGATCGATCTCGTGCCGAGGTTGCGGCACGCGGCGGACGCGATGACCGTGCCCGTCGAGGTCGACGCGACGTGGAAGCTCGGCGCGCTGTCGGTGCGGCTGACGCCGGCGATGTCGCCGTACGTCGCGTCGTGGGTCGCGCCGGCCCGCTATGCCGCGCTCGGGCTCGGCATCGCGCTCCTGGCGATCGGTCTCGTCGTGCTCGCACGCGCGAGGCGCTAGGTCTTGCTCCGGCCCTTGAAGTCGTGGCGCGGCGCCCAGCCGTTCGGCCCCGAGTCGAAGAACTCCTGGACCCAGTCCGGCCAGCGCGGCTCGTTCATCATCTGCCGCGGTCCCGGATCGTTCTGCATCTTCGCGGACAGCGTCAGCGGCTTGCGATCGCGAATCACGACGATCGCGACGTTCTCGTTCTTCTTCGCGTCGGACAGCGCGCTCAGCACGTCGCCGGCCGAGTCGACCGACTCGCCCTTGACGTCGGTGACGATGTCGCCGACCTGAAGGCCGGCGGCGGCGGCCGCGGACTTCGGCTCGACCTTCGCGACCATCACGCCCTTGTCCTTCGCCGCGCCGAAGTGCTCGCGAAGCTCGGGCGTGAGGCCCATGACCATCACGCCGAGTCGCGCGCGTCCCGTCACGGTCGACCACGTGAACGTCTCGGTCTGCTCGTCCGAATTCGGATCGGTGTTCTTGTCGGTGGTGGTGTCCGGGCCCGCGATGGCGCTCAGCGGCGCCGCCATCAGGCCCGCGATGAGCAAGGCGTGAAGTCGTCGCATCTCGTTTCCTCCGGTTGTTCTGGCTCTATGACCGGCGAGCTTCGCCGCCGCATTCCCGTCCGGAGTGACACGCAGACTGCGTGATCTGCCGAGACATTACGCGCCGAGCGCGAACACGCGATTGCGGCCGGATTGCTTCGCGCGATAGAGGCAGCGATCGACGCTGTCGACGAACGCGAGCAGCGAGTCCTCGCCGCCCGGGACGATCGTCCCTGCCCCGACGCTGACCGTCACGAACGAGCCAACGGAGGACCGCTCGTGCGAGATCGCTTCGCGGGCGACCGCCTCGCGGCAGCGCGCGACGACGCGCTCGGCGCCGTCGGCATCGGTCTCCGGCAGGACGAGGACGAACTCCTCGCCGCCATAGCGCGCGACGAAATCGCGAGGCCGCGAAGCCCCTGCCTTGAGCGCGGAGGCGACCCTCTTCAGGCAGTCGTCGCCGCGGACGTGGCCGTAGTGGTCGTTGTACTGCTTGAAGAAGTCGATATCGATCATGACGAGCGACAGCGGCGTCCTCGTGCGACGCGCCGCCCGCCACTCCGTGTCGACGAGGACGTCGAACCGCCGGCGGTTGAGCAGGCCCGTCAGGCCATCCTTGAACGAGAGGTCCTCGAGCTCGCGCTGGAGCTGGAGGAGGCGATCCTCGGTGCGCTTGCGCTCGCTGATGTCGAACATGAACCCGACGAGCGCCTCGACCGTGCCGCTGGCATCTCGCGAGACATGGACGACGTCGCGAATCCACACGTAGTCGCCGTTCTTCGTCAGCGCGCGGTAGTCGGCCTCGTGATCGACGCCGGCCTTCGATTGCGCGACGCAGAAATCGACGACCCACTTGCGGTCGTCGGGATGCATTCGCGAGGCCCAGTCCTCGACGGTCTTCCAGCTGTCGGGCGTCCAGCCGAGCAGCTCCTCGATCTGCGGCCCGATGTAGGCGAACTTCATCGTGCTCCAGTCGATCTTCCACGGGATCGCCCGGGTCGATTCTAGAAGCGTCTTGTACACGGCGTCGTCGTTCGGCTTGGTCACGGCGGCGTTCCTCCTGCCTGCTCGTAGAGAAAGAGTAACGCCTTCGGGTCGTCCCAGACGATGCGATTGCCCTCTCTCAGACTTCGTCGCATGAGTCGGACCATCTGCTCGAGCACGTCCTGGCGAAACGATCCCGCCGGCAGCCCCGGCACCAGCGCCACCCCCCCCCCGCTCACCCGCCGGTCGCGGA
>JAEWJO010000219.1 GCA_023386455.1 Pseudomonadota bacterium | reverse complement strand
GGCCCGAACCTGCTCGACGACATGGTCACGCTGCGGCCGGCGTACGAGAAGCGGCCCGATCTCGACGTCAAGGAGGGCGACGATGGCTCGCTCCTCATCCAGCCGCGCACCGCGCTGCCGCCGATGCCGAGCGACGACGCGTCGACGACGCAGCCGCGCATGGCGCCCGCGTCCGATGACGTCGGCGAGGTGACGAGCCCCAACATCGAGATCCCGGAGCAGCCGCGCACCATCAAGACATCCTGGGCGCAGAGCCTCGCCGATCGGATCGATCGCCAGCTCGACGACGACGGCGACGGTGACGACGCCGCGTTCGAGCCGGACGCGACGCGCCAGCAGTCGATCGAGGAGATCGAGCGCCTCCACCGCCAGGGCCTGCTCGACCGCCCCGAGGACGCGACGAAGCAGCTGACGGTCGATCAGATCGAGCGTCTCCATCGCGAGGGCGCGCTCGATCGACCGTCGGAGCCGGAGCTGTCCTTCACGCGGCGTGGCCCGTTCCCGACGACCGAGGTCGATGACTCCGATATCGAGTCGGCGATCGAGCTCGCGCCGCCCGCGCGACGCGGCTCGATCGGCATCGCGAAGAAGAAGCCGACGGAGTGATCGTGCGCCGCGCCGCGCTCGTCCTCCAGGTGGTCTTCCTGCTCGCAGCCTGCCGGACGCCCGCACCGCGCGCTCCGACGAGCACGGTACGCACCGAGATCGAGCAGGCCGAGGACGCCGAGAAGGCACGCAAGCACGACGAGGCGCGCGTCCACTACGAGCGCGCGATCGCCGCGGCCACCGATCCGGCGAGCATCCACATCGCGCATCGCGAGTTCGGCGAGACGCTCGCGACGTGGGGCGAGGCCGAGGAAGCGCGCACGCACCTCGAGGCATCGGTCGCCGCGGTCGACGACGATCCGATCGCGTGGCAGATGCTCGGCATCGTCCGCCACAAGCTCGGCGACATTCCCGGCGCGTTCGCTGCGCTCGAGCGGTCGAAGGCGCTCGCCCCGCGCGCGTGGATCCCGCGCCGCGACCTCGCGGTCCTGCACTGGAAGCTCGGCCAGCGCGACGCCGCGCTCGCCGAGTACAAGGACATGCTGACGCTCGATCTGCCCGATCGCCTGCGCGAGAAGGTGATCTGGGCGATCGACCAGCTCGCGAAGCCGCCTCCGTTCCGCGTGCCCGACGATCCGGCACCCGCACCTCCGGTGCCCTCGCCCGCACCGCCCGCACCTCCCGCACCGGGCGCGCCGGCGGCACCTTCGCCGCCCTCGTGACATACTGCGCGGCATGCGACGGCCGATGATCGACCGAGGGCTCGCTCCCGCGAGTCCGCGGCACCCTGGGAGGAGCTAGCCCCGTGGCCGGAAGAACGCTGCGGATGATCCTCGGCCTCCTCCTGCTCGGAGCCGGTCCGGCACACGCAGCGCCGGGACCGTTCTTCGACTGGCAGGGCGCGGTCGACGTCGATGCAGAAGGCCTGCAGAGCGACGATCCGAAGAAGCGCCTCGAGGCGGTCGGCTTTCTGAGCCAGCGCGACATCAACCTCGCGCAGGGCTACCTGATGAAGGCGCTCAAGGACGAGGACCTCAGCGTGCGGCACCAGGCGGCGAAGGCGCTCGGCGCCGGCGGCGCCAAGGTCGCCGTGCCGATCATGATCGACTGGCTGAACGACATCGACGCGAAGACGAAGGCCGTCGCGGCCGACGTGCTCGGCGATATCGGCGGTCCCGACGCGGCGGCCGCGCTCGTCCGCTCGCTCGGCGATCCGGACGCGACCGTCCGCCAGCGCGCGGTGAAGTCGCTCGGCAAGATCGGCATGCGCGGCAACTCGTCCGTCGTGATCGCGCTGATCCCGCGGCTCGAGGACGACAAGTTCGAGGTTCGCCGCGAGACGATCGAGCAGCTCGAGATGCTCGGCGACCGGCGCGCCGTGATCCCGCTCGTCGCGAAGTTCGGCGATACGAGCCGCGACGTCCGCAAGACCGCGGTGCGCGCGATCGGCAAGCTCGGCGACAAGTCCGCGGTCCCCGCGCTCGTGCGCCTGATCAACGACCCCGACGAGGAGGTGCGCCGCCAGGCGGTCGGTGCGCTCGGCCTGCTCGGCGCGACCGACGCGCTCGACGCGCTCGTCGAGCAACTCACCAGCGGCTCCGAGGAGCTGCGCACGAAGGTCGCGTATGCGCTCGGCCAGATCGCCGCGATGCCCGGCGCCGGCAAGGCCGGCGAGGCCGCGATGCAGCGTCTCGTCGAGAACCTCGCGCAGGCGAACACGCGGCGCGCCGCGGTCGACGCGCTGCGCGTCGCCGGCAAGGCCGCTGTTCCGGCGCTCGTCGCCCACCTGTCCGGTCGCCTCAAGGGCGATCCGACGACCGCCGTGACGCTGCTCGGCGAGGCCGCCGACGCGCGAGCCACCGCCGCGCTGACCGCCGAGCTCGAGCGCGGCCGCGTCGCGATGCCGCTCGTCCTGAAGGCGCTCGGCGCGACCGGCGATCCGGACGCGCTCGTTCCCGTGCTCGGCGCGCTGTCCAGCAAGGACGCCGCGATCCGCCTCGCCGCGATGGAGGCGCTGCGCCCGCTGCTCGGCCGCGACGCGCGTGCCGGCGATGTCCTCATCGAGCACCTCGCCGACGACGATCTCGAGGTCCGCGTGCTCGCCGCCGAGTATCTCGGCATCCTCCAGGTCTCCGCCGCGACGGCGAAGCTCACCGCGCTCGCCGGGCCGGGCAACCCGACCCGCCTGCGCCACGCCGCGATCGACGCCCTCGGCCAGATCGGGATGGTCGCGCCGAACGCGGACGCGATGAAGGCGCTCGTCACCGTCCTGCGCGAAGGCCCCGCCGAGCTGCACGGGGCCGCCGCGACCGCGCTCTCGTACATCGCCGATCCGAACGCGGTCCCGCTGCTCGTCCAGCAGGCCCAGGTCGATCGCGGACCGACGCGCCACGAGATCGTGCGCGCGCTCGGTGCCACGCTGCGCACGAAGCCCGATCCGGCCGCGCGCAAGCTGCTCCGCACGCTCGTCGACGATGCGAACGTCAAGGTCGCGATCGCCGCGATCACCGGCCTCGCCGCCGCGCAGCAGGCCGACGACGCGCCGACGCTGCGCACCCTCGTCGAGAAGGCCGCTGCCGATCGCCGGCGCGCCGCCGCATCCGCACTCGGCGACATCCACGACGTCGGCGGGATCGCCGCGCTCACCGACGTGCTCGCGGTCAAGGACGACCGTCTCGTCGGCGACGCCGCGTGGGCCCTCGGCGAGATTGCGGTCGCGGCACCGAGCGACGCGCGCGTGAAGCCGCTCGTCGAGCGCTGGCTCTACCTCGGCAAGCACGGCGGCTGGGCCGCGGCGATCGACGGCACCGGCG
>JAEWJO010000094.1 GCA_023386455.1 Pseudomonadota bacterium | reverse complement strand
ACGAGGACGAGCACCGGAGGGACGAGCGCGCCCGCGAACCGGCGGCCATTGATGATCTCGTAACAGCGGCGCAGCTCCCGGACGAGGGAGACCTCGAGATCGACGACGAGACGCGACATCAGATGCCAAGCATGCCCGACGATCCTGACATCGCGTAGGCCTCGGCGAGGCGCTAGCGGACGAGGCGCGGCGTCGAGGATCGCCACGACATCGCGGCGGTCTCGGGCGTCGCAGGACGCTGGTGCGAGCCCTTGTGGCCCACGGGAAGCGCGCACGAGACGCCCTCCCAGAGCTTGCTCGGGCAGCGCTCGAGCACGAGAGGCTCGCGGGGAACAGTGCAATCGGTGGCCATGGACGAGCGCTACTTAGTACGCACCGGCCGCGCCCGCAATCTCCTTGCGTGACGGCATCGCTAGCTGTTCGCGTCGCCAACGATGTCGCGGATATCGATCGGAATCGTGCTGGACTGAGGGCCGATCACCGGCTTCGAGGACGACGAGAAATTCATCACCGCCGAGCCGCAGCCGCCGCAAAATCGATCGTGCTTCGAGTTGACGAAGCCGCAGCGGCAGGAGGGCGCGAGGGACGATCCACAACCGCCGCAGAACCGGCGCCACGGATCGTTGATGCGAGTGCAGGAGCAGCGAACGAGCTCGGCCATGACCCTCGAGTCGGCCGCCCGCGGGATTCATTCAGGTGCTCGGAGGTAGGACAGGCCGCGTCGAGCAGGCGAGCCAGACATCTCCGCAGGTTCGGACCCGATCGGTGGCGGCGCCCTGCCCGACCTCGGCGACGAGGATCTCCCCGCCGGGGGCCAGGTGGCCCTGGAGCGCGCGCAGGGTCTCTCCCCGGTCGCCGCTCTCGGCGAGCGTCGAGCCGACGACCGTGATCAGATCGAACCTCGAGGTGCCGAGCGAGCCATCGCGTACGTCGCAGCACACGATGCGCGCCGGGTACGGATGGCGCTCGCGCTTCTGGCGCAGCGCGAACACCCGACAGATCCCGGGGTCGCGATCGACGCTCGTCACCGTCGACGCCGCCGCCGACGTACCGACGACATGGCAGAGCCAATCGTCGAACAGGCCGACCCCGATGCCGGCATTCAGCACCGCGAGCGGACGGCCGTGCGGCAGCTTGCTCGCGACGAATGCGCGGAGCTCGTAGTCGAGCCACGCAGCCTCGAGCGAGACGTTCCATGCTTCTCGCCCGCGCTCGAGATAGTGAGATAGCAGCTCGGCGTCTTCGGAATCGGTCATCGCAAGGACAACCGGACGCGCTCGCCGGATCTTCCGTGGGGAATCAGAACGGAATGTCGTCGGTCTCGACGCGGCCGAACTGCGACTCGTCGATGCGCGGCGCCATCTCGGCATCGCGCGGATCGCCGCTGCGGCCACCACCGTAGCCCTGCGAATCGTTGCGACCCTGCGACCGGCCTGCGCGCGCGGGCTCGACCTTCCACACGTCGAGGCTGTTGAAGTACTTGAGCTCGCCACTCGGGCTGCGCCACTCGCGGCCACGCAGCGAGAACTCGATGCGGACCTCGTCGCCGACGCGCATGCCGTCGAGCTGGGCGCAGCGATCACCGGTCAGCTGGAACAGCACGACCTGCGGATACTTCGGGTTGTCGGCGAGCTCGACCACGAACTCGCGCTTGCTGAACCGCTCGGACACCTGCTTCGTCTCGAAGATGGTGTGGAGCTTGCCGGTGGCTTCGATTCCCATGGCCGCCACCTTACGAGGAGGGTCTGATCCCTCCTCGGACAAGGCCTGGTAGGCTTTCCGAGGCGCCCGCCCGCATGACACGCAACGCGCTGAAATCGCTACACGAGATGGCCGAGGCGGCCCGGCACGAGCTGATGCTGTGTCAGCTCGCGCTCGACGATGCCCACGCCGCGCGGCCGACGTCGCTCCTCGACAAGATCGTGCCCGCGCTGAAGCCGATCCGCGCGTGGAAGCTCCACCGCGCGCGCAGGCACCGTGCCGCAGCCCGCGATCTGATCGAACGGCTGCACGCGACGCTGCACGATCGCGCGTCGCTCGGTCGTCACAATGCCGATCTGTGGGTCGCGATCATGCGCGGCGTCGACGCGCTGCTCATGTCGCGCTGGCTCAACGCGCACGCGCTCGCGGCGCCCGACGTCGCGCCCGCGCGGGCGACCGTTCACATCATGCTAGGGGATCTAGCGGAGCTACTGGGACATCTCCACGAGCTGCAGTGGCCCGGCGAAGCTCCCTCCGAGTCGTCGCCGCCGACGTCCAGCTGACCATGCCGACGAGCTGCACCCACGCGGCGATCCACGTCGCGTACGCGCCCTCGTGCCACGAGCTGAACAGCCCCGCGAGCGGAAACACCGGGATGAACGCGAGCGTCAGCATGAAGCTGATGAAGCCGGCGAGCTCCTCGTAGGGTCCCATCGCCTTCGGTCGCCACCGCCACAGCAGCGGCAGGATCCCGAGCAGCGCGATGCCGATCATGAGGCCGGCGGTGTTCGTCTCGAACGCCGTCTTGTCGCGGCCGTGGCAGTCCGTGAACTGCGGCAAGAACAGGCACACGACGAGCGTGACGCTCGACGGCAGCGTCGTGAACCAGGCGAACCAATCTCGATGTAATGGACGGGCCATGCTTGCCGCAGAGAGCAGCGCATGTGCCGCGGCGGTGCGTCGCGCACGTAGCAGACCACCCCAGGGAGTCAAATCCCTTAGCCGAGGTGCATCGCGAGCGACGCGTCGTGACCGCGCCACGCGTGACGACTGCGATGTCATAGTTACCGGCGGTGGATACGCTGCTCGTCGCGATCGCGGTCACCAGTGTGACCGGAATCGCAGCCGTGATCGCGCGCCTGTGGACGCGTGATGCGCGGCGGACGCGGCGCGTGCTCCGCCGGGCCAAGGTCGTGCCGATCGCGCAGCTCGTCGATGGCCAGCTCGCGTGCATCGTCGGTCGGGTCGAGCGCGATGCCGAGCTGATCGAGTCGCTGATCCTCCACCGTCCATGCGTCGCGTTCGATACGACGACCAACGTGTTCGATGGCGTCAACTTCACCTCGCCGATCCGGATCGAGGTCACGCGCCGGGTCGTGCCGTTCTACGTGGTCGATGCCACGGGGCGTGTCCGCGTCGACACGCCGCAGATCGCGCTGTGCAACCG
>JAEWJO010000380.1 GCA_023386455.1 Pseudomonadota bacterium | reverse complement strand
GGCGCGTTCGCCTCGAGGTAGCGCGCGCCGAGCCGGCGGGCCTCCGCGAGCGCCTCGTCGAGCAGCGCGATGCCGCCGTCGCGGCCGCGGCGCACCTCGCACACGCCGGCATAGATCAGGCAGTCCGCGCGACTCCACCGCGACGCCGTGCGCGACAGCAGATCGAGCGCCTCGTCGAAGCTCGCGGCCGCCTCGTCGTAGAGCCCGACCTCGAGCAGGACGATGCCGGCGACGCTGAGCGCGTCGCCCTCGCGCGCGCGATCGCCATAGCGCCGGCACAGCTCGAGCGAGCGCTGGGCCGAGTGCATCGCGAGCGCGAAGTTGCCGAGGCACATCTCGATGATCGCGACGTGGTTCTGGACGATGCGCTCGAGCCACGGGTCGCCGGTCTTCTCGATGCGATGGATCGCCGGCTTGTACGCGGCGCGCGCGGCCTCGTAGTGCGCGCGCATCAGGTGGATGCGCCCGGCGCCGACCATCGCGGCCATCTCGTCGGCGACCGCGCCCTCGCGCGCGAACAGCATGCGCGCGTCCTCGACGACGACGAGCGCCTCGTCGAACCGACCGAGCCGCTCGAGGATCTCGCCGCGAACCCGCAGCGCCTCGCCGCGGAGGCGGAGGTCGTCGATCGCCATCGAGTGATCCTCGGCGACGACCGTCGCGACGCTCGCCTGGGCGTAGTCGCCGATCCGGAGCGCGCGGTGGGCGCGGCGGATCGCGACGTCGGCGAGCCGGCGAGGGTCGCCGTCCGCGAGGCGCGCGAGCTCGTCGATGTCACCCGGATCCGACACGAGGTCGCCCATCATGCGGCGCGCCTCCTCGCGACCGGCGAAGGCCTCGCGGCGGCGCGCGCGCGACGTCGCGGTCGGTGGCGTCGCGCCGAGCTCGCGCTCGATCGCGATCACGCGCGTGAAGTGAAGGATCGCGGCACCGGCGTCGGACGCGGCGACCGAGAGCTTGCCGGCGCGCAGCCAGAACGCCGCGGCTGCCGCGAGCTCGCCGCCTCGCTCCATGTGCTCGGCGATCACCGCGGGCGGCTCCTCGCGGCCGGCGAAGAACCGCGACGCGAGCAGGCGGCCGACGCGTGCGTGGCTCTCGCGCTGCGCGCGCGCCGAGAGCGACTCGTAGATCACCTCGCGCACGAGCCCGCGCGCGAACTGCAGCTCGCCCTCGCTCGAGTGCGCCGCGGCGTCGGGCCGGACGAAGAAGCCCGCCTCGACGAGCTCGTCGAGCTCGATCTCGAGGTTGTCCTCGCCGAGGAGCTCCTCGAGCAGGCGCGCACGCACCGTGCCGCCGAGCACGGCGGCGTAGCGCAGCGCGGTCTTCGCCTTCGGCGTCAGGCGATCGACGCGCGCCGCGACGACATCGCGGGCGCTCGCCGGGACGTCGTCGCCGGCCTCGCGCACCGCCTGCGCGAGCTCCTCGATGAACAGCGGATTGCCGCCGCCGCGCGCGATCACGGCCGCGATGTTGAGCGGCGTCGCGGCCTCGCCGAGACGATCGGTGATCAGCGCGCGCAGCTCGCCGCCGACGAGATCGCCGACCGACATCGTCACGTCGACCGCCGGCGGCTGCGGTCCCTCGGGCCGCGCGGTCAGGACGAGCAGCTCCGGTCCCATCTGGGTCACCGCGAGCGCGTGTCGCAGCACCTCGAGGCTCGCGCTGTCGGAGAGGTGGACATCCTCGATCACGGTGATCAGCGGGCGCTGGCGATCGGTCATCGCCGCGCGGAACGCGGCGAGGCCGGCCGAGATCCGCGGGCGCAGATCGGCGACCTCGGGCGTGCCGTGCCCGACGCCATCGCGCAGCTCCATCGCGCGATCGAGGTCGGTCGCGACCTCGCGCGCTCGCGCGTCGGGTGCGCCGGCCTCCTTCATCAGGTGGAGCAGACGCTGGACGAGCTGGGCGCGCGCCGCGCGGCCCCGCGCCGGCGGCAGTCCGAGCGCCGCCTGGTACAGCTCGATCACGAGCGCGAACGGCGCGAGCCGGCTCGCCGGGTTCGCGGCCGTCATGATGACGCGCACCGGCTGACCACCGGCGGCACGCCGGGCGACGAGCTCGGCGACGAGCCGGCTCTTGCCGGTCCCCGCGGCACCGGTGACGAGCGCGGTCAGGCGGCGATCGGCCGCGATCGCGCGCTGATACCAGGCATCGAGCTCCGCGAGCTGGAGCGTGCGTCCGACGAACTTGCCGCGGCGCTCGAGCCGCGCGCGATCGCGATCGCCGAAGCTGCGCGGGCCGATCACCTCGATCACGCGGCCGCGGCGGAGGCGCGCCCGCGACGCCGACGCCGGCAGCTCGCGCAGCTCGTAGAGCCCGCTCGTCACGCGACCGGCCGCACCGACGAACAGCGGCCGATCCGGTGCGGCCTCGCGCGCGAGCGCACGCGCGTCCTCGATCGCCTCGTGGGGAATGCGCGTCGTCGTCGTGCCACCGCCGAACGGCTCGTCGTCGACGGACCCGCCGTGTGACGTCGCGACGCCGGTGCGCGCGCCGATCCGCAGCGTCGGCCCGGCGTGCTCGAGGC
>JAEWJO010000378.1 GCA_023386455.1 Pseudomonadota bacterium | reverse complement strand
GACGAGTACGCGCTGCCACCCGATCCCAAGCTGCTCGCGAAGCAGATTCCCGAGCTCGATCTCTACGACCCCGCGGTCGCCGAGGTCGACGCGGCGTGGGCGCTGCGCGAGGCGAAGACCGGCGAAGCCGCGGCGCGCCGCCACGATGCACGCGTCTCGAACTCCGAGGGTGCGACCTGGTCGCGCGTGCTCGGTGCGACCGCGTTCGCGACGAGCGGCGGCTTCCTCGGCGGCTATCGCGGCAGCTACTGCTCGCTCGTCGTCGAGCCGCTGTGCGACGACACGACCGATCCGGAGAACCCGAAGAAGCGGAACGGCTACTGGTGGACGGGCTCGCGGTTCCTCGCGTCGCTCGACGTCGCCGAGGCCGTCGGCATCGAGGCCGCACGCCGCACCGTCGCGACGATCGGCTCGCGCAAGGTCGAGACCCAGGAGTGTCCGATCGTGTTCGACCCCGAGGTCGCACGTTCGATCGTCGGCACGATCTTCAGCGTCGCGAACGGCAGCTCGTTCTGGCGCAAGTCGAGCTACCTCGTCGGCAAGGAAGGCGAGGTCATCGCGTCGCCCCTCGTCACGATCATCGACGACCCGCTGATCCTCCGTGGTCCCGGCTCGCGTCCGTTCGACGGCGATGGCCTGGCGACGCGCAAGAACCCGGTCGTCACGAAGGGCGTGCTCGGCCCGGTGCTGTGCGACGTCTACTCGGGGCGCAAGCTCGGCCGCGCGTCGACGGCGTCGGCGGGGCGGGGCATCGGTGGAAACCCCGGTCCGACCACGAGCAACCTGATCATGGAAGCAGGCACGACGTCGCGTGAGGACTTGCTCGAGCAGACGAAGAAGGGCCTCTACGTGACCGCGCTCATGGGCTTTGGCTTCAACCCGGTCACCGGCGACTTCTCGCGCGGCGCGCAGGGCTTCTGGATCGAGAACGGCGAGCTCACGTTCCCGGTCTCCGAGGTCACGATCGCGGCCAACTTCGACCAGATCCTCAAGCGCATCGACCTGGTCGGCAACGATCTCGAGATGCGCAGCGCGACCGCCGCGCCGACGATCCGCGTGTCGCACATGATGCTCGCGGGTACGTCGCGCTGACAGCTGCGCGGCGCGGGTGCGACGACGCGTAGGTCCGTTTCCGAGGTAGGTCCTCGTCGAGAAACCACCGGCTCTGCAGGCCTGGTTTGCTTGACTTGAACACCTCGGAATGAAACGATCTTATTCGTGCCGGCCGTCGCTTCGGTGGCGGGATTACCGTCCCGCCTCGGAAAGTACGAGCTGCTGATGCCGCTTGCGGCAGGCGGCATGGCGCGGATCTATATCGGGCGCAGTACGGGCATCGGCAGCTTCGAACGCCATGTCGTGCTGAAGATGATCACGCCCGAGCGCGCGAACGATCAGGTCGCGGTCAGCATGTTCCTGGACGAAGCGCGTCTCGCTGCTTCGCTCAACCATCAGAACGTCGGGCAAGTCTTCGAGGTCGGCGAGGATCAGGGGATCCACTACCTCGCGATGGAGTACGTGCACGGCCAGGATCTCCGCGCCGTGCTCGCGAAGGCGGGAAGCCAGGGCACGCGCATTCCGCTCGAGCTCGCGCTGACCGTCGTTGCCGGCGCGGCTGCCGGTCTCAACCACGCGCACGAGCGGCGCGGGCCCGACGGCACGCCGCTCGGCATCGTCCACCGCGACGTGTCTCCGTCGAATCTCATGATCGGCTACGACGGCGCGGTGAAGCTGCTCGACTTCGGCATCGCGAAGGCGACGGCACGCTCGGTCGAGACGCAGTCCGGAATCATCAAGGGCAAGTTCGCGTACATGGCACCGGAGCAGTGCCGCGGGCGCGACGTCGATCGCCGCAGCGACGTGTTCTCGCTCGGCATCATCCTCTACGAGGTCTCGACACAGCATCGCTGCTTCCGCGCCGATAGCGACTTCGACACGATGCACCGCATCGTCACCGGTGACGTCGTGCGGCCGACGCGGCTCGTCCACGGCTATCCGCCGGCGCTCGAGGCGATCGTCATGAAGGCGCTCGCCGTCGATGCGGCGCAGCGCTACCAGAGCGCCGGTCTGCTGCTCGAGGCCCTCGAGGCGTTCGCGGTGTCGTCGCGCATGTCGCTGTCGACGATGGGGCTCGGCCGCTTCATGCGCGACATGTTCGGCGACGTGATGGAGCCGTGGCTCAACACCGCCGCGACGAAGGTGCTCCAGCCGATCGCCGCGAAGGAGTCGACGATCTCGTCGACCGACGGCAAGGGCAGCGGCGTTCACTCGGCGCGGCTGCCGCTCGCGTCGCCGATCGACGACGGCATTCCCGACGACGACGTGAGCTTCGCCGACAGCGGGCGCGCGGAGGCCGCGATGACGACGCTCGATCTGCCGCGCCGGCCGCGGATGGAGGCGCCCGAGTCGCTCGACGATGACTGGAATCCGCGCACGTATCCGGCGACCTCCGCCGACTCCGGCCCGTCGCTGCGTCCCTCGTATCCGGGGAGCGCCGATCGCCCGTCGTATCCACCACCGCTGCCGTCGCCGCCGCTCGGCGTGCCGACGTCGCCGATGGGCATGTCGCAGATGCCACACGGCACGCAGCCGATGCCGATGGGGCAGCGGACCTCGTCGCCCGCGCTCGGCATCGCCGCCGCGCAGACCGGACCGATGCCGCGCGAGATGGGGCCGTCGCCGACGGCATTCTCGCAGGTTCCCGGCTCGGGTTCCGGCCCCGCGATCCCCGCGGTCGGCGTGTCGACGAAGCACGGCTACGCGAGCGGCGGGATGTCTCGCGGCGACGTCTCGTATCCGCGCTACGACGCGCCGGGCGACGTGTACTCGCAGGTCGGTGACCTCAAGCCGAACCGCCGCCCGCTGTTCATCGGCCTCGGCATCGCGGTCGTCGGTCTGATCGTGATCCTCGCGGTGTCGCTCGGCGGCAGCAAGGACAACGACCACGCGGTCCTCCCCGAGGACGAGGGCAGCGGATCCGATACGCCGACCACCGGCGTCACCGCGCCGGAGGGGTCGGCTGTCGTCGAGGCGAAGGCACCGCCGCCGCCCGACGTCGCCGAGGAGAGCATGGTGTCGGTCGTGATCCAGTCGGAGCCGAGCGGGGCCGACGTCGTGATCGCCGGCACGAAGCTCGGTGTGACGCCGTTCGACAAGAAGCTGAAGCGCGGGACGAAGATCGTCCAGCTCGCCGTGCACCTCGATGGCTACGTCGACTTCTCGACGAAGATCGATCTCGGTGGCGAGTACGAGAACAAGAACGTCAAGCTCGTCCGCGTCGAGGATGCAGCGAAGGGCAGTGCGGTCCCGCAGGCGGTCGAGTCGTCGACGACCGATGGCGACGAGACGGACACGTCGTCGACCGACAAGACCGACAAGCCGGACGCGGCCGACAGGACCGGGACGACGGCGGCGAAGGCGAGCGCGAAGACGCAGACCAAGGCCACCAGCACGGCCAAGACGAGCACCCGGACGACGACGCCGAAGACGACGACGAAGGCCAGCACGGTGACGAGGGAGAAGGACAAGACTCCCAAGTGCCAGAAGCCCGGGCCGAACGTCGACCCGTTCAGCTCGATCCCGATCTGCTCGAACTAGACCTTCGTCTCGGGAACCTCGCCCTGCCACGTGATCGGGGCGCCCGTCGCGGTCGCGATGTCCTCGGGCGTCCAGCCCGGTGCGCGCTCGCGCAGGACGAGGCCGCGCTCCGCCGACACGTCGATGACCGCGAGGTCGGTGACGATCGTGTTCACGCAGGCGACGCCGGTGAGCGGCAGCGTGCACTCGCGAAGGATCTTCGGCGAGCCGTCCTTCGTCGTGTGCTCCATCATGACGATCACGCGCCGGCTGCCGGCGACGAGGTCCATCGCGCCGCCCATGCCCTTGATCATCTTGCCGGGGATCATCCAGTTCGCGAGGTCGCCCTTCTGCGAGACCTCCATCGCACCGAGCACGCTGACGTCGACGTGGCCGCCGCGGATCATCGCGAACGACTGCGACGAGTCGAAGAACGCGGAGCCCTTGATCGTCGTCACGGTCTGCTTGCCGGCGTTGATGAGGTCCGGATCCTCGTCACCCTCGTAGGGGAACGGGCCGATGCCGAGCAGGCCGTTCTCCGACTGGAGCACGATGTCCATGCCGGCGGGAATGAAGTTCGCGACGAGCGTCGGCATGCCGATGCCGAGGTTGACGTAGAAGCCATCCTGCAGCTCGGCGGCGATGCGCCGTGCCATCTGATCGCGATCGAGACGAGGTGCCTTCGACATCACGCGCTCCTCTTTCCCGCGCCGCCGGCAGAGCCGTCGTCGCTCCGTTTCTGGCGCAGCGTACGCTGCTCGATGGGTTTCTCGTAGTTCGTGCCCTTGAAGATGCGCTGCACGTAGATCGAGGGCAGGTGGACGTGATCCGGATCGATCTCGCCGGGCTGCACGAGCTCTTCGACCTCGACGATCGTGACCTTCGCGGCCTGCGCGCACAGCGGGTTGAAGTTGCGGCTCGTCTTCCTGAACACCAGGTTGCCCCAGGTGTCGCCCTTCCACGCCTTCACGATCGCGAAGTCGCCGCGGATCGCGTGCTCGAGCACGCAGTTCTTGCCGTTGATCTCTCGCGTCTCCTTGCCGTCGGCGACCTTCGTGCCGAAGCCGGTCGGCGTGAAGAACGCCTCGATGCCGGCACCGCCGGCGCGAAGCCGCTCGGCGAGCGTTCCCTGCGGGCAGAGCTCGACCTGCAGCTGTCCCGACAGGAACTGCTGCTCGAAGATCTTGTTCTCGCCGACGTAGGACGAGGTCATCTTCTTGACCTGGCCTTGCGCGAGCAGGATGCCGAGACCCTTGTCCGTCGTGCCGCAGTTGTTCGACACGATATCGAGGTTCATCACCTTTCTTCGTGCGAGCTCCTGGATGCAGTTCTCGGGGTTCCCCGACAGGCCGAAACCTCCGGCCAGGATCCGGGCCCCGTCGAACACGTCGTGGAGCGCCGCCTGGGCGTCCTTGTAGACCTTGTTCATTGCATGTGTCTTACTGCCAAAGGGGATGGCGATCATCACGCTGACGACCGATTTCGGCATGCGCGACGGATACGTCGGTGCGGTCAAGGGCGTCATCGCGAGGGTCGCGGGCGCTCAGCACGCGCTCTACTCGACGATCATCGATATCGCCCACGACATCCCGCGTGGTGACATCGCGCACGCCGCGTGGGTCCTCGCGACGTCGACCGTCGAATATCCCGTGGGCACCATCCACATGGTCGTCGTCGACCCGGGAGTCGGCGGGACGCGGCAGGGCGTGATCGTCGAGTCGCGCGGCCAGATCTACGTCGGTCCCGACAACGGCGTGTTCAGCTACCTCGAGAGTCCGTCGGCGCACCTCATCGCGAAGACCGCGCTGCTCGCGCCGAAGATCAGCTCGACGTTCCACGGCCGCGACATCTTCGCGTACGTCGCGGGGCGCCTCATCAGCGGCTATTCGCCACCGGACTTCGGCAAGGCGACGCGCCTCAGCGGCAAGCTGCCGTGGGGGCCGCGGCCGCCGCTCGTCGGCCGGGTCGTTCACATCGACATCTACGGCAACCTCATCACCGATCTCCCCCCGGTCGAGGCGGGAGGCCACATCCTCGTTGGCACGCG
>JAEWJO010000045.1 GCA_023386455.1 Pseudomonadota bacterium | reverse complement strand
CCATCGGCGATGGCGGATCATCGGGCGGGCACACGCGTGCCACCGGGGCAAGAAAACTTGGACTGTGATCCGTCACGCGAGCCAACTCGGCCTCGCGGTCGCGGCGCTCTTGCTCGCGGTCACGGTGATCGAGTCGGCCCTCGGGAGATGCTTGGTGACGAGCTCGAGCGCGCCGCTTCGACTCGGTCCGCGCCACCGCCTTGCACGGCGGTCCGCAGTACCACTGGCCGCGGTAACAAGACCGGCAGACCCCAAACAGGACCTGGCACTGCTCACGTGCGCATCGCTCGACGCGAATCCCTTCGCTGACGTCCATCGCTTCCTGGCGCGAGGACGAGAAACTTGCTCAGGTCGCCGGCGTCGAGCATCGTGTGCTCAAAGCCGGCGTCCATCGGCTGAGGGTCTCGGACGGCGAATCCGAGGCCCTCGATCTTTTCGGCGTCCCGCTGACAGGATCGTAACGGCACGATCTTCGAGCCCGCGAGTATCCGGCCGATCGACCCCGAGTCAGAACGCTACGAACTCAGGCGGCCATCAACAGGCAGGCGGACCAATCCCAGAAGGTGCTGGAACGCGAAGGTGTCGGTCCTGGTGATCTTTTCCTGTTCTTCGGCTGGTTCCGTCGCGTCGAGATTGTCGACGACAGAGTTCGCTTCGTGAAGGGGGCTCCTGATCAGCACGTGATCTGGGGTTGGATGCAGATCGATCGCGTGTGGCCGGTCTCCACCACGTCGATCCCGTCCTGGGCGAAGTATCACCCGCACGTCGCCGGCGGCGAGCACTTGCAACACAACACGCTCTACGTAGCGAAGAACAAGCTAGAGATCAACGACATCGAACTCGCGCTGCCTGGCGCCGGGGTCTTCGACAAGTACGACGATCGGCTCGTGCTCACGAGCAAAGGGGCCTCGCGCAGCATCTGGGATCTGCCGGCTTGGTTCGAGCCGCGCGAGGGACGTCCGGCTCTCGGCTACCACGAGGATCCGAGCCGCTGGACTTGCTCGGGTGACCGCGTGCGCCTCCAAAGCGTGGCGCGCGGACAGGAGTTTGTTCTAGACACCGCTAAGTACCCCGAGGCCGTATCCTGGATACGAACACTGCTCGTCGGCGCTGCTGGTTCCAGCTAACTACTCGTTGGCGCTGCTGGTTCCAGCCAACTACCCCGAAACCAGCTTTGCCTTCGCCGCACGCATCATGCCGGTGATGTTCGTGATGGGGACCCCGAGTGGTTTGCAGACGTCCGGAATCTTCACCTTGCTCACGCTCTGCGGCGCTTCGACTTCCTCGGTGACGAGCACGTGGCCGTGCGCTTTGCAGTACGCCACCAACCACGGATCCGCACCACGCAGGAATTCCTCCTTCGCTTCGTCACGATACGCGGGCTGTCGTGCCTCAAGCACCGTTCCGACGAGTACGAGCGCGTCTTGGGTCGCCTTGTCGCTGTTGGAGCGAAACAATGTCGTGTGATGCTGCTTGGCCCAGGCTGCCAACTCATCGTCGCTATCCTTGAGCTCGTCGTAGACCGCCTCGATGCTGAACAAGTCACCGCGCTTTCCTGCATCGACAAGCGCGTCCCAAAATCCGGGGAAGATGTCCATCGGATAGCGACCGCGACTGGCTTGGATGAAGACGTTCGCGTCCAGGCAGAGCGCCATCAACCGCCGCCCTGCTGAGCCTCTGCGAGCTTAGCCACCGTGCTCGTACCGACACCAAGCAAAGCGGCTGCGTCTCGCCACAGAAGTTCCCCACCTCGAACAGCACGAACGATCATGTCGGTAACCACTCCTCCATTCCGCAACCGCACCATCGTTAGGAACGATGGCCCTCCAGGAGATCGCGTCTTCGATCGTGCGAATGCTATCTGCTGCGCGACGAAATCGTCGTACTCCGCCTTCCGCACAAGCCCCTGTTCCCTTGCGCGTCGCGCGATGACAAGAGCGCTGACCTTGAACGTCGAACGCAGCTCGTTGCAGTTGTCAGCGAGAGACCGAGCGCCGTCCCACGCAGTGCGAAACTCCGAGAGCGGCACAAGGAAATCGGCAGCCACCTGATCACAGAACGCCTCGGTATCTGTGTCTGCCGCTCGGATGTCGTCGACGTCTGGAGAGGAGATGCCGGTTTCGGCCCTCCAAAGGTGCGCAAGTTCATGGAGCAGCGTGAAAACTTGTGCCGTCTTGGCGTCGGCCGTGTTGACGAAGACCAACGGAGCGCGCGTGTCAGCAATCGCGAACCCGCGGAATTCCTCCACGTCGAGCGGTCGATGGGTATTGGCGCCGACGGTGGCGGAACGAAGCACGAGAACACCTCTCTCCTCCGCACGTCGAACGAGGAGACGAAAGTAGTCATCGGGGTCGCGGCATTTCTTGCGCTCTTCAGGAGTAACGCCAAGCAGCGCCTGCAACGCCTTGGCACCAGCAAGCGGAGTTGTCCTTGGTCGTCGGCCTTGTCCAACGAACTCAATCTCCGGATCACCCTGGGCTTGCCGTGTCTCGGCGACCCAGCTCTGCTTGCGGAGCGCGTCCCGATACACCTCGACGAGGTCGACGCTGAACTGTGGCGACAGTCGACCAACTGTACGGAGATCAGGTAGCGCAGTAGAGCCAAGCGCCTCCGGCGCAAGGAACAGAGAAGCGAATGGCACGTGCGTGACTTGAGCGATGCGACGCGCTTGGGCAAAGGACGGCTGACTGTCGCCGCGCTCCCATTCCCTCACGCGATCTTCGGGGTTGGCTAGCGACAGCTTCGCTGCCAACCCACGAACGTCCAGGCCTGCACGCTCGCGTGCAAGCCGAAGTGTTCGTGGGTTGATGAAAGCGGCATCCGCCATGGCCTCGGCTCGATGGAAAGATCTTACCGCCAACCAACGACAGTTGGCCAAGTTCGGCTGTTAGGCCGAGAGCGTGGTCGCCGAATCAGTCACGAGATCGACGACGCCGAGCCATTCTGGTGACTAGGTGGCGACTAGCGCCCGACCCAGGTCGAAAACAACACCCTAACTAATTGAAACTTTGAGCGGGATAACGGATTCGAACCGTCGACCTTCAGCTTGGGAAGCTGACACTCTACCGCTGAGTTAATCCCGCAGAGCTGCGTAACCATTGATCATGAGGCTCTCATCGTCAAGCGTCCCTCGACCCGAACACCAGGTCATGACCCGGCGCCCTTTCCGAATGGCGCGTTGCCTCGCGTCAGGCCTTGGCGACACCCATCGATCAGACCGCGATCATCGTCGTGGCGACGGCTTCCGTTCCAGCCGATCCTGGCGGACTCACTTCGGATTGATCGCCGATGTCAGCGAGGCACCGTTTGCCGAGCAGTTAAACTTGCGGCTGCGCAGCAACGCTGCGGTGATCGGGTTCGCCTGGCAGGCAAACGCCCAGTCGTTGCTCGCAACGTCTTCGTCCCATACATCGAGACGCAACGCCGCGCCCGCGATCAAGGAGACCTCGAACGGTCCGGGAAACGACGCACTGAACTGATCAGGCACTGCGGTCGTAATCGCGGTCCCGTTCTCGTCGCCCAGGAAGAGGTCTGGTGCGCCTCCTCCGACATCCCAGTCCGAATTGTTGTTCGGGTTCTTTGTCGGCATCATCACGGACACGTTCGTGATCCGATAGACGCGGGGGAACGCGGCTTGGCACTTGCCTGCAATGCAGATCGTCTCGCCGGTGCAGTTGTCCGGCGAGGTCGAGCATGCGGCGGCGCTGCAGTCGCTCGCGCAACTCGACACCGTCTCGTTGCCGTTGCATGTGCCATCGCCGCAGAACGGGCCGCCGACGGGACAATCTGTGGCGCACGTGGTGCTGGTCTCGCCTGCGTTGCAGACGCCATCGCCGCACGCGGGCCCATCGTCGCCCTCGTCGCTTGCACATCCCGCCGCTAATCCCAGAACACCACAGCACGCGATCACGATTGCTCTCATCGCTAGGCCTCCCGCCAGTCGCTCGAGTTGCGAAGTCCCATTCTCGTCAACGGGGAACATCTCGGCAACGGGTGCTACCCCGACGCTAACGCAGCAATTTGTTGCACCGAGCGGGGCGCAGGTCGTTGGACGTCAAAGGACTAGCCGACGGAGATGCACTCGTGCCAGCTGGCCGAGCACACGCTGACATTGACCGCGAACAGCGAGCGTGCGTTGATGATGGCGGGGCGACGAAGAGCAATCGTGTGATCGTCTGAATCGTGTCGAAGTCTCTCCTCACGAGTGGTCCGAGTTGGTCCGTGTTCGACGGGCTAGTTCCGCCTCATCTCTGTGCTCGCAAGTGCCTGCCGCAATGGTCGGTCTTCGACGGATTCGCAGGTCCAACACGTCGACGCATTGCATGGCACGAATTGGACGAATTCGTCGAGCGTGGACGACTGTTTGCCTCGGAGCGATGCCGTTCGTTCCCGGGACTTCTCGCTCAGTGGGACACGCTCCTCGCCGACTGTGATGGCGATCCTAGCCGAGGCGACTGGTCACACTTTCGACCGCTGCATGTTGATCGCGAGGAAGATTGGTCGGACTGGCTTCAGCACTTCATCGCGTCATCGCAATCAGGAGCCTTTAGCTGGCAGCTCTTCAATCGAAGCGACTTGCCTAGTGCGGGTTCTTGCGTGCGTGCGACGGTGCTACGTGAAGATGTCGTTCAACATCGGCGTGCCGACCTCGTGATCACGTGGGGTGATTCGACAAGGACCCACGTGGAGATCAAGGTGGGCGATCGCGGCTTCTCGAAGACCTCCGAGACAGCGGCGCAGTTGGAGAAGAAGTACCCTGCGCCTCGATGGTCACACTACGTGCTGCTTCCCGCGGAGGACGTCACGCACTGGAACGCGGTGGATCAGCCGGAAGCGCCAGCCATTAACGTCCTCACGTGGGACGACGTCGCAACGGCGCTTCGGCGAGCTCTTCGTCGAGAAGACGAGACCCGACGTTGGAAGCTATGGGCCCATGGATTTTGCGGCTTGGTGGAGCAACGCCTCCTGGGCCACCCGCTTGCCTCCACAGGGGTTAGCTCGCTGAGCTCACTCGCTCGACGAATGCATCAGATTGCGATCATGAGGAGAGGACTCGACGATGTCTGATGGTGGAGAGGAGCAGTTCATCAGCGAGGGCATTCGGCGCTACGCTCAAGCGCTCGAGACGATCCAAGCCTTCGAAACGATGTTGGGCGATCGGCTCCGCGAGGTAGCGAAGGCGTATTCGTCTGCAGTGTTCACGGCGAGCAAAGCACCGATGGACACGGGTACGAGCGAAGGGGCTTTCGGGCACGTTGTTTGGGCCACGCAGGAAGGAACGCTGAAGAGTCGAAAGGGCAAGGTTTGGCTCGAGCTCGGCATCTGGTGGCGCGATGACAACGTTGCGTTCTATTGCGGCCTCATCGACGAGGACAACAAGGCGGTGCCGTTCGAATATGACGGCAATCACCCAAGGATCGAGTTCAAGAAGTGGTCGAGCAAGGCTCGGCTCTTCATGCTCAGCTCACCCGAGGCCGGCGTAGGGCTCGATGCCGAGTTCAGGGTCGTGCTCGATGAGCTCATGCGAGCATTCAAGTAGTCTCTCTCGCAGACTTGATGCTTGATCGTCGCAGCGGATGTGGCGAGCAGCGTTCGCGTTGGTCGATTCGGCTCGAGGTCGATGCGTTTCTCGTCGAGTCATGACCGCAACAAAATGTTGCGGTTCGGGACACCCGGCGATAACCCACCGCGTCCCACACGGCTCGACGGCCGGCACGTGATGGGTTTACAGTCGAAGACTCCGATCAGTCTGGCATCGGCAATGGCGAGAAGAACGAAGGGGACGAAACCCAAGGGCAGGGTAGAGCCCGAGGTCCCCGGCATGGCCGAAACCGTGCCGGCTGTCGACGTATCTCGTTCGATGTTGGATTCCGCGACTCTCGACGAGGTTCTTTCGCTTCAGCTAGTCGTGGCTTGGGCTGGCGAGGGAAAGACGGATCCGCCGCGGCTTGGTTGGTGGCGTACCAGTCTCGTCGATGAGTTCGGCGGTGAGGATCTGTTCGCGAGATTGACGCCGCGCACTTGGAAATGGGCTGTGCTCGAAGCCGCTCGGATTGCGGCCCGAATGGTCGACGCCGAGATGCGATCACACGCTGCCGACGGCGATCAACTCATCACGCTGTTCCACTTCGGGTTCGCGATCGACGAGCAGCTCGATGATCGACTGGCAGAACTCAAGCGAACCGCGACCGAACCGAGCGATGCGCTGCCTCGACTCGCGGCGATGCGGGCGCCCTGGAATCTCGACACGTTTCGCGCGAGCTTGCGAGAGCTCGCGGCCGTTACGATCAGCGCGTCGTCGATCGGACGTAGGCTCAACGGACCGATACCCGAGGCGACGGCTGATGCGGCTCGCATGCTCGCAGCTGCGATGGCGCAGCCGAGTGATCGCTATCCCGCACCACACTGGAAGGTCGAGTGATCGTGGACGCACCGATGGCGGACATCGGCCCGGTCGCCGCATCGACCGCGTTCGCCGAGGCGACGGAGGTGCATTCGCGTCTCTTGCGTTGCTCGCTGTGCATCGACGAATCGCGTGCGTATTGGGCGAACGTCTGTCCCGACAGTCCGCGCGAAAGCGCCGTCGGCGCGTTCGAGCGGTCGTGGTTCGGCACCAAGAGCGAGCCGTGGACGATCGAGCTGTTGTCCAACATGCGCGTGCGGTTCGATGCATTTCCCCGGGCACTTCGCGTGCTCGCCGCATGGCGCGGGATGCGGTTCGAGACCCGCCGGTTGATCTGCCACTTCCACGTTCAACTCACCGATCCGATCTACCGCGCGTTTTCGGGGACGTTCCTCCCCGAGCGTCGCGAGGCAATCCGGCCGAGCGTGCAGCGCCAAGCCGTGATCGACTGGGTCGCGGCGAATTTCCCGGATCGGTGGGCGCTCAAGACACAGATCCAGTTCGCGACGCGGCTGCTCTCGTGCTCGCTCGCCGCCGGCCTGCTTGGTGGCAACCGCGATCCGCGCGAGGCGCTCACGCCGCGCGTCCCCGACGAGCTGCTGTCGTACCTCCTCTACTTGCTTCGCGAAACGTCGTTCGAGGGCACTTTGATCGCGAACCCGTACCTATCGTCGCTCGGGATCGTCGGTGGCATCGTCGACGATCGCTTCCACGCGTTATCTTCGATCGATTACCGTCGCGTCGGCAGCACGTTCGAGATCGGTTGGCGGTACCCCGACCTCGCGAGCTGGGCGAGCGCGGAGCTCGGAGATCAAGCATGACCAAGCCGCCGCGCACTCGGCTCGAAGAAGCGTTCAAGGCGCTCCGCAAGGATCTGATCTCCGAGGACGGTCCGCAGATCAGCACATTGCGAAACTACCGCTACGCGATCATCCCGTACGACCCCGAGGACGAGTTCGAGCTGCGCCGCCACGTACAGGAAACCGTGGGCAAGCTATCGAGCGGCGGCTGGCACGTGCTCTCGCTGTCGATGCAAAAGCTATTGCTTCAGCGACTGCGCAACAACGGCGACGTCATGCTCGCGCGCATGATCGCCGCCGAGCGCTCGGCCGCTGCGATCGCGCCAGAACGCGGGCTCAACTACCTCCGCGACAAGATGCGGCGGGAGCTCGACGGCCCCGAGGGCATCGCGGCGGATGTCTCGCGCGAGATCGCTGCGTTTGCCGAAGCAAACCCCGACAAAGTCGAGCGCACGGTCGTGTTTCTCGGGCGCATTGGGGCGCTCTATCCGTTCTTCCGCGTGTCGGCCCTGCTCAAACACCTCGACGGCAAGACGCGCAACGTCCCCGCCGTCGTGCTGTATCCCGGCCAGCGTCGCGGGGACACCGAGCTGTCGTTCATGGGCGAGCTGGCGCCAGATCGCGACTACCGCCCCCGGATCTATCCATGAAGCTCCGCACGCTCTTCGAGTCCGACGTTACCCGGGATATCTCGCCGGTCATCTATTTCCACGAGCAGAGCCCCGAGACGCTCGCCAAGGAGGTCGGCGAGTACATCATTACGGGCGGCTACGACTCGGCGCACCCGCACCACAAGCGCGTGCCGAATGGCATCCACGAGCAGTACGTCCGTCTGCTCACCGCGATCACGGCAGAGCTAGACAAGGGGCGTTCTGACCTGCCGGCGTCGTGGATCTCCGGGTTCTACGGCTCTGGTAAGTCGAGTTTCGCAAAGCTCCTCGGGCTCGCGCTCGACGGTGTCACGTTGCCGGACAAGCGGTCGCTCGCCCAAGCGTGGCTCGAGCGCGACACATCTCCGCTCGCGACCCAGCTGCACGACGCGTACAAGGCACTGCGCGCCAAGATCGAGCCGCTTGCCGTGGTGTTCGATATCGGCGGCGCCGCGCAGAACAACGAGCACATCCACGCAGTCGCCGTGCAGCGTCTCCAGCGCCGCCTTGACTACTGTCCTGAGCCGTCTGTCGCCGAGATGGAGCTGAAGCTCGAGCGGGACGGTCACTACAAACAGTTCGAGAAGCTCGCCCTCGAGGTGCTCGGCACATCGTGGGACGTCGCCAAGCAGCAGGCCATGGCGGACGATGCGTTCTCGACGGTGATCGCTCGTCAGTTCCCAGACCGCTACACCGATCCGATGTCGTGGCTGACGAGCCGCGCCGGTACGTTCACGTATTCGATCTCCGCCGAGGAAGCGAGCCGGGCGATCGCCGACATGCTTCGGTTCCGGGCCGAGAGCGCGACCGTGTTCTTCGTCATCGACGAGGTCTCGCAGTACGTCCACCAAGACCCGAATCGCATGCTCGCGCTGCAGTCGTTCGTCTCCGCGCTCGCCCAGCACCGCGGCAAGGTGTGGCTGCTTGTCACCGGCCAGGAGAAGCTCGAGGACGGTGGCGACATCAGCAAGATGAAGGACCGGTTCCCGGAAAAGCTCCGCGTTCACCTCGGTGTCACCAACATTCGCGACGTCGTCCACAAGCGCCTGCTCGCCAAGAAGCCCGCCGCGGCCGACGAGCTGCGCAAGCGGTTTGCCATTCACAAGAACGAGCTGCGCCTCTACGCCTACGAGGCCGATGCGATTACCGACGACGATTTCGTCGAGACGTACCCTCTGCTGCCTGGACACATCGATCTGATCCTTCAGATCACCAGCGCGCTGCGCGCTCGCTCGAACCGCAGCCAGGGCGACGATCAAACGCTGCGTGGGTTGCTCGGCCTGCTTAGTAACCTGTTCTCGCGCCACGGCCTGGCCGACACCGACCTAGGTGTGCTGGTCACGCTCGATCGGATCTACGACGTCCAGCACACGGCGCTCGACTCGGAAGTCCAGGCGAGCATGGCGCGGATCCTTCATCATTGCGATTCGCACGACCTGCCGCTGGCCGCGCGGGCCGCGAAGGCTGTCGCGCTGCTCGAGCTGATCCAGGAGCGGCTGCCCACCGACGCCAAGCTTGTTTCGACGTGCCTTTACGATCGGATCGATCTCGGCAGTCAGCAGTCTGCCGTCCAGGACGCGCTCGAGGAGCTGCGCCGGTTGCACCTGCTCGGCTACTCCGAGAAGCAGGGCTACAAGATCCAGTCGACCTCTGGTGAGGAGTGGGAGCGCGAACGGCGCGAGATGAACGTCTCCGTCGAGAGCCGCGGCGAGCTGGTTCAGGAGGCGCTCAAGCACATCGTTGCCGATCAGGACACGCCTAAGCTCGACGGGCGGCCGTTCCCGTGGCTCGCGCTGTTCTCAGATGGGCGCCGTGCGTCGGACGTTCGGCTCGTCGATCCGCGCGATCCGGCATCGATCACGATCGACTTCCGCTTCATCACCAATGCCGCCGACCGTGACGTCGCGACCTGGGTGTCGCGCTCCAACGAGTCGACCCTTCTGAACCGCCTGCTGTGGGTGGTGGGCGACACCGCGGAGCTCGAGGAGGCCGCGCGCGAGCTCGGCCGGTCGATCTCGCTGGTCAAGCGCTACGAGGGCCGAGCGCAGTCGCTGCCCGCCGAGAAGCACCGGCTGTGGCTCGAAGAGAAGTCGCGTGTCGAGCACGAGCTAACGCCGCGGCTCAGGCGTGCCATCGAGGGCGCGTGGATCGACGGGCGGCTGTACTTCCGTGGCAAAGCTATCGAGGGGCGCGAGATCGGAACCAGCATCGGGGTCGTGTTGTCGCGCGAGTCCGAGCGCACGCTTCGCGCGTTGTTCCCGCACTTCGTACCGACCCGCGTCTCAACCACCGAGATCCTTCAGCTGATCGAGACGACGCTCACGAATCCGAGCACGAAGTTCCTCGGCGAGTTGGGCATTCTCGAGCTCGAGAACGGGCGCTTCATGCCCACCTGTAAAGGCGTCGTCCCGACACTGGTGCTCGAGCATGTGACGACGAGCGGTGGCGCCACCGGCGCAGGGCTCTACGCACACTTCGGCGGCCCGCCGTACGGCTTCGCGCCGGAAGTCGTCCGCGCATGTGTCGCCGGCCTCCTCCGTGGATCGAAGATTCGCATCCAGTCCGAGGCCGGTGACCAGATCTCTGCGGCGCGCGACGCCGGGATTCGCGACATCCTCGAGAAGGACCGAGCGTTCAAGGCCGCGACGATCTACCCCGTCGGGGATGACACGGTCGGAACCAAGGGCCGTGCACGGATCTGCAAGTTCTTCGAGCAACGCCTGAACGTCCAGCTCGACCGCGAGAACGATGCGATCGCCGACGCCGTCAGCACGCACTTTCCGGCGCAGCTCGCGCGGCTGCGCGACGTATTCGACAAGCTGCGCCGGCTTCCCGGACATCGCGAGGCCCCCGACAAGCTGATCAAGCTCGAGGATGCCCTCGGCAGCTGCTACAAGCTCGTCCGCCAAACCGAGCCAACGGTTGCCGAGGTCGCGCGCCAGCTCGACGCGCTCAACAACGGTATCGAACAGCTCGGGATCCTCGCGGCCGAGTTGACGCCGGTTGTCGTCGACGCGGTCCGCAAGGTCGACGACGTAGCGCGCTACCAGCTCGCGCAGCTCATCGCATTCGGCGCATTGCCGCCCGAGCTGGAACCGGCACGCGAGCGGATCGAGAAGCTGGTGGCGTCCGACGTGCCGTGGCGTGGAGTCTCCGCGCTCGACGCCGACCTCGCCGCGATCGTCGACGCGTACGGCGCGGCGCGCCGCGCGATCCTCGTCCAGCAGGAGACCGCAGTCGAGGCTGCACGCGCGCGCATCCGCCTGCGCGACGGCTACGCCACGCTCGACCGCGAGAAGGCCAACCACGTGATGCGGCCGTTCCACACCGTCGCGGCGACTACCGACGAGAATGCGGTCTCACCCGCACTCGACGCACTTCGCGACGCGTTCGAACGCGCGCTGCCACTTGCCGAGCACGACGCCAACGATCGCGTTGACGCCGTGCTGAGCGAAGGTAGCCAGCCGCTCCGGCGCAAGGTCATGCACGGGCTGACGGGCCGCGAGATCAGCAGCATCGAAGAGCTGGATCGCGCGCTCGATGAAGTGCGGGCCCGCGTCGGCGAGGAGCTACGCGCCGGGCACAAGGTGAGGTTGGTGTAGTGAGCGAATCGTTCGAGCCGCGTACTCCGGGTGTAGCGATCACCGCGCCGCGCGTACAGGTCGCCGCGCCACCACGTCCGCTCGCGCGGCTCGATATCGAGGACGTCCGCGTTGGCAGCGAACGCACCTACGCGGCGTTGCTTCAGCAGCACCCTGCCTACCCGAAGCTCGCCGAAACGTTCGCGCAACGTGACCCCAAGGAGCAACGACGGCAGTTGATGGCGCGCAGCCTCCGGCTGACCGAGTCGATGGCCGGGGCGGCGTATCGCATCGCTCACGAGGCCAAGCGGGTACTCGGCGTCACTGGAGAGCTCGAGCTGTATCAGCGCAGCGGACCCGAGAACGCTGCGATGCACATGGTGGACGCACCGATCCTGCTCGAGATCCACGGATCCCTAGTGTCGCGCCTCGACGAACGCGCATTGCTTGGGGTGTTCGGCCACGAGCTGGGCCACTTCCTCGCGCACGGCGCAACGAGCCCGCTCACCCCGGCCCACGCGATCACGAGCGTACTCGGTGAGCTCAACGATAAGCCACTCACGATCACGCTCTCGCGGTTGTCGATGGCGATGGAGCTGACGGCCGATCGCGTTGGCCTCCTGGCTTGTCAGGACCTGACGGCGATGTTGCGCCTGGAGATGGCGGCGATCACGGGCCTGTCGAGCGGCGAGCTGAGCTGGGACACCGACGCCTATCTCGTCAACTGCCGCGAGCTCATGGACGCCGAGCTGCGCGACGGTAAAGCCGCGCGGTTCGGTAGCCACCCCGAGCACAGCCTGCGCGCGTATGCGTTGTGGCTGTTCAGCGAGACTCGCACGTACCAGCAGCTGACGGGCCGCGGGCCTGGCACGCGCGACCTCGCCGAGGTTGACGCGATCATCGCGCGCTGCTTCCAGGACGACGTGATCCGCGCGGAGGTGCTGCTCGACTACAACCAAACCGGCGAGCCACCTCAGGAGCTGCACGAGTGCGCGCTCGCGGCCGCGGTGCTTGTCGCGTGCGTAGATGGCGAGCTCGCCGATGAGGAGCGCGAGGCGATCGAGAAGCAATTCGCGACGCTCGTCACCGACTGGCAGAGCTACCTCCAGTGGGACATCGCGGTCGAGCGGTTCGACGAGACCGTCGGAGTTCTGCGGGCGCTCGGCGGCGACATGCCGCGCCGGTTGTATCTCGTCCTCGTCCACGTCATGATGTCCGATGGTGAGATCCACCCGGACGAGCTGTCGATCATCCTCGCGATCGGACGGACCCTCGGCGCGGAGCGCATGTACCGCAGCAGCCTCGAAGCGCTGCTCCGTTCGCTTCAGATCGACGTAGGCCTCGACGTCGCTCGCACGCCGCCGGCCGACCTGCCGATGCCGGCGCGCCATCGCGAGGTCGACGACGCATTCAAGACGTTCCTCGGCAATGTCGCCCGTCGAGGCGAGAGCACGATCACGTTGCGCCGGCTCCTGCTGTTGCTCGGAGCCGAGCAGCGATCCGAACAGCACGTCGAGATGATCACGCGCGCGTTCCAGCACCAGCAGATCAACGCCTCGCCTGCACCCGCGGCCGCAGGCCTCGACGACCGGATCGTCCTCACCGCGCGTGCTGAACCCGGCGTCC
>JAEWJO010000222.1 GCA_023386455.1 Pseudomonadota bacterium | reverse complement strand
CCGACGCGCGGGAGCCCACCGGCGGGGGCGACGCCGATCGCCGCCGGACGCTTCCACCGCGGCCCGCCGGTCTCGAGCGGTGGTGGGAGCTCGTCGTCGTCGCGCTCCTCGTCGAGCTTCACGGCGTTCGCCTCGACCGTCACCGCCAGCTCGTGAAAGCGAGGCACGTCGACCGACTTGCGGTCGGACTCCCTGCCGACGACGACCTTCGTCGACCACGCCTCGTGACCGGGTGCCTTGCCCGCGATCACGTACGTTCCGCCATCGACGGGGAGCGAGCGATTCCAGGCGCCGGGCTCGAGCACCACGCCGTCGCGGGTCACGACGAGGCCGTCGACGCGGCTCGTGTCCGGAACGTTGACGATGAGGTACGAGAGGCGCGGCTCGATCGCCGTCGCCTGCGCCGTGCTGCGTGCATGCACCGCGGCCCGGTCGCGCCGGCTGGCCGTCTGATTCGCGACCGCCACGAAGTGCGCCCACGCCGTCGCGAGCTGGCCGTTGCGCTCTCGACAGGTCGCGAGGTTCACCAGCGTCGATACGTTCGGATCGAGCCGATAGCTCGCGTCGAACACGTTGCACGCCTCGGCGACGCGACCCGCGTCGAGCAGCCGTCGCCCTTCCTGGAACAGCTGTTCTGCCTCGGCGGGGTTCTGCGCGGACGCGGCCGGCGACCACGCGATCGCGGCGAGGATCAAGAATCGCTTCAGCATCGGATCTCCGGGATGCCATCGCCGTCGAGATCGCACGGATCGCGAGGCGGCGGCGCGGGCTTGTGAGGTCGAGAGCTCGGGCGACGACCGCGCCCCGCATCGGGCGGCGCATCGGGAACCGTGGCGTCGGCGGGCGCGTCGCTCGGCGGTGCATCGAGCACGTCCGTCCAGGCATCGACCGGCGACGCGTCGTACGGCACGGCGGCATCGTGCGTCGAGACCGCGGCTGGCTCGCGACCTCGCCAGCTCGTCGCGGCCACGAGTCCGGCGAGCGCACCGCATCCGAGCAGGCACGCGATCGCGACGCGTGCACGCGACCGGGGCGGCAGGCCCTGGCGAGTCCCGGCGGCGGAGCTGAGCGTCGTCGGTGCGCCGGCGCGCGCGACCATCGTCATGCTCACCATCGCGCTCGCGGGTGCCGGCGGCACGCTCACCTTGCGAAGCACGTCGAGCTCGGAGACGACGTCCGCCATCGTCGAGGGTCGCTCTCCCGGAGCCTTGCGGAGGCAGCGCAGCACGTGCGCGTCGAGCGCCGCCGGGATGCCGGGCACGTACTGCGACGGCGCCGGCGGCGCTTCACGCAGGTGCTTCGCGATCACGTCGCCCATGCCCTCACCCGTGAACGGCGGCGTCCCGGTCAGCAGGTGGAACAGGACGCAGCCGAGCGAATAGATGTCCGAGCGTGCGTCGATCTCGCCGGTCCCGCGGCACTGCTCGGGCGACATGTACGCGGGCGTGCCCATGATCGTGCCGAGCTGCGTCCTCGCCGCTGCGGTGTCGTCGCTCGCAAGCTTGGCAATACCGAAGTCGAGGATCTTCGCGCGCTCGCCGCTCGCGACCTCGGGGTCGCGGACGAGGAAGATGTTCTCGGGCTTGAGGTCGCGGTGCACGATCCCGCAGCGGTGAGCGGCGCCGAGCGTCGACGCGACCTGGCGCACGATGCGCATCGCCTCGTCGGGCGCGAGCCGTCCACGGCGTTCGAGGCGTGCATCGAGCGGCTCGCCGTCGAGCAGCTCCATGACGATGTACGCGCCCTGCGGGTCGCGGCCGAAGTCGAACACCTGGACGATGCCAGGATCGGGAATCGCAGTTGCAGCCCGCGCTTCGTTGAAGAACCGATGCACGACGTCGGAGCGCGCCGACAGAGCCGGCTGCAGGACCTTGATCGCGGCGCGCCGGCCGAGCGTCACGTGCTCGGCCAGGTAGACCATCCCCATCCCTCCCTCGCCGATCGCGCGAAGGATCCTGTAGCTGCCGATCGTGAGCGGTGTCGTCATGGTCGCGCGGGCTGCACGACCTGAGGCGACGGACCCGCCTCGATTCCGACACGCGACGGTTACTGCGTGCCGAGAACCGTGTCGTGGAGGCGCTTCGCGGGCCGCGCGTCGACCTGGAATGCACGTCCGGCGAACTCGTTGTCGTCGAATCGATCAGCGAGGTGCCGGTAGGTCTCCTTTGCAACCGCCGAGATCTCGATGTCGTCCGCGAGCTGGTCGATGACGCTGGCGATCACCACTTCGTCGCGACCGGCGGCGGAGATACACACCATCGGTGAGTTCTTGGCGGCGAGGGCGCTCCTGAGGAATGTCACGCGTTGCTGGTTCCACATCCGCAGCTGGAGATGGATGTCGAGCTCGTGCGGTGTGGGGAGCGGGGGCCACGGGTGATTCAAGGCATGCTTGTACGGCCCGGTACTGAACAGGCCCTCGCCATAGCAGCAGGCGCTGATCACGACCGCGTCGACCTTCGCGTCGAACGCGAGGAGCGCCTGCGCCAGCTCGAGATCGCTGAAGCGGTCGGTGTCGTGGAGCGCCCAGGCCTGGAACGGTTGCTTCTTGCTCGACGGCACGCCGTGTCCGGCGAACAGGAGGACGAACAGCTCGCCGTCGCTCGCCGCCTGACGTGCCGCCGCGAGCTCGTGGACCACCTTTGCGTGGGTTGCATCCGTGTCGACGAGCTCCACGATCGTCGCGTTCGTGCTTCCGAACTGCTTCTCCAGGAACCCGGCAAACCTGTTCACGAGGGTGACCGCTCTCGGAACGGTGGGAGCGTCAGCGGTGTTCGGCGCGCCGATCAGGATCGCGCGGACCTTGCGCGTCATGTGGTCCGCCTCGCGTTACCTGGCGCGATGACGAGCGTCGCTGGCTCTCCCGGCTCGCGCGTGACGTGCACTGGAATCTCGCGTTCGTCGACCGAGGCGGCCAGCAAGAACCACTCGAAGCGCGTGTTGAAGTCCACAGGGTCGAAGATCGGCGGCGGTGGTGGCGGTGGCTTCGGCCACGGATCCTTGCCATTCGCGTAGTAGATGGTCACCGATGCATCCTCCGGGACCTTCGCGGCTGTCGTCGTCGTGAAGCCGTAGATGTGCCCGGGATCGAGATCGGCTTTCCACGTCCCCTTCGCTTGCTTCTTCAGGAAGACGTCGGGGTCCTTGGGATCCTTCCTGACCTTATCGGTGCCGAGCTCGAACCAGCCGACGTCTTCGCCGGTCTCGATTCGAAGCGTGACTGTCTTGTCTGTATCGTTGATCAGTGCGATCCGCACCATGGGCGCAGGCATGACTCATCTCCTTCACCACGCTGTGGTGTTGCGAAGTATGGCGACCGACCATCGCGCCATCCGACACGATGAAACGCAGAGGTCGCCGTCGGACTGTCTACCAGACGTGTCGAACAGCATCGGCCGAAGGCTCTGACGCCCACGCTGCACGATGCACCAACCCCTTCTTGCGCCACCCACGGCGCGACAGCGATGATGCCACGAGAGGCCGGTGGTGGTCATCGCGCGGGTGTGTTTCGCGGCATTGCTGGCGATCGGATGCCGGGCGTCCGACCGCGCGTGCCGCGATCAGGTCAAGCACCAGCGCTGGGCACAGGCGTTCGACACCTGCGAGGCCGAGCACCGCCGTACCGGTGAACCCGACGCCGCGTTGTCGGCGGCGACCGCGGCGTTCTACCTCGACCGGTACGACGACACGGTTCGGCTCGCGTCGCCGCTCGTCAGGAGTGCGCGGGCGGCGGACGCTCACGCGCTCCTCGGCGGCGCGAAGATGCGAATGGACCAGTACCCGGCGGCGGTGAGCCACCTCGGGATCGCGCTCGCCCTCCACACGTCATCGGGCGCGTGGTCGGCCCAGGCGCGCGACGCGCACCAGCTCGCCGGCGCCTGGTTTCAGCTCGGCGCGTATCAGTCGGCGCTCGACGCGCTCGACGCCTCGTACGAGGCGGCCACGCGTGCCCGCGATCGCCGGATGCAGGTGTACTTCGAGATCGCTCGCGCCGACCTGCTTCGCGCGGTGGGCTCGCATCAGGCGGCGGAGACCGCGATCGAGCGAGCGCTCGCGATGGCTCGCGATCCGGGTGACCTCGTGATCGCGCGCCTGAAGCAAGGGCTCATCTATCTCGACGAGGGCAACTGGGCGCTCGCCCGGACGCCGCTGCTTCACGCACTCGACGACGAGCGTGCCGGCGGCAACCGCGCCGACTCGCTGCAGGGCATCTACTTGAACCTCGCGTACGTCGAGCGCAAGTCGGGCGCGTTCGAGGTCGCGCTGCAGCACGTCGAGTCGGCGCATCAGCTCGCGTCTGGTGACGTGTTCTCGTACCGGATGAACCGCGGCCTCGTGTTGCGCGACATGGGCAAGCTCGGCGAGGCCGAGCAGGAGCTGGCCGCGGCCGAGGCGGCGAGCCCGCGCGGCGAGTGGTCGTGGTGGGTCCCGTACAACCGCGCGCTCGTCGCGGCGGAGCAGGGCGACGTCACGCGCGCGGCCGCGTTCTATCGCACCGCGATCGTGCGCGTCGGCGAGCTCGCGGCGCAGGCCGGTGCGTGGGGCCCGACGCTGGTCGCGAGCCTGCGCCAACCTCACCTGGCGCTGATCGGCCTGCTGGCCGCGCAGGCCCGGTGGAGTGACGTGCTCGAGGTCGTCGCCGCCATGGATGGCCAGGCGCTGCTCGAATCGAGGGCGGCCCCGGTCGATCGCGTGCTCGAGATCGTCGAGGCATCGCACGCGCGCGCGGCGCCCGCCGAGGCATGGTCGGCCGACCAGCTGGCGGCGATCTGGCGGGGACGACGACTCGTGATCATCGTCCCCGGTGGCGACCGGATGTGGCGGCTCGACGTGCGCGACGGTGCGATCCGCGGCGAGCCGATCGGCGACGACACCGCCCTGTCGAACCTCGCGCGGCGGGTCGAGGCCGATCCGTCGCAGCCCGCTCCAGCGGAGCAGCTCGCCGCGGCGTTGCTGCCACGCGAGCTCGGCGACGGAGAACGTGTCGACCTGCTGCTGATCGGGCCGATCGCACGCGTTCCGCTCGCCGCGCTCCGCTCGCGCGCAACACTCGTCCGGGTGCTCGGCGTCGTGCCGCGCGCGCGCGTCGAGCGTGCGCCGACGGATCGGTTCGTCGCGATCGGCGATCCGACGGGCGACCTGCCGGCCTCGGCGAGCGAAGCGATGGAGGTCGCGACCCGCATGCGCGGGACACCGATCATCGGGGCGGCCGCGACCGCCGGCGCGTTCGCGAGCGTGCGCGGAGCGGACGTCGTGCACGTCGCAGCTCACACGGCGATGCGGCTCGACGGCGCGGTGCTCCGCCTCCACGACGGCGATCTGACCGCCGCGGCGATCAGCGCGCTGCGGCCCGCCGCGCGGCTCGTCGTCCTCGCGAGCTGTGGCGCCGCGACCGGCCGCGACGACGCCGGCAACGGCTCGCTCGCGGCGGCATTCCTCGACGCCGGCGCGGACAGCGTCGTCGCGACCCGGTGGTCGGTCGCGGATGCCGAGGCGACGAGGCTCGTCACCGCGTTCTACAAGGAGGGCGGCGCGCGCGATCCGGTAGGGGCACTGGCAGCCGCCCAGCGGTCCGTCGCGGCGGAGCTGCCGGCGCAGGTCTGGACCGCGTTCGAGGTGATCGCGGCGCGCCCGTCGCGCCCGTGATCACTGCACGACGATCGGTGTCGCCGTCAGCGTCGCCGTCTTGTCGCGTGCCGCGGCGGCGAGATCGTCGGCGAGCGTCTCACCCGGCGGCGCGATCGCCGGACCGACGAACAGGACCGAGCGAACGGCGCCCGGCGCACGCAGCAGTACCTCGACCCGGAAGCGGCGACGTTCGCCGTCGCGCTCGACGGAGCATCCGGCATCTCCCGCGACACCACAGCGCGCGAGCGGCTCACCCGAGCCACCGTACACGCGGAGCTCGGCGGGCGCATTCGACGCAGCCTTCACGATCAACGTGTCGCCGATGCTCACGTCTCCACCGCGATGCTGCGAGCCACCGGTGCGGACCTCGGTGGTGAGCGTCGGCTCGGACGGACCCGGCGAGCCGCGTCGCATGAACACGACGACGAGGACGACGGCAGCGGCCGCGACCGCCGCGGATCCGATCCAGCGCCGCAGGCGGCGTATCGGTGGGCGCTGCACGGGCGGCTCGACCGCCTGATCGAGCGACGCGAGCACGCGCTGCTTCCAGCCGGCACTCGGTGCCTCGCCGGGGAGGTCCACGATCAACGACTGCAGCTGCTCGTACTTCGCGCGCGTGCCGGCCGGCACGTCGTCGATCGCCTCGCCTGCCTCGCGCGCACGAAGCCACTCGTGGTCCTGCGAGTCACTCACCCGTCCACCCCTTCCGCTCGAGACACTGGCGCAACTCCGGCAGCGCTCGCGAGACGCGGCGCTGGAGCGTGTCTGCCTTCGCGTCCAGCGACGCCGACATCTGCTCGTACGACATGCCGGCCTGGAATCGGAGCAGCACGGACATTCGTACCTCTTCCGAGAGCGCACGCAAGCAGTCCTCGAGCGCCGCGACGAGGCGCGTCCGGTCGAGGTGATCGGTCGGTGCTGCTGCGGGGTCGGCGAACGTGGTCATCGCGGTGTCGTCACTCTCGATCCGGAGCTCGCGTCGTCGTCGACTCTTGATCGCGTCCTGGCAGCGATGACTCGCGATCCCGAACAGCCAGGTGCGGACGGACGAGCGCTGCTGAAACCGTTCGATGTCTCGATAGGCCTCGAGGAAGACCTGCTGCAGGACATCCTCGGCGAGCGAGCGGTCGCGAAGGATGCGAGTGCAGAAGCCGAGGATGGCGTCGCCGTACGTGTCCATCAGCACCTCGAGAGCACCGCGGCGATCTCCGCGTGCGAGCAGATCGAGGGCATCGGGAGACGTCGCCGCGGGCGGCGAGCATGCGGGTGGCTGCTCGGCGACCTCGGCCGCACGCGTCGTCACATCACCTTCGCTCACCCGAGGGCAGCTTAGCTCCGGGCCTCCTGTGCGGTCCAGTCGGGCATGAAGCTGAGGCGACGCATGCATTCGCTTCACGACACGGCTTCGACGTGTGTCGGAATTCGCCCGCGCGGGGCGCCAAAGTCGACACGAAAGGTGGCTAGCAACATGACGGCAGATGAAAAGAACGCGTTGATCGACGCGGCGAAGGCAGGGATGAACACCGCGATCGCCCTCGTGATCGGAGAGGTGTTCAGTGGGCTCACGGCCGGGGCCGGTCTCCTCCTCGCGGCCGGCGGCCTCATCCGCGCGACCGGGCTCGAGCACGAGGCCCAGGAGGCGGAGAAGCGCGCCGCGGAGTGTGCCGGGATCCTGCTCATCCCGTGGCCGTTCATCTACATCGGCAGCAATGCCTGGATCGCGGCGGTCGCGCGCCTGCGAGATGGCCTGCCGCAGTTCATCGATCTCGAGCCGGTCGCGCGGCGCAAGGAAGCCTCGGCATCGGTCCACCAGGAGCGCGCGACCGCGGCGCAGGCGTCGTGGGACCAGCTGTCGGAGTCGCAGCGAACGCTGCTGCTCGACGCCGGCATCACCGCGGAGCAACTTCGCGTGCTCAGCACGAAACCTCGAGACACGCCGCGCCGCTGACTCGCTGTCGCACTCCCAACCACGTCCGTTTCGTCGCCGGCGCGCCACTACGCGCGCGGCGGCGGCGGTAGGCTCCCGAGTCCAGGGAGGGACTGACGACAATGAAGATCAAGTATCTGCTCGGGAGCCTCACGCTCGTTCTCGCGCTCGGCGCGTGCAAGAAGGGCGGCGGCAGCGGCGACATCGACGCGTTCATGAAGCTCGATAGCGACAAGGCCGTCGCGTTCGCGGTCGGAGGCGAGGACTGCGAGGCGAAGGCCAAGAGCGTCGGCGAGTGGCGCAAGGCGCACACCGCCGAGTACAAGGCGCTGCAGAAGAAGCTCAACGAGCAGTGGTCGAAGGGCCCGCCGAAGGACGTCCTCGAGAAGTACGGCGCCAAGATGGCCGAGAACAAGAAGGCCGTCATCGACGCCATGATGGCGTGCAGCAGCAACGAGGCGTTCGGCAAGATGATGGACGACACGAAGACCGAGTAGGTCGTCGCGCGCCTGCATGGAATGGCGGCGAGCGGTCGCGCGTTCACGCACGACGCCGACGATGGGACGCGATACTTCACATGACGCCGCTTGCGGCGATCGCGGCCGATGGTACAGGTAGATCGCGTGCCACCCGCGCTTGCCGTCTCCGACCTTCGCAAGACGTACGGCCGCACCGAGGCGCTCCGCGGTGTCGAGCTCGAGGTCGGCGAGGGCGAGCTGTTCGGCCTACTCGGCCCGAACGGCGCGGGCAAGTCGACGCTCGTCAAGATCGCGTGCGGGCTCGTGCGCCCGACGGGCGGGCGAGCAGAGGTCGCGGGCGCGCCCGCCGGATCGCGTGCGGCGCAGCGCGCGCTCGGATACCTCGCCGAGCTGTTTCGCTTCCCCGACTGGCAGAGTGCCGACGAGATGCTCGCGCTGCACCAGCGCCTCGCCGAGTCCACGGGGGGGCCGAAGGAGCGAGCGGAGCTGCTCGAGCTCGTCGGGCTCGCGGATGCGGCTCGCCAGCCGATCGGCAAGATGTCCAAGGGCATGCAGCAGCGCCTCGGCATCGCGCAGGCGATGATCGGCTCGCCGCGCCTGCTCCTGCTCGACGAGCCGACGAGCGCGCTCGATCCGGCCGGCCGCCGAACCGTGCGCCGGCTCCTCGAGGAGCTGCGCTCGCGCGGCGTCGCCGTGCTGCTCAACTCGCACCTGCTCTCGGAGGTCGAGCTCGTCTGCGATCGCGTCGCGATCATCGCGCGCGGCAAGGTCGTCGCGGCAGGCACGCCGGCGGAGCTCTCCCGACCCGGTGGGGT
>JAEWJO010000725.1 GCA_023386455.1 Pseudomonadota bacterium | reverse complement strand
GATCGCGAGCGTCGCGAGCGCGGCCGCGAGCACGCTGACCGCGGCGAGGCCGGCGCCCCACAGCAGCAGGCGCTCGCGGAGCGCCGCCAGCGCGTCGAAGTACGATGCCGGCGCCTGCGCGCCGACGACGAGCGCGATCGTCTTGTCGGCACCCGCCGCGTGGACCGGCGCGTAGCCTGCCTTGTACCACTTGCCGTCGTTGCCCTGGAACGTGACCGAGGTCGCCGGCGTGTCGCGCTCGAACACGCGCGCGAGCTCCGCACGATCGAGCTGCGCGCGGTGATTCGGCGTGCCGATCGGCGGCGTGCCCGACGTGTCGCCGCGCGTGCCGTACTGGCGATCGATCAGGAACAGGCGCGCGTCGGTCGCCTTGCCGAGCGCCTCGAGCCGGGCGACCGCCTGCGTGAACAGCTCCTGCTGCTCGTCCCCCTCGGTCAGCTCGGAGATGTACTTCGGATCGCGGATCTGTGTCGCCGCCGATGCGGCGATCGCCTCGAGCCGGTGGCCGAGCTCGGTGTCGAGGTCGCGACGGCTCACCTCGTACGCGACGAACGCGAACAGCGTGAACAGCGCGACGACCGGCAGCACGAGCGCGACGAGCAACTTGACGAGGATCGTCGCGCGGAGACGCACCGGCGCGAGCGTACCCCGGGTTCAGTGCGCCGCGAAGGTCGTGTGCGCTCGACCGGGCTCGCCGGTGCCTTGCGCGGGCGCCGGATCGTCGCAGCCGCGGATCGACAGCATGATCACGAGCAGGAGGATCGTGCCGACCGAGATCCCGATCGCGACCTGGCGCGGGTGCGCGTCGATGAAGTCGCGCGCGCGGGTCAGCCGGTCCGGCGCCGGCGGCCCGATGTACACGTCGGTGCGGGGAGCCTCCGGCAGGACCGGCTGCGCGAACTGCGCCGGCCCGACGTCGGAGACGACGTCGTCGAACAGCGGCGGGGCGACCAGCGTCGCGCTCTCGTCGTCGTCGTCGTCGGCACGTGCGGGGGTGCGCGCGGGCATCGCCGCGACGACGGGCGGCACGATCGCCGGCACGCGCGCCGCGGGCAGGGGAGGCGTCAGCGGCCGTCCGGGCACCGACGGTGGGCGCGGCGCAGGCGCGTCGCGGCGCGGGATCGCCGGCATGTCGACCGTGCTCGGCTCGTCCGCGTCGCCGGCTGCCTCCTCCGGCGCGCCGCCATCGGCGATCACCTGCGCCATCGCGAGCGGCGACTCGGTCGTCGGCGCCTGGCGGCGGAACACCTCGTCATCGCTGCCCGCCGGTGGCACGACGATGCCGGGATCCTGGCTCTTGTCGAAGTCGCTGGCGTCGGTGATCAGCGACACCTCGTCGGTCAGCCACGGCTCCTGCCGCTGGCCGAACAGGCCGAGCAGGTAGTCGGCGAGCGCCTTGTTCGAGGTCCGCAGCTGATGCTCGCGCACGAAGTCCTCGAGCGCGGCGCGCATGTCATCGGCCGTCTGGTAGCGGTCGGCTGGATCCTTCGCGAGCGACTTCAGGATGATCGCGTCGAGCGCTGGTGGCACGTCGTCGCGGAGCGTCGACGGTGTCGGGATCTTGCCCTCGACGATCGCCGTCATCGTCGTGAACTCGTTCGTGCCCTTGAACAGCCGGCGCGCGGTCACGAGCTCGTACAGCACGATGCCGAGCGAGAACGTGTCGGTTCGCCGGTCGACCTTGCGGCCGCAGCACTGCTCGGGAGACATGTACGACGCCTGGCCGCGCAGCGTCCCGGTCACCGTCTTCGTCGAGCGCAGCGCGGCGCGCGCGAGCCCGAAGTCGACGAGCTTCACGCTGCCGTCAAAGCCGATCAGGATGTTGGTCGGCGACACGTCGCGGTGGACGACGCCGAGCGGCTCGCCCGTCGGTCCGTGCTGCTCGTGGGCGTGGTGCAGTCCCGCGGCGGTCGCGCTGACGATCGCGACCACGTGATCGAGCGGCACGAGCTGGCCGCGCTCGCGCACGCGCAGCAGCAGCTTGCGCACGTCCTCGCCGTGCACGTACTCCATCGCGAAGAAGTACGAGCCGTCCTGTTCGCCGATGTCGTGCACCGTCACGATGTTCTGGTGGTGCAGCGACGCCGCGATCCGCGCCTCCTCGAGGAACGACGCGACGAACCTCTCCTCGGCCGCGTACTCCGGTCGGATCCGCTTGATCACGACATGACGCGCGAATCCCTCGACACCCCCGGTCGCCCGGGCAAGCAGCACGTCCGCGACACCGCCGGTCGCCAGCTGCTTCAGAATCTGATACCGGCCCAGTTGCAACGCTGTATCAGCCTCACCCCGGTACCCGGTCGGGTCAAGAAGTCCGGTGTGATTGTCAGGCAGTACCAGAACAACGCGCCGTCACGGCTCGCACTCGCAGACCGCCGGATAGGTGCGGTCGCAGCGTTCGTCGGCGATCTGGTTCCCGTTCGTGTTCACGGCGACGACGCAGTCGCCCGGCCCCGCACCGACCAGCGGGTCGTCGTCGGGCTCCCCGACGTCCCAGAGCGGGCTGTTCGGCGCGATCGTGCCGCCGCGTACCGTGGCATACGTACCCTCGGTCGTCTGGTCGTCGATGCCGACCCAGACCCGCGCACCGCCGGCCGTCACGATCCCGGTCAGCTCCGTCTGGTCCGCCGGGATCGCGAGGTACGTGTTGGCCGCGTCCGCCGCGCAGGCCGCGCGCTGGGTCGACCACACGGCGGCGGTCGCGATCACGCGGTAGTAGCGCGTGCCGATCATCGTCGTGTACGTCGCCGGGCAGTTCACGGTCGGCCCGTCGGGCGTCACCGTCGCATCGACGTCCGGCGCATCGTCCACCCCCGCATCGACGACCGCACCCTCGACGCACTGGTTCGCGAACGATCCGGACAG
>JAEWJO010000705.1 GCA_023386455.1 Pseudomonadota bacterium | reverse complement strand
CTCGCGACGTGGCGCGACAACCGCGAGGCGCGCGACGGGCTCGCGCGTGCGACGACGGCCGTCGCCGAGTACGAGCTCGCGTGCGGCGACGCGCGCGCCGCCCTCACGCTCCTGTCCGAGCTGCCCGACAGGACCGCGCTCCACGACCGGGCGCGAACCGCCGTCGAGGCCGACGCGCGGCGGCGCAGAGAGCTCGAGGACAACGCGAACCAGACCCTCGATCCGCGCACGCGCACCGCGATCGGCGCGATGACGTTCGCGTTCGTCGTCCTCCCGCTCCTCGCGGGCCTGCGTCCCGACATGGGCCTCGCCTCGCACGGGCGCGCCGTCGGCTTTGCGCTCCTCTGCTTCGGTGTCTCGTGGCTGCTCTGGCTATGGGCGCGTCGCAAGAACCTGACGCCGATCAACCGCCGCTTCTTCGAGGCCGGCAAGCTCATCTTCCTCGGCCAGGCCGTCCTCGCGGTCGGCGTCTACCTGATGGATCAGCCCGTCGGCCTCACCCTGACGATGAACCTGTTCCTGTGGGGAGCGTCGTGCGGGATGTTCGCGGTCCACACCGATCCGTGGATCGGGACCTCCGCGGCCACCTACTTCGTCGCGTTCTTCGTCGCCGCGCGGTTTCCCGAGTACCGGCTGTATGCGGTGAGTGCAGGAAACCTCGGCCTCGCGACCACACTCATGTGGCGGTGGTCGGCGGCCGCGTGCGCCGTCGCGAAGCGCTGACGGATCGGTTACGCTGGTCCTCGGTGTCCCGCCGTCGAGACGACGAAGACGCTCCGCTGCACGACACGATCGTCGACGCCAAGACGACACGCCGAGGAGTTGGAGCACGCACGAAGGACGACACGCGCGACGCGAACCTGGTGGGCGCGATGTTCGGCCCCTACCTCGTCCAGGACCGCCTCGGCGGTGGCGCGATGGGCGTGGTGTTCCGCGCCGTCCACATCGATACCAACCGGACGATCGCGCTCAAGGTCCTGAGGCCCGATCTCCTCGACGAGACCGTCACCGTGAAGCGCTTCGTCCGCGAGGCGCGCATCGCATCGCGCCTCGGCCACCCTCATATCGGCGGCGTGTTCGAGCTCGTCCAGGCAGGCGCGCGCTACGGCCTCGCGCTCGAGCTCGTCGAGGGCGAGGCGCTCACGACGCTCCTCACGATGCCGCTCCCGCCCGAGCGCGTCACGCTCCTCGTCGGCCAGCTCCTGCGCGGCCTCGAGCACGCGCACGCGATGGGCCTCGTCCACCGCGACCTCAAACCCGACAACATCCTCGTCGAGTGGCGCAACGGCCGCGACCACGCGCGCATCATCGACTTCGGCATCGCGATCGTCCGCGACGGTGGCCCCGAGTCCGTCGCCCGCCTCACCGGCGCCGGCCAGATCATCGGCACGCCGGCGTACATGTCGCCCGAGCAGGCCCGGGCCGAGGAGCTCGACACGCGCTCCGACCTCTACTCGGTCGGCGTGATGATGTACGAGATGCTCGCCGGCGCGTTGCCGTTCGATGGCAGGCCCGTCGACGTCCTCGCCGCGAAGCTCAAGCGCGACCCACCGCCGTTCGCCGACAAGCTCCTCGTCGATCCACTGCTCGAGCGCGTCTGCATGAAGCTCCTCGCGCGCGACCCCGCACAGCGTTTCGCCACCGCGCGCGAAGCGCTCACGGTGCTCGAGCTGCTCGCGACCGATCGTGCCGCCGCCGGGCTGTCACTCGGCATCATGGACACCGCGAAGGCGTCGGCCATCATCTCCCTGCCGATGCCGCCCGATCCACGTACGCGGCGGTAGCGCGCACGTCTCTTGCTCGTCCACGCCTGCAGGAGGCTCTGATGAGCGATCTACAGGCACTCGCCGATCGCGTCGAGATCGAGGCGCTGCGTGGCGAGATCACCGACGCGGTGCTGCAGCACGACTACGATCGCGTCGCGGCGCTGTTCACGCCGGACGGCGTGTGGCGGATCCCGTACATCGGCGTCGAGCTCGCCGGACGCGCGAACATCCGCGCCGGGATCGAGAGGCTGCAGGGTCTCTGGGAGTATTTCGTCCAGACGACGCATCCCGGGATGATCCGGGTCGCTGGTGATACGGCGACCGGCCGCGCGTACATCCTCGAGCTCGGGCGCATGCGCGATGGCACGTCGCACCTGAACTACTCGCTCTATCACGACCGCTACCAGCGGACGCCGGATGGCTGGCGGTTCGCCGAGCGCGTCTACGAGGTCCGATATCTCGACAACACGCCGCTGACCGGATCGGCGGCGATCGAATCGGAAACTCGCCGTCGCGAAGCGCGCTGATTGCCGCGGCCGAGGCCGCACCTAGGTTGAGTGTGATGCAGCCAAGCTTCGCGAACGCCAGGTACCGCGATCACTCGACGAGCTTCGCGCTGTCGCCGGCCGACGTCGTCGCGACGCGCCGCCTGCGCGACGAATTCGCACAATTCTGGTCGCAGACGGGCGAGGACCCGCGTGCCCAGTTCGACCGGTTCATCGCCGCAACGCCCGTCGCCAACGGCGTCAGGTTTCGCGAGGTGACCGATCCGTCGGCTCCCGGCGTGTGGAGCGAGCCGGCGGGCGCCACGCCGAACGCGGTCATCCTCCACCTCCACGGCGGCTCGTACACGAAGGGAAGTGCAGGCGCGTTCCGGGGCCTCGCGAGTCAGATCGCCGTCCGCACGCGGCGCGCCGTCTTCACGCTCGACTATCCGCTGGCGCCCGAAGCGCCCCTGCCCGCCGCGCTGAACATGACCGCTGCGACGGTGGACCGGCTGTGTACGACGCACGACGCGGTCGGCATCGTCGGCGACTCCGCCGGAGGCGGGCTCGCGCTGGCCGCGCTCACGCACGAGGCGCTGCCGGACGCGATCGTCCTGTTCTCGCCGTGGACCGACCTGACGCTCAGCGGCGCGAGCATGCACGAGCCGTCGATCCACGATCCGTTGCTCGCCCACGATCGCCTCGCCGAGTCGGCTCGCGCGTACCTCGGCGACGAGGCCGCCGACGATCCGAGCGCGTCCCCGCTGTTCGACATTCCCCGGCGCTTGCCGCGACTCCTGATCCAGGTCGGGACCGACGAGATCCTGCTCGACGACGCGCGACGCTACGTCGCCGCTGCGCGTCGGACCGGGCACGACGTGCTGCTCGAGGAGTACGAGGGTCTGCACCACGTCTTCCAGCTGAACGTCGCCGACCTCGAGGCCTCGCGACAGGCGCTCGACCGAGCGGCGCGGTTTCTCGCCCCGTGAGGACAAGCTCCTAGGAAGAGCTCTTCCCGCGCGGTTTATCGCCAGCCGCCACGCCCCCGCGCGGAGCAGGTACTATCGTCTGGACGTGCGCGAGGTTTCCGGCAAGGCGATGCGGAGCGTGCTCGAGGTACTCGATCAGGCGGGTATCTCGCTCGATGCGCTGATCTCGCGCCTGCCGGTCTCGCTCGACACGCTTCGCACGTCGGCGCGGATCGACTGGGAGGTCTTCGCGACGTTCGTCGAGGGAGTCGAGGAGCTGTACGGCGAGCGGATCTCGCTCGAGGCCCTCGGCGCGGGCATGCTGCACGTTCCGTCGTTCCAGTTCCTCCGGCTCGCCGGCCAGCTCGTGGTGAGCCCGCGGCAGCTCTACATCGTCGCGCACCGGATGGTCGCGCCCGCGATGTTCAGCAACATCACGGTGACCCTGGAGTGGCTGCCGTCGGGCACGGTCGCGATCTCGGGTGAGCTCGCACCCGGCTATCGCGAGTCCGATGCCGTGTTTCGGCTCTGTCACGCGAACGTGACCGCGACCCCGCGCCTGCTCGATCTCCCACCGTCCGCCGTCGTCGAGGAGGTCGTCACCGGCAAGCGCGCCCGGATCGTCTTGCGGCTGCCCAAATCGCACACGCTCGGTGCGAGGTTGCGACGCGGCGCGCGCACCGCGCTGGCGCTCCGCGATCTGTTCCGGGTCGTCGCCCGCCAGCAGGACGAGCTCGAGGGAAGCCTCACTGCACTGCGCACGTCACGCCACGAGCTGCGGCAGCTGATCGAGCGCTTGCCGGATGGCGTGCTGCTCCACCGCGACGGCACGGTGACCTGGGCCAATGCGGCGGTGCTCGAGATCCTCGGGCTCGATCGCATCGAGCAGGTCGTCGGCCGCTTCGTGCTCGACTTCGTGCTCGACCAGGATCGCGCCGCGATCACCGCGCGGACCTCGAACTGGCGCCCGGACCACCTCACCGACGAGCGGCTCGAGTACCGGATGGTCCGCGCCGATGGATCGATCCGCCTCGTCCAGGCCAGCACGATGCCGACCGTCGAGCTCGAGGGGACACCGATGCGACTCGTCGTCCTGCGCGACGTCACCGAGCATCATCGGCTGCACGAGCAGCTCGCGCTCGGCGATCGCATGGCCTCCCTGGGCCGGCTCGCCGCGGGCGTCGCCCACGAGATCAACAACCCCCTCGCGTACATCCACACGAGTCTCGAGGTCGCCGCACGCGACCTCGCGGCCATCAACGATCCGCGCGGCGCGAGGATCGCGGACTCGATCGCGCGCGCCAAGGATGGAGCCGAGCGCGTGCGCGGCATCGTCCGCGATCTGAAGCTCCTGTCGCGCGCCGAGGACGAGCCCAGGGAGGCGGTCGATCTGCCCGCCCTGCTCGACTCGACGCTCGCGCTCGCCGCCAATGCGATCGGCCCGAAGGCGAAGGTCACCCGGTGCTACGGCACCGCGCCTCGCGCGCTCGCGACCCGTGGCCGGCTCGGCCAGCTGTTCCTGAACCTGCTGCTCAACGCCGCCGACGCGATCCCGGAGGGAGCGCTCGAGCGCCACGAGATCCGCGTGACCACGCACAGCGACGCGCAGGGACGTGCGGTCGTCGAGATCGCCGATACCGGCGTCGGGATCCCGCAGGATCTGGCCGAGCGCATCTTCGATCCATTCTTCACGACGAAGGCGGTCGGCGCCGGAACGGGGCTCGGCCTCGCGATCTGCCACCGCGTCGTCACCCAGCTCGGCGGCGAGATCACGTTCGAGTCGACGCCCGGCCGAGGCACGACGTTCCGGGTCGCCTTGCCGGCGAGCGACGCCGAGCCGGTTCCCGCCCGTGCGCAGGAGCGCGTCGCGGGCCACGGCCGCGTCCTTGTCGTCGACGACGAGCCAGCGCTACTGCGCGCGATCGTCGCGCTGATCGGCGACACCCACGACGTCGTCACCGCGTCGAGCGGCCGGCAGGCGCTCGACGTGCTGCGCGCCGACGCCGCGTTCGACGTGATCCTCGCCGACCTGATGATGGCGGACGTCACCGGCATGGATCTGTACGAGGTCGTGCGCGCCGAGCACCCCGAGCTCGAGCGCCGGTTTGTCTTCATGACCGGCGGCGCCTTCACCGCGCAGACTCGTACGTTCCTCGACAGCGTCCCCAACCGCTGCGTCGACAAGCCGTTCGATGGCGACGACCTGCTCCGCGCGATCGGTACCGTGATGGACCAGCGAGCGGCCTCCCGCGGGGGCGGCCCGGTGGCCAGCCCGTCCCGCGCGGGGGCGCCTCGGGAGGCGCAGTGAAGCTGTCGTGCCCAGGGTCGGAATTGAACCAACGACACGCGGATTTTCAGTCCGCTGCTCTACCAACTGAGCTACCTGGGCGGTTGGGAGCACGGAATCTACATACCTGACCCCGCCTTGGCAACCTCGAAGCCACTTGAATTGCTGGAATCCCCCGCCTTCCCCAGGCCTTCCGTGGGCGAAGGTGGCACAATGGTCGCCGCGAAATGCCATCCCATGATGGTACCGATCCGGCCCTGCTGAACACGCCGGTGCCGCTCGAGGGAGACGGCACCGAGCTGCTCGGCCTGGTCGTCGATAACCGTTATCGCCTCGACGCGACACTCGGGCGCGGCGGCATGGGACTCGTGTATCGCGCGACGCACGTCGGCATGCGCCGGCAGGTCGCCGTCAAGATCCTGCATCCGTCGCTCGCGGCGTCGCCCGACGTGCGCTCGCGATTCGAACGCGAGGCGCTCGCGGTCGGCAAGGTCGACCATCCGAACTGCGTCGCGACGTACGACGTCGGCCGGTTGCCGGATGGCTCGCTGTACCTGGCGATGGAGCTACTCGAGGGCAAGAGCCTCGCCGACGTGCTCGAGCAGGAGGGCCAGCTCGCGCCCGGTCGCGCGCTCCACATCCTCGCGCACATCCTTCGCGGGCTCGGCGCGGTGCACGCCGCGGGGCTCATCCATCGCGACATCAAGCCCGAGAACATCTTCCTGATCCGGCTCGGCGACGACGTCGACTTCGGCAAGATCCTCGACTTCGGCATCGCGAAGCCGATGGCCGGCGAGCTGTCGGACGACGGCGTGAAGCTCACGCAGGCGGGCATGGCATTCGGTACGCCGATCTACATGGCGCCCGAGCAGGCGCTCGGCAATCCGATGGACGGGCGCGCCGACCTCTACGCGGCCGCGGTGATGGGCTACGAGATGCTGTGCGGCCAGCCGCCGTTCTACAGCGAGGACAAGCTCGAGGTGATGTCGATGCACACGGCGAAGCCGGTGCCGCCGATGCGCAATCGCCTGATCCGCGGCGGCAAGCCGGTGCCGAGCTCGCTCGAGAAGCTGATCCTGCGCGGCCTGACGAAGAAGCCGGGCGATCGGTATGCGACCGCCGAGGTGTTCCTCGCAGCGGTGGAGAGCGCACTCGCGACCGCCGACGGCGGCGTGACCGCGGTCGAGTTCGAGCGACCCAAGCGCGACACCGGATCGCAGTCGCTGATCGACGACGATCTGTCGATCCCCGAGGACAACAGCCACTCGATCAACAGCGCGATCGAGGAGGCGCTCGGCGTCGCATCATCGCCGCCGTCGCCGAAGCGGCCGAAGACGCCGCCGCGCGGGGTCGATCAGCGCGTCGGGACGACGATCGGCGTGCCGCCTCCGCCGACGGAGCCATCGCCGCCGGTGGTCGCGATGGGCGCACCGCTCGGGCGGCCCGCGGGGAGCGGCGTCGGCATCGGCTTGCCCTACACCGGGCCGAGCGGCGAGCCGATCTTCGGGCTCACGCCGGACCAGCGACTCGCGCAGCCGAAGGCGGCGAAGAGCGCGCGCACCAAGTACCTCGTCTACGGCGGCATCGCCGTCCTCGCCACGATCATCGGCATCACGATCGCGATCGTCACGAAGCCCGGCGATCACAAGCTCGATCGCAACACGCCCGCCGGTCAGGCGCAGGAGATGCTCGATCGCGGCGACTTCAACGGCGCGATCGCATCCCTCGAAGCGAAGAAGGAGCAGATCGCCAACGACGCCGACGCGCAGCTCGTGCTCGGACACGCGTACGCGGCGCGCAACGATCCGCCGCAGGCGATCGCGTCGTATCGGCGTGCGCTCGCGATCAAGCCGGAGCGCGAGCGCGACCGCGACCTGCGCGCGAACCTGCGCGCGATGGCGGGCGAGAGCGATCCAGAGATCGTGCAGAACGCGTTCGACGTGTGGGTCGGCTACACGAAGGACGAGCCGGCGAAGGAGCTGCTGGCGAAGGCGGCGGCGAGCCCGTCGCTCGAGCGGCGACACGCGGCGCTGAACGTGCTCGACAAGTACAAGCTCGGCGACGCGCTCGTGCGGATCAAGGCGTACTCGCTCGACCTGCAGGACGCGCCGACCTGCCCGCAGCGCGCGCAGGCGGTCGGCAAGCTGCGTGCGATCGGCGATCCACGGGCGGTGCCGGCGCTCGAGCGCGCGATCCTCGCGAAGGGCAAGAGCGGCGCGATGCGCGGCAAGCCGATCAACGGCTGCCTCATCGACGACGCGCGTGCGGCGGTCGGCTATCTCAACGGGCTGAAGAAGTGATCCCCGACATCCCTCGCTGGGTCGAGGCGCACGGCATCGCCGGCGACCCGACGCACTGGCGAGAGGAGCTGGGCAGCGGCTATGCGCTCGGTCACGACGCGGCGAAATTGATCGTGGTCATCGGCGACGCCGGCGCGCGGGCGCTCGCGGCGCTCGTCGCGCGCTATCCGCAGCACGCGCTCCTCGTCGAGACCGAGGCGCTCGCTCCGCGCCCGGCGCAGCGCGCGATCCTGCACACGCTCGCCGGCGAGTTGCCCGACCTCGAGGGCGCCCTGCCCTTGCCCCCGGACGCGCCGCTGCCGCCGACGCTCGCCGACGAGCTGACGTGGGCGCGCACGCGAGGCACCACGATCTGGTGCGCGTACGTCGACAACGAGCCGGTGTCGTTCGCCTATGCACCCTGGCGGAGTGCACGCTACTTCGACGTCAGCGTCGATACGCTTCCCGCCGCGCGGCAGCTCGGCCTCGCGACGATCACCGCGGCGGCGATGATCCACGACGAGCGCGCGCGGGGCCGCGAGCCGGTGTGGGGTGCCGACGAGACGAACCACGCCTCGCTGCGGCTCGCCGCGCGGCTCGGCTTCACGCCCGTCGACGAGATCTGGGTATGCGCGCCCTGATCATCGTCGCCCTCGTGGCCGGCACCGCGAGCGCCGAGCCGTCGAACGAGCGCCTGTTCTACACGGGCCTCGCGATGGCCCCGCCCACGTACTTCATCGGCGTGACGCTTCATGAAGGCAGCCACGCCGTCATGGCCGAGCTCGTCGGCGGCGACGTCCAGGAGGTCCGGCTGTTCCCGCCCGGGCGCGACCCGCGCGTGAACAAGTTCCGCTTCGGCTGGACGTACGTGACGGGCCTGTACGGCAAGACCGACAAGATCCTGTTCTACATCGCGCCCAAGATCACGGACACGCTGCTCCTCGGTGGGTTTGCCGCGCTCGTGCTGACCTCGGCCTGGCCCGAGAACAAGTATGCCCAGCTCGCGCTCACCGTCGGCGCGACCGGCCTGTGGGTCGACTTCTCGAAGGACGTCGTGCTGTTCTCGCCGCACAACGACGTCGTGAAGGTGTTCAACGCGTGGTGCATGAAGGGCTGGAAGCAGCTGCCCGCGCGGCTCGTGTATGCGGCGGCCGTCGGTGGTTTCGGCTATGTCGTCGCACGCGGCTACATGAAGACGTTCGACGACGAGACCGACGCGCAGATGGTGATGCCTCTCGCTGCGTTCAGGTTCTGAGGCGCACCTCGTGGCGTGGGCGCGCGAGCGCAGGCGCGCAGAGAAGCTGCAGTCTGGCAATTGACCTGATGTGCGCTGGCGGCACCCTGCTTGCAGCATCGGGCCGACATGCTCGACCTCAGCTGGGCGCAGGGATTCCTGCTGTTGGTGATGGTGGTCGCGTCCTACTTCGGCGGTCGGTTCGTCGGTGGTGTCGCGCATCGCGCTCTGTATCGGCGGCTCCTGCTCACGCGCTCGCGCGTCGACGATCGCTTCCTGCTCCGGCTCGAGGAGCCTGTCGCGGCGCTCGGCGTCGTCGCGGTGTGGCAGCTGCTCGTCACGTTCCTGCGGCTGCCGGGCGACGTGCTCGCGTTCTGCCGCAACGTCGGTCACATCGGCATGCTCGTCGCCCTCGCCTGGGGCGCGATGCGCGGCATCGACACGGTCCTCGACGTGATGTCGTCGCGCTCGACGTGGCTGTCCGATCGGCGCATCGCGACGTCGCTCGTGCCGCTCGCGCGGCGCATGGCGAAGGGTGTGCTCGGCGTCATCGTCGGGGTGATGGTGCTCTCCCGCATGGGCTTTGGCGTCGGCCCGCTGCTCGTGCTGATCGCGATCGTCGGTGCGGCGCTGGCGCTCGCCGCGGCGCGTCCGCTCGAGAACGTGATCGCGGCGTACGCGATCCTCGGCGACCACGGCGTGCGTGAAGGTGATCACGTCAAGCTCGACTCGGGGATCGCCGGGACCATCGAGCAGATCGGCCTGTACTCGACGCGGCTGCGCAGCGACAGCGGTGCGCAGGTCATCGTCCCGAACCGCAAGCTCGCGGACGCGCAGATCGAACGCGTGTATCAGCGGCTGTCGACCCAGATGCACGCGGCGGTGCCGCCGCCGTCGAGCTCTCAACTGCCAACCACCTCGGGAGAACTGTCATGAAGCGAGCCTGTATCGCCATCGTGGATGCTTCACGCGCACGCCTCTACACGTACGAAGAGGGCGGCGATCCGACCCACCAGCTCTCCGAGGTGAAGGACCTCGTGAACCCCGGACGTCGGCTCAGGGTCGGCGAGATGGTCTCGAACTACGAGCCGGGTGTCTCGGTGTCGCAGGGCGGCGCGACTGCCAGAAGCTCGACCGACGACCACCGTGAGGCCCATGTCGACGAACTGGATTCCAAGTTCGCACGCGAGGTTGTGGAGAGTATCGAGCGGTTAGTGAATGAAGACGGATATAGACACCTCATCGTCGTTGCCAGTCCTAAGATGCTCGGTCTCATGCGGCAAACCGATGGTGTGCTCCACCGCCCGGACCTGACGATCGACGAGATTTCGCGCGATCTGTCGAAGCTGACCTCACCGCAGCTTCACGACCACCTGTCGTCGATGAACCTGATCCCTGCGCGCGTGCGCCTCGCGACCGCGCGAGCACGTTGAGCGCGACCGCACGCAACAGTGCGCGGCGATGAAACGGCCATCCTCGCGCAAACCCATCTGTTTCCCCTGGCAAGCCGATTGCTCTGAGAGGCGCACATGTCGAAGATGAACCTCCTACTTTCTCTTTCGCTTGCTGGTCTCGTCGGCGTGGCTGGCTGCACCGGCGGCGGCATGAGCGACGACGACATGCCGGGCGATGACGACGGCAGCGGCGGCGGCGGCGACCGCGGACCGATGACGAACGGGGTCAGCACGCTCGCCGGCTGGAACGAGCCTGGCTACAAGGACGGCAACCGCCAGGTCAACCTGTTCAACAACCCGGTCAACGTCGCCGCGCACGACGGCAAGCTCTACGTTGCCGACTTCGACAACGGCAAGATCCGCGCGGTCGACATGGACGGCAACACGTCGACGATCATCGCGAAGGACAAGTTCTCGCGTCCGTTCGGCATGGCGTTTGTCGGCAACACGCTCTACGTCTCGACCGACCGCGACCCCGCCGGCCAGGGCGGTCCCGACGACCTGATGTCGGGCACGATCTGGAAGATCGATCTCAACGCGAAGACGGCGATCGCGGTCGCGCCGCGCGTCGGTCGCCCGCGCGGCCTGACGGCGCTCTCCGACGGTCGCATCGCGGTCGTGGACTACACGTTCCACGTCATCCAGATCTTCGACCCCGCGACGAACCAGCTGACGCCGCTCGCCGGCACCTGGGGCGTCAAGGGCGCCGCCGACGGCGCGGGCGGCACGGCCTCGTTCTCGACGCCGTACGGGGTCGCCCAGCGCAGCGACGGCAAGCTCGTCGTCACCGACTTCGACAACCACAAGATCCGGCTCGTCGGTCTCGACGGCACGGTGTCGACGGCCGGTGGTGGCACGGCGGGCTTCGGCGACGGCGCGCTCGCGAGCGCCAAGTTCAACCACCCGCAAGGCATCGCGAAGGGCTCGGACGGCAACTTCTACGTGACCGACCTCGAGAACTACCGCGTACGTAAGATCTCGTCGGACCTCTCGACCGTGTCGACGGTCGCGGGCGATGGCAACCCGGGAGCCAAGGACAGCGACGACAAGCTCGCGTCGCAGTTCTACGGCCTCGAGGGCGTCACCGCCGCCGACGGCAAGCTGTTCGTGGCGGATGGTACGCGCGGCGAAGACGTGCCGTACAACCGCATCCGCATGATCAAGCTCTGAGCGTCTCGCTCGCGGTCGACGGATTGGTCGGGCGGCGCTAGACCGTTTCATAGCGCTAGCTGGTCGCTCGCCTCCGTCGCCGAGCTTTGACTGCGGTCCTGTTCGTTTCCATTCACCTCCGCCCGCCAGTCGAGTCATCAACCATGACGATCGAACGCTCCATCATTGACGCGGCCTCTCGTCTGCGTCGCAATCGCGAAGCTCACCTCATCGCGACGGTCGTCCGGGTCAAGGGCTCGGCCTACCGGCGCCCCGGCGCCCGGATGCTCCTGACCCAGTTCCGCTGGATCAGCGCGTCGGTGAGCGGTGGCTGCCTCGAGGGCGACATCGCCAGCAAGGCCTGGTGGCGAACGCGCGACGGCGAGCCGATCATCATGACGTACGACTCGACGCAGCCCGAGAACGAGGCCGCCGACGACGTGCGCGCGGCGTTCGGCATCGGCTGCGACGGCACCGTCGAGGTGCTGCTCGAGCGCGGCAACACGCCCGGCCGGATCGATCCGCTCGAGATCGCCGACCGCTGCCTGCGCACGCAGAAGCGCGGCGCGGTCGTCACCGTCATTCACTCGCGCGTCAACGGCGTCAAGGTCGGCCAGCGCGTCGCGGTCGTGTCGGGTAGCGAGCCGATCGCGGACCCATTCGACGACATCCTGCGGCTCGCGATGATCGCCGATGCCAACGCCGCGATCGCGAGCGGCGAGTCGACGCTGCGTACGTACAACTCGGAGCGCGGCTCGGTCGACGTGTTCGTCGAGTCGATCCTGCCGCCGCCGCGCGCGTTCGTGTTCGGCACCGGCCACGATGCCGTGCCGGTCGTCCAGATGATGCGCAGCCTCGGCTGGGACGTGTCGGTCTGCGCGCCTCAGCCGCGGATCGCGACGCGCCAGCGATTCAGCTCCGTCGCCGACGAGCTACTCGTCGGTACGCCCGAGGAGATCGCGGCCCGGATCGACGAGTGCGATCGTGCCGTCGCGGTCATCATGAATCACCACTTCGACACGGACCGCGACAACCTCGCGATGCTCCTCGCGACGCGCGTCCGCTACATCGGCATGCTCGGTCCCCGCACGCGGACGCGGCGGATGCTCGACGAGCTCGAGGTCGAGGTCGACACGCGCCTGCACGCGCCGGTCGGGCTCGAGCTCGGTGCCGAGACACCCCAAGAAATCGCGCTGGCGATCGCCGCGGAGGTTCAGTCGGTGTTACGGCGTGCCCCCGCGTCGAACCTGCGCGATCGTGTTCGCCCGATCCACGAACGGCCGGAGCTGGCGCCGATGCCGCGCATCGCCGAGGCCGTCGAGGCGCTCGTCCCGTTCGAGCTCGAGACCGCGCTCGGCTCGGGCCGGGTCACCCAGCCCTACGAGGCGTTCGACATCATCGGGGCCGCGTCGTGAGGCGTGCGCGGCAGGAGCGCATGATGCGCGAACGCGCCGCGCGTCCGCGTCGATCGCTACGGTCGTCCGCGCAGGGGGCTCCTGAATCGCTCGACGAGGATAGCGATGCGGCCGCGAACGAGGCCGAGCTGGCACGCCGGATGCTGGAACTGGAGTCATGAACGTCCGCTCCCTTCTCGTCGCGTGCGCCGCGGTCACGGGACTCGCCGGCATCGCGCTCGCCGAACCCACGGCACCGACGCCCACGCCCGCCGAGCAGGAGATGCCCGCGCGCGACGCCGAGAAGTGGATCACGTTCTTCGACAAGCTCGTCACGACCGTCGTCGACTCGGCCGGCGCCTGCGACAGGATGGCGACCAACGTCACGTCCGTCATCGACGCGAACAAGGACGCGATCGCGATCGCCCGCACCGCGAAGCAGCAGGGCAAGAAGCTGCCGGCCGCTGCCCAGGCGCGGATGGTCGACGGCGTGAAGCGCATGGTTCCCAGCATGCAGAAGTGCGGACAGGACCAGCGCGTCCGGTCCGCGTTCGCCAGGCTCGATCTGAACCGCAAGGGGTAATGCGATGGCGACCGTCGGTGCACCCACTGGTTCCTGGATGCTCCAGCAGCTCGACTTCGCGACACGCGCGCATCACGTGCCGGCGGATGCCGGCCGCCTGTCGCTGTTCACCGCGAAGATGACGGCCGACAAATACGTCGAGTTCCTCTCGCGCATCTACTCGTTCGAGGCGCCGATCGAGGCGCGCTGGAAGCGGATGCCCGAGCTGCAGAGGGTCATCGACGTCGGGCCTCGGATCCGGACACCGTATCTGCTCTCGGACCTCGCGGCCCTGAACGCCGCGCCCGAGCTCCTGCCCGCGCCCAACCTCGTCGGCGCCGAGCAGGGCCTCGGCTGGATGTACGTCGTCGAGCGCGGCCGCCGGCTGAACGGCATGCTGCACCGCCACCTCGTGAAGCGCCTGCCGCGCGAGCTGACGATCGCCGGCAACTACCTGCTCGCCTCGAGCCCGTCCGGCCAGCGCTGGCACGAGCTCGGTGTCGTGCTCGACAGGGCGGCGTCCGACCACCACCAGGCCGAGCAGATCATCAACGCGGCCCACCGCGCGTTCCGTGCGCTGCGCATGACGCCGGTCTTCACCGGTCAGCGCGCCGCCTAGCCGGAGCCGTGGTGGGCGCGCTTCTCGCGGAGGATACGGTCCAGCAGGCGGTGTTCGTGCTCGTCCGGATCGTCGAGTCCGCGGGCGCACTCGTCATCTTCACGGGCGCGGTCATCTCGATCGTGCGCTTCGCGTTCCGTGCGCTGACCACGCGGCGTGCGGACGCGTTCGCCGCGATCCGGCTCGACCTCGGACGCTTCCTCGCGCTCGGCCTCGAGTTCCAGCTCGCGTCCGACCTGCTGCGCACCGCCGTCGCACCGAGCTTCGAGGAGATCGGCAAGCTCGCGGCGATCGCGGCGATCCGGACCGCGCTGAACTTCTTCCTGGCGCGCGAGATCCAGCGCGAGCGGGCCGAGCTGGCCGCCGGCGAGAACCACCTCGTATGATCGTGAACGCCGCTGCGCTCGCGATCGTGTCGGCGAGCATCGTGATCGCGCTCGTCGCGTTCCTGCGGACGCACCAGCTCCGTCAGGCCATGTCGTTCATGCTCGACCTGTGGGTCGCGGCCGGCCTCCTGAGACTCTCGCAAGACGCGAGCTGGACCGCCATCGCTGGTGCTGTCGCGCTGATCGCGGTCCGCAAGCTCGTCGTCTACAGCCTCGACAGCTCGCCAGTGCGAACTCCCGCCTAGTGCTTCGAGCCACGGACGACGTCGCTCGCCTTCTGCTCGGCCTTGCGCAGGCTGCGCTCGACCGGGGCCGGCGCCGTCGCGGGTGCGAGCGACATCGTCTCTCCCGCCTGGGGCATGTCGCCGATGATCTGCGGAGGCGGCACGACGATCTTCGCCAGGTCCTTCGCGAGCGCATCGAGCTCGCGACCGAGCTGCTCGAGCTCGTCGTCCTTCAGGCGCGAGGCGGCGGCCTTCACGGCCTTGACCGCGTCGGCGACGCGCTTGCGCGCAGGCTCGATCTGGCCCTGACGAGCGAGCGTGATCGCCTCCAGCGTCGCGCCGGCAGCGGTGGCGCGGACGCGCGCGACCTCGAGGCCGATCTTCACGGCGCCCGCGGTGGCCGCGGCATCTGCCGACGACTTCGCCGACACGAACGCCTCGCGGTGCTGGTTGCCGGACTTGCCGATCATGTCGTCGAACGTCAGCGTCGCGAGCGCGAGCTCGACCGTCGAGCCGTCGCCGCGCGCGGCGACCTTGACCGGGAACATCAGGT